>NZ_JADYXI010000002.1:0-403647 GCF_015864375.1 Pseudoalteromonas sp. SWYJZ19
TTTACTTAATAGAGGTTTTAGGTAATGCCCAGTATGTGAACGCTCACATTCGGCTACTTCTTCAGGCGTACCTGCAATCAGTATTTCACCACCGCCAGCCCCGCCTTCAGGCCCTAAATCGATAACCCAGTCTGCTGTTTTAATCACATCAAGATTATGCTCAATAACAACAATGGTATTGCCGTGATCGCGCAAACGATGAAGTACTACAAGCAGCTGTTCTATATCAGCAAAGTGTAAGCCTGTTGTTGGCTCATCTAATATGTAGAGTGTTTTACCTGTATCACGCTTTGACAGCTCACGCGCTAGTTTTACACGTTGCGCCTCACCACCAGAGAGAGTAGTAGCTGCTTGTCCTAAACGCACGTACGACAAACCAACGTCCATCAATGTTTTAAGTTTACGTGCAATAGCCGGTATTTTATCAAAGTAATCATGCGCGTCTTCAACTGTCATTTCGAGTACTTGGTGTATGTTTTTACCTTTGTATTGTACTTCGAGTGTTTCGCGGTTATAGCGTTTGCTCTTACATACATCACACGGTACATATACATCAGGTAAAAAGTGCATTTCAACTTTAATTAAGCCGTCACCTTGGCACGCTTCACAGCGTCCGCCTTTAACGTTAAAGCTAAAGCGACCTACTTTATAGCCTCGTGAGCGTGCTTCTTGTGTGCCTGCAAATAATTCACGAATACCGGTAAATATACCAGTGTAGGTTGCTGGGTTTGAACGTGGAGTTCGGCCAATCGGGCTTTGATCAATATCGATTACTTTATCGAAATGATCTAAACCGCTAATTGATTTATACGGTGCCGCTTCGGCAGTTGTTGCGCCATTTAGCTCTGTATGAGCAAGTTTAAATAAGGTGTCGTTTATTAACGTTGATTTACCTGAGCCCGATACACCTGTCACACAGGTCATTAAACCAAATGGGATTTTTAAATCTACATTTTTAAGGTTATTACCCGTTGCGCCAAATAGCTCTAGCCATTTTTCGTTCGTTGGGTGACGTTCTTTTGGTATTTCTATTCTACGTACGCCTGATAAAAACTGGCCTGTAACCGACTCTTTACTTGCTAAAATATCGTCGCGCGTACCTTGAGCAATAATATGCCCACCATGAACACCTGCACCAGGGCCAATATCAATAATATGGTCAGCGGCACGAATAGCATCTTCATCGTGCTCTACCACAATAACGGTGTTACCTAAGTCGCGTAAATGTACCAATGTTTGTAATAAACGGTCATTATCGCGTTGATGCAGCCCAATAGATGGCTCATCTAGGACGTACATTACACCTACAAGGCCTGCACCAATTTGGCTCGCTAAGCGAATACGCTGAGCTTCACCACCTGATAGTGTGTCGGCGCTGCGCTCAAGTGATAAGTAATTTAGGCCAACGTTAATTAAAAACGATAAACGGTCGCGAATTTCTTTTAGTATTTTTTCAGCTATTTGGCCTTTTTGTCCGGTTAGCGTTAACCCTTCAAAAAACTCCATAGCTTCACCAATACTCATGCACGTGATTGCAGGTAAGTTGGTTTTTCCAATAAATACATTTCGAGATTCTTCGCGTAAACGCGAGCCATTACAGCTAGGACATGCTTGGCTTGTTTGGTATTTAGCAAGCTCTTCGCGTACTGAGTTTGACTCAGTTTCGCGGTAGCGGCGATTCATGTTGTTTAACACGCCTTCAAACTCATGATTGCGCGTAATTAAATCGCCACGGTCGTTACGGTAATTAAACGCAATTTTAGTGCTACCAGAGCCATCTAAAATAATTTTTTTCGAGTCGTTGTCTAAATCTTGATAAGGCACATCTAAATCAAAACTATAGTGCTCTGCAACGGCTTGAAGCATTTGATAGTAATAAAAGCTGCGTTTATCCCAGCCTTTAATTGCACCGCCGGCAAGACTTAACTCAGGATTATGCACCACACGGTTAGGATCAAAATATTGGCGTATGCCTAATCCATCACACGTTTGACACGCACCCGCAGGGTTATTAAACGAAAACAAACGAGGCTCAAGTTCGGTCATTGCATAGCCACAAGTGGGGCAGGCAAAATTTGCTGAAAATAGAATCTCTTCAGCGCTGCTATCGTCCATATATGCTACATGTGCAACGCCGTTCGACATTTCAAGAGCGGTTTCGAACGATTCTGCTAAGCGTTGCTGTAAGCCATCTTTTACTTTAAATCTGTCTACAACAACTTCTATTGTATGTTTTTTATGGAGCTCAAGTGTTGGTGGATCAGACAAGTCACATACTTCACCGTCTATACGGGCGCGAATATAACCTTGGCTTGATAGCTGCTCTAATAACTTAACATGCTCACCTTTACGCTCTTTTACTATAGGCGCAAGCAGCATTAATTTACTGCCTTCAGGCAGTGCCAAAACAGTATCTACCATTTGACTAACGGTTTGCGCAGCAAGTGGTAAATCATGTGTAGGGCATCGTGGTTCGCCAACGCGGGCAAACATAAGTCGTAAATAATCGTAAATTTCGGTAATAGTACCCACAGTTGATCGTGGATTATGAGACGTTGATTTTTGCTCAATAGAAATTGCAGGAGAGAGGCCTTCGATGTGATCTACATCAGGCTTTTCCATAAGCGATAAAAATTGTCTTGCATACGCAGAAAGTGATTCAACATACCGGCGTTGTCCTTCTGCATAAAGTGTATCAAATGCAAGTGATGACTTCCCCGAACCAGATAGACCAGTAATAACTATTAATTTATCACGTGGGATGGTTAGGCTGATGTCTTTTAAATTATGCGTACGGGCGCCTCGGACTTCAATGTTTTCCATGCTATCTCGTTTATTACCAAAATTATTTACTCAGTATCGCATAATACGAAGCAATATTAATCCTTGATCAATGAAAAATCCTTACTTATAGGCGATTAATTATTGCCAAGCTTATGGTAGAATCCCAACCTCAATTTTTCATAGAGTAAGATCACGCAGATAATGACCGCATCTTCACTTAATTCACGAGAAAAACGCGCCGCAGTATCGCTGGCGAGTGTGTTTGCATTTAGAATGCTCGGCTTGTTTATGCTGATGCCTGTATTGGCTATTTATGGACAATCGCTTGAAGGTTTTTCGCCTATTTGGATTGGTTTTGCCATTGGTGCGTATGGTTTAACGCAAGCCGTATTGCAAATACCTATGGGTCGATTATCCGATAAAATTGGTCGTAAAAAGGTTATTGTTGGTGGCTTAGTCGTATTTGCTATTGGCTCTGTAGTTGCTGCATTAGCTGACTCTATTCAAATGGTTACCGTAGGCCGCGCTCTACAAGGTATGGGCGCAATAGCCAGTGCACTACTCGCGTTTGCTTCAGATTTAAGCCGCGATGAGCAACGACCAAAGGTAATGGCCGTTATTGGTATGAGCATAGGAATGAGCTTTGCCTTTGCTATGCTACTTGGGCCAATTGTTGCAGCTTCGTGGGGTATTGCGGGTGTATTTTGGTTGACTGCTATTTTAGCTGTTTTTGGTATATTTATAGTGACTATGCTAGTGCCAAATGCGGTAAATAAAGCGCCCAAAGGCGATACATTAGCAAGCTTTAGCGACATTAAAAAACTAATTAAGCACCCTCAGTTAGCACGATTAAATGCAGGTGTATTGCTATTACACTTAACGCTAACCACAATATTTGTCGTACTGCCGAGTCAATTAATTAAAGATGGCTTAGTTGCCGACCATCACTGGTATTTATATATTCCAGTGCTATTTTTAGCATTTTTATTAATGGTACCAATAATGATTGTGGCCATTAAAAAAGAGAAAGAAAAACAAGCATTTATTGGCTCGGTAGCCTTGTTAACTATTAGTATGCTAGCAATGTCGGTATGGGTTAATAGTGTAGTAGGCATTGCTGTGTGTATGCTGCTTTATTTTGTGGCGTTTAACTTTTTAGAAGCCACTATGCCTGCGCTTGTATCGCGAATAGCACCTGCAAGCCAAAAAGGTTCAGCAATGGGTGGCTACTCATCTAGCCAGTTTTTAGGCGCCTTTTTAGGCGGTATGTTAGGTGGCTATGTAGCACAAACAACAACGACACAAGCTGTGTTTGCGGCAGCAGCACTTGTTGGGTTAATATGGCTTATTATTGCGTGGAAAATGCAAGTCCCACCCAAAAGTAAAGTTATTAGTTTAATGACCAAATTAGATTCTGAAGAGCATGCTCAAACACTTGCTTCTCAGTTAGTTGCTTTACCAGGCGTAATAGAAGCAACTGTGGTTCGCGATGAAAGTCGCAGCTATTTAAAGATTAATGATAAAGAATTTGACCTAGACCAAGCACGTAAAGTAGCTGGTTTAATCTAACATTTATAGGAGATGGTTCCATGGCACGCGGTGTGAACAAAGTAATTTTGGTTGGTAATTTAGGGCAAGATCCTGAAGTTCGTTATATGCCTAACGGCAATGGTGTAGCAAATATTACCTTAGCAACTTCGGATAGCTATAAAGATAAAAACACTGGCCAAATGGTTGATAAAACTGAGTGGCATCGTGTTGTGTTCTTTGGCAAATTAGCTGAAATTGTTGGTGAATATTGTCGTAAAGGTTCACAAATTTATGTTGAAGGTAAACTTCAAACACGTAAGTGGACCGATCAACAAGGCCAAGAAAAATACACTACAGAAATAGTTGTAGATGGCTTTACTGGTCAAATGCAAATGTTAGGCGCACGTGGTGGCGATCAGCAAAGTGGTGGTTACCAAGGTAATCAGCCGCAAGGTGGACAACAAGGTGGTGGTTACCAAGGTAATCAGCCGCAAGGTGGTCAACAAAGCGGTGGTTACGGTCAAAATAACCAAGGCCAAGCTGCACAGCAAAGTGGCTATAATCCGCAGCAACAAGCCGCACCAGCAGCACAACCAAAACCGGCTCCAGCACCACAGCAGCAAAGTAATCAATATCAGCCGCAAGGTGGTTATGCACCACAGCAAAAAAGTGCACCACAACAGCAAGGTGGTTTCGCTCCTAAACCACAAAGTGCTCCGCAAGGTGGCGCATCAAACCCAATGGAACCAACCATTGATTTTGACGACGATATCCCGTTCTAGTTTTCTAACTTTTACAGTGTAAAGATTTATTATAGAAAAGCCCCGTTCATACGGGGCTTTTTGTTTTTATGAGGCTTGTATTAGTTGATATATAAATGATTGCAATCTATCCTCTACAGACTTTTTTTGAACGAATCTATGAGAAATATGAAAACCTATTTAGCGACTGTATTTCTTTTTTTTCAGCTACTGAGCCTTAATGTACAAGCGCTTATATCGCAAACAAATATTTCAGATACAATTGCTTCAAAAAAAATAATTCAAAAAAAAATCTCTTCAAAAAATACAACCCAAGTTTTACTTATAAACTCTCTAAACCAAGATTCTCCATGGCAGCAAAGTGTCGAGAGGGGATTACGTTCTGAATTATTAGAGCGCAATGCCGGTTTTGATCTTTTTATTGAAAATATGGACGTTGGTCGATTCAATGAAATGCGACAAAAGCGATTGATGAAGGCTTATTTACAACAGAAATATTACGATAAAAGAATAGATATAATTATTAGTCGAGGCGTTCCTGCTGCCTCATTATTATCTGAATTTGACACCTTATTTACAGGGATTCCAATAATATACCTAACACCGGGTGGTAAGTTTAAAGTACCAAAAAATGAAAATGGAATTATTATTCGACCCAAACTAAATTATAAGCAAGGGGTGATAAACGCTGTTAACTTAACAAACCCTAAAAAGTTAATTGTTATCCTGGATAGAAAAAGTGGTATAGGGTCTAATTTTTACCAACATCTTATGCCGATTATTAATAGAGACTTTTCGCATTTAACGCTAGAAAAATGGTTTGATTTACCTGCCGATGAGTTAATAAATAAAGTAAATAATGCGCCTGCTGATTCAATAATACTATTTACGCCGATTTTTAGACGTTATAACGATACGGTACTTAGCCCATTTCAATTTGTGGAGCGACTAACAAGTAACAGCTCTGTTCCTATTCTTAGTTATTGGCATTCACTGTTAGGTTCGGGGATTGTTGGAGGATATTTGCTATCTGGTGAAAAAATAGGCGCTCGAGTTGCCGAATCAATAGTTTTTTTTGATAATAATAAATATTTAGAACCGGTAGATAGCGATCAGTTAAGTACTTACTATTATGATTTTAAAAAATTAAAAAAGTTTGAGATAGCCTCCCAAAATCTTCCTGAACATTCCATTATTATTAATAATCAACCTTCATATTTCGAACAAAATAAAATGCTTATTTATAGCGCAATTGCAGTAATCACAATATTGAGTGGTTTTTTAGCTTTTGTACTACTTTTAAATAGTAAGCGGGTTCAATTATTAAAGGAACTTGATAGCGAAAAACTTAAATTAGAATATAGAGTTGAGCAGCGAACGGAAGAGTTGTTAATTGCAAAAAATGAAGCTGAACATTCAGCGTCAATAAAATCAGACTTTTTAGCTAATATGAGCCATGAAATTAGAACTCCAATGAATGGTGTTATTGGACTTACTAATATTTTATTAGACAGCAATTTACCACCAGAACAAAAACAGTATTTAGATAAAATAAAATATTCTTCTGACCAGCTGCTCATTGTAATTAACGATATTTTAGACTTTTCAAAAATTGAGTCTGGAAATATTAACCTTGAGGAATTTCCTTTTTCTGTAAATTCGGTTGTTGACTACATAAAAGCAACTTTTGATGAGCTAGCTCAAAGCAAAGGGATTACATTTGATATTGTCATTG
Organism: Pseudoalteromonas sp. SWYJZ19; assembly: GCF_015864375.1. NCBI lineage: Bacteria > Pseudomonadati > Pseudomonadota > Gammaproteobacteria > Alteromonadales > Pseudoalteromonadaceae > Pseudoalteromonas > Pseudoalteromonas sp. SWYJZ19. The sequence goes on from NZ_JADYXI010000002.1 coordinate 6,811, forward strand.
GTAAAGAGGTTAAACTTGATTTAATAGGTGATGTAGTTCGAATAAACCAAGTACTGCTAAATTTATGCTCTAACGCAATTAAATTTACTACACACGGCTTTGTATCTGTATTAATAGAATCAAAAAGATCGTTAGCTGATCCTAAGAGCGTTTGTTTGTATTTCATTGTTAAGGATTCCGGTATTGGGATTGCTGAGCAAAGCCTTACCGATTTATTTGAATCTTTTACTCAAGCTGACAGCTCTACAACCAGGAAGTTTGGCGGCACAGGTTTAGGTTTAACTATAAGTAAGCGTTTATGCCAATCGATGGGTGGGGATATAACGGTAAAAAGTACTCAAGGTGTAGGTAGTGAATTTATAGCTTCGATTAAGGTGAAATTGAATAACCAAGCGTTGATTGATAACACTCCCGACCTAACTTTTACTGATCCGTTTGAGGTATTAATTGTAGATGATAATGAAGATGATCTTAAGGTAATTGAAAATCAGCTAACGGCTATGGGGCTGGTATGTACGGCCTGTCAATCTGCTAAACAAGCTATTGATATTATTGAGCAGAATAAAGAAAAATTTAAAGCCATTATTGTTGACAGGGCAATGCCAGCGATGAGTTGCGAAACCTTTTTAATACGTATTCATAGTATTAGCCCCCAGCTTTATAGCAAGATTATCGTACTTACAATGAGTGATGAAAGTTTAATTAATGATGCAGGCAAGAAAGTCAGTATACAAACTATTTTGCATAAACCTGTATATACGAGTGTTTTGTATGAGGCGATTGAACGTAAAGTGGTGGGCTCTATAAATAAAGCACCTGTAGCCAATATCGTCAGTGAAAAGTCACTGGCGGGTATCAAAATATTAGTTGTGGAAGATAACTCGATCAACAGAATAATCGTTACAAATATACTTGGAAATGCTGGTGCCCAAATTCATTTGGTCGACAATGGATTGGAATGTATTCAAATAGTAAAATCGGAAGCGTTTGATATTATTTTGATGGATATTCATATGCCTATAATGGATGGTGTTGAGGCGAGTCAAATTATTCGTAGTGATAATGACGAAACTATCGCAAACATCCCAATAATCGCCTTAACAGCTAACGTTATGAAAGATGATATTACACGATACTTATCCATTGGCATGAATGCCCATGTTGCAAAACCAATTAAAGCGCAAAAATTACGTGAAACTATAATCCTCTGCTTGAGTAAATAGTTGAGCCATTAAAATTAACTATATCAAATATCTACCATAATACCTCCCATTGTCTTGAGCTAATTTTAAATAACTTAAAAGTAAATTTTATAAAATAGAGTTTGACTCATAGGTCTTTATGTGTGAAATTTCATATATACGTTTTTTCATATACTTGTTTTTACCAAAGGTTGAGTTATCAATGTCAGAAGTTAATGGGTTACCAAATACAAATAAAGCACACAGTGTTGTTCCACTCACATCAAATTTTAACGTTAGTTTTTCTGAGCATAAACCTAAAATTTTATTGTTATATGGCTCATTAAGAGCGCGTTCTTATAGCAAGTTAGTTATAGAGGAGAGCGCTCGTTTATTAACGCATTTTGGTGCTGAGGTTAAAATTTTTAACCCTGAAGGTTTACCTCAAACCGATAGTGAAGATGAATCACACCCTAAAGTACAAGAGTTGCGAGATTTAATGCTTTGGTCAGAAGGGCAGGTATGGTGCTCACCAGAACGTCATGGCTCGATGACGAGTATATTCAAAAATCAAATTGATTGGATCCCTCTTAACCTAGGAGGTGTAAGGCCAACGCAAGGTAAAACATTAGCTGTGTTGCAAGTTAGTGGCGGTTCGCAATCATTCAATGTGGTGAACCAACTACGAGTATTAGGGCGTTGGATGCGCATGGTAACAATACCTAATCAGTCGTCAGTGCCACAAGCGCACTTAGAGTTTGAAGAAAATGGACGGATGAAACCCTCTGCGCTCTACAATCGGATTGTTGATGTTATGGAAGAGCTGATTAAATTCACTTTATTATTGCGAGATCAAAAAGATTACTTTGTAGATCGCTATTCTGAACGAGTGGAATCTGCAGAAGATCTTAGCCAACGCGTTAATCAACGCTATATTTAGGGGAGATAAATGGGATTATTTGAGCGGTATCTTTCTGTTTGGGTAGCCTTAGCAATCGCTGTTGGTATTTTTACAGGCTCAATAATACCAGAGCTATTTATACTCATAGCAGGCTTTGAATATGCGTATGTAAATATAGTAATAGCGGTACTTATTTGGCTAATGATTTACCCAATGATGGTTCAAATTGATTTTTCATCTATTAAAGACGTAGGTAAAAAACCAAAAGGACTATTACTAACCGTTGTACTTAATTGGCTTATTAAACCATTTACAATGGCGTTTTTAGGTTGGCTATTTTTTAAGGGTATATTTGCAGACTGGGTCGACCCAAAAACTGCAACTGAATATATTGCAGGCATGATTTTACTGGGTGTTGCGCCATGTACGGCTATGGTTTTTATTTGGAGCCAACTGACTAAAGGCGACGCTAACTATACGCTAGTGCAGGTATCTATTAACGATATTATTATGATATTTGCATTTGCACCCATAGCAGGTTTATTGCTGGGTGTAACCGATATAACAGTACCATGGGATACGTTATTTTTATCTGTGGTGTTATATGTACTTATACCGTTAATTTTAGGGGCGGTTACGCGTAAAAAGCTAGATAAAGCCGGGGATCATTCTCGACTCAATCAGTTTTTGAGCATTATGAAGCCCTATTCTATTGTGGGTTTATTAGCGACAGTCGCTTTATTATTTGGTTTTCAGTCACAAACTATTTTAGCCAACCCCGAAGCGATTGTACTTATAGCTATTCCGCTACTGATTCAAACCTATGGTATTTTTGCTATTGCTTATTTTGCCGCAAAAAAAATGAAGCTAGAGCACAATATAGCTGCGCCAGCGTGCATGATCGCAACATCTAATTTTTTTGAGTTAGCAGTTGCAGTGGCTATTTCATTGTTTGGTTTACACTCTGGTGCTGCACTTGCAACCGTAGTAGGTGTGTTAGTTGAAGTCCCTGTAATGCTAAGCTTAGTGTATTTTGCTAACAAAACACGTCATTGGTTTAACTAGGGCTAGAGCATGATTGCTATGCTGGATGGTTTCAATTGCGAAACATCTAATATTAACTTAAGCCTGAGGAGTTAAATTTAATCTATTCATAAAAGAAAGGGCATAGTTGTTTGTTTTTGTAAGTTCTCGTTTATTTTGGGCTTTTTTGTTTAGTGCTATTAATAAACGTTTAAACTTAGTTTATAGCCTTGTACTTCTATAGATATTGAACAACACTTTAGTTAATAATTTAACGGGTGGCAGGCTATGCAAAAGAGTAAAATCTGGCTTTTCAAGTACTTCAAAGGTATCTCTTTTGTCTTATTTTTAATGATGCTTATTAGTTTTAATTTCGTTTTAAATGATGCATTACATCAAAAAGTTCATGCTTCTGGGCAGCAGTTCGTTAAACACGTTTACGAGCTGAATTTATCCCCTTCTATAAACAATGAAGTGTTGGCTGCATTAGCTAAAAGTGAAGGTTTTGTGTTGGAGGTGCCAAAGCCTGCAGAGCATGTTAGGCATTTAGTGAATATAGAGCGCGAAGTTTTTTCTTACAAAACATTAAGTTTGAGCCTCTATCACTATCCTGCTTGGGTAACACAAAGTTACTTATTTATATTGCTAAACTTGATCATATTAGGCGCCGCTGGCTGGTCTTATCGCTGGTGGGGGTTATTGAATGTAAGCCGTAAAATTACGCCCAAAAATACAATGATACAACCTACTAAAATTATTGAACAAAAACAAAATAAAATACGATTAATTAAACAAGTAAAAAAATGCGAATTAAGTTCTTTGTATGGGGTTAATAGAGCATCACATAGCTTATTTTTACTCATTGAATGTGACTTTGATAAGAAAACCGATAAAGAAGCTATTTTTAAAGTGTTAATCACTAGAAAATTGACTGAATTTAAAGATGTGTCGGTAAAAATACTAAATTCCAGTTACTTAGCCGTCACCTTGCCACATATACCTACTCCCGAGTTAGACAGCTACGTTGAAAAGCTTCATCAGTGCGTGTTTTTACTATGCCAAAATTATCAAAAAAGTATAACTCATAAAAACATTAAAATAGGTGCGTGCGACTATCGATTAGGCGCAGATAAAATTGCGGTTTATCAGTTAGCAAAATCAGCACTTATGCTATCGCAAAACAGCTCAGTGCAGCACTTTCACCGCTTAGCGTTAAATTACTGTCAAGAAAAACCACTTTCTAGTAAGCAAGTTATCGAAAATATTAAAAAGAATAAATTTATATTATTCTTCCAGCCTTTATTTGAGCTCTCTAGCGGGGAAATTTTAGAACATGAAGCTCTTATCAGGGTTAGGCATAGCCAACTTGGTTTACTAGCTGCTCGTTATTTTATTAATCAGGTTTATAGTAATCAAGACGCTTTAATATTAGATAAAGCAGTAATAACACAAGTTAAAAAGCTAATGCTGAGTGAACCTTCGGCCTTAACAGTTAGTGTAAATCTACACCCTAAAAATTGGTTTAATACTGTATTTTGGGAGTGGTTAGCCAATCAAATGGCAGAGCTTAAGTTAAATACTAAATTACAATTTGAAATAAGTGAGGCAGAATTTTTTACTCATAGAGAATCGATAACTAATGCACTTAATGTAATTAAAAAAAGCCGTTCACAAGTTGTGATTGATAATGTAAAAAGTAGTGAGAAAGTAGCTGTATTAGCTAATTATAATCAAGTATGCGGACTTAAATTATCATACGAACTAATTCATTTATTAAATGAAAAAACTCAAAATCAAAGGCGAATAAAAAAGATAGTTGAAGCCGCAAACCTTTTAAATTTACCTGTGTATGCAGTTGGCGTAGAGACTCAAAAAGAGTTGTTTACGCTTGCCAAATTGGGAGTAGTAGGAGCTCAAGGGTTTTACTTTTCAGAGCCACTTCAAGAGTTTACGCAAGCGGTATTTAATTAAATTAATCCTCTATATTTAAGTCCATTTAGCCCCTGAAGCCCGCCAGTATGAACCGCAATAATTTTACTCCCAGATGGGAAATAATCTTGCTCGATAAGTTGCCATAATGCATACATCATTTTCCCGCTATAAATAGGCTCAAGTGGTAGATTATGTGTGCGGCTCATATCTTGGCAAAACTGCCATAACTCAGGTAAAAACTTACCATAGCCGCCACCATGAAACTCTGTGAGTAACTGCCAGTTGTTTTGATTATTAGCTTTAGCGCTCAGCTTTTTTATTTCTTCTTTTAAATAATTAGCTTGTTTTAATACCGCAATGCCTATTACCTTTGTTGTCGGAGCGCTACCTTCGATTAATCCAGCAAGCGTGCCGCCACTGCCGGTAGGGCACACTAAGTAGTTATGCTCAGGTAAGCTTTGTACTAACTCTTTACATCCTAATAAGGCGTGCTCGTTTGTACCACCTTCAGGAATAATATAAGCATTTGGAAAGCGCTCTTGCAGAGCATTAAGGTAATCGGTGTCGTGGCGTTTTCGATACTCTATACGATTAACTACATGTAGGTTCATACCACAATGTTTTGCAAATTGGATTGTTGGGTTGTTGTTATCCAGTTCAGGTCCGCGAATAATCGCGCGAGTTTTTATATTAAATTCTTTTCCGGCAGCTGCACAGGCGTGAATATGGTTTGAAAACGCACCACCAAAAGTCAGAAGTTCTGTTTTATTTATCTTTTGCATGTACGCTAAATTATATTTCAATTTACGCCATTTATTGCCACTTATTAGCGGATGGAGCAAATCATCACGTTTTATACCTAAATAAAGATTTCTCTTTTTTAGAAACGAGCTATCTATTTGTTGAATATAGTTATTTTCATCTATTTTGAATATTTCATGCATTTTGTTGGTTTTCAATTTGGCAAAGTAGTTAAAATGTACGACACTTATTTCATACACAATTAACAATAGTAGCTATATGAAAGAAAAGCTGTTTTCATGGTTAAATCGTAGTTTAGATCCAAATACAGCTATTGGTGTTGCAACTTACGCAGATACTGTTAACGCAGTATGTTTAAAAAAACAACGCGACCAATGGATGGTTCACAGTTCTCACAGTGTAAATGTGTCTGAGCAAACCGATTATACCGCTGCAATTGTTGCTTGTACAAATGAGGTTTCTACTGATATTTGTGCAGTTAATTTAGTCATACCGCACTACTTTTATCAAATAGTGCAAATGGATAAACCAAACCTTAGTGATGAAGAAATTATTCAGTCACTCCCTTGGACTACAAAAGGTTTAGTTGATATAGCTTCTGAAAATATTGTGGCTGATTTTATCGATTATCCAATAACGTTACCGATGCAAAGCAGTAAAATGAATGTGTTTATTACGAATAAGCTGCAACTACTTCCGTTTATAGACAGTTTTGAACAAACTAAACCTGTTTTGCGTGCAATGACCTCTGAAGAAATGGTTTTAGTTACCTTGTTTGGCTCATACAAAGAGGCGCATATGCTGATTGTGCAACATGCTAATCATGAACCTCGAATCTTAATTATTCGTGATGGGCAATTAGTATTAGCTAGGCGATTAAATGGTTTTTTGGGTATTTCAGATAAGGATCAAAATCAAGAATTGGTAGAAGCGTTAGGATTAGAAATTCAGCGTTCTATGGACTTTTTTGAAAGCCAGCTCAAGCAACCACCAATTCGCAGCATTCAGTTACAGTGCGATGATTTATCCTCATTAACTCTTAGAGCCGGGCTTGCAGAGTTTTTACAAGTAAAAGTTGTAGATTTTGAGTCTAACTTAGAATTAGCGCAGCAATTAGAGCCAAATTTTTATTATGCGCTTGGGGCAGCCTATCAATTAACAGATCCTGAGTCTGTGCTATGAAAACCCGGATTAACTTTTATCAAAAAACCTTACGCGTACGGCGAGACCCAGTCCCTTTGTCTGGAATGATTACGTTGTGGTTAGGTGCGCTATTAATTATTTCAATCACGTGGGCTTTTTACAGTTATAAAACATATTCTAGTGAGCTTGATTTAGAACAAAATAGGCAATACCTCAAACAAGGAAAAGCTCAGTTAGAAGTTGTAAAACAGCAGTTAGCAGAGAAACAAAATAAAACACTCTTTATTAATGAGCTAAAAACACTTCAGCAAGAGGTTTTGCACAAGCAGCAAATATTTAGCTATTTAGAGGAAAGTTCAGATCAGTCTGCAACCGATTACGCTCAGGTAATGCACGATTTAGCGAAGTATCATGAATCTAATATTTGGCTGACCCACATTAAGTTTGTAGGGCAAAGTGTGACGCTTCAGGGTCAAACATCGCAATCAAAATTCTTACCAATTTGGTTTGATAATTTAAAACAGTCGCCATTTTTTATTGATAAAGAGTTTTCAGTTTTAGAGTTATCTACGCAAGCAGGTGTGAGTGAATTTAATGTAGCGACAGACCTTAGTGATGAGGGCGATAAACCATGAGCCAAACAATAAGTAGCCAGAATAATAAAAATAAAGGTTGGCCATTATGGGTCAAATACCAAGCTCAGTTTGCATCGCTGCAAAAACGTGAGAAGTATTCCACCTTATTTGTTGGTTTGTTTATAGTGATTTACCTCGGTCTCTGGTTCGTTATTTTTCCACAGCAAGATGAAGTTGCCAACATACGTTCAAAGCACAATACAACGCTGCAAGAGTTACAGCAGATAAATGCGCAACTCTCCATGTTAAACCAAGCACTAAACTACGACTACACTAAGGTTTTACGCGGTCAAATTGCACAAACCAGAGATGAATTAGCCGAAATAAATAATCAACTTAATAGTTTTAGCCAAGGCTTTGTAGCTGCTAAAAATGTACCTGCCGTTTTAAAAGATTTGCTCGTAGATAGTAGCGACGTAAAAGTGAGTAGCTTTAATGTAAAACCAGCACGGGCTATCGATGTAGAAAAACTAGGTGAACATGATACGCAAACATTATTTTTTGAGCATCAGATGGTAGTTACTTTGCAAGGTAGCTACTTTAGCTTACAAAAATATTTAGCCGCATTAAAAAATAATCAAGATAAGTTATTAATACAAGAGTTTAGTTATCAGGTACTAGAGTACCCTCAGGCTGAATTAACTTTACAAATTGCTACAGTGAGCGCTAATGAAAAATTTATCGCGTTATAGTATTTGTACTTTGGCTTTTTACATTATTGCGCCGAGTGCGCTTGCGCAACTTCGCGATCCGACTCAGCCAAATATGTTCGTGAGTAACAATAGTCCAGTTAAGCAAAGTACAGAACTTAAATTGCAATCTATTATTAAAAACAGTACAGCATTTAAGGCCATTATTTCAGGCCATATTTATCGAGTTGGTGATGCTGTAGATGATTTTCGGGTGCTAAGCATTAACTCAAAACAGGTTGTGTTAGCAAATGATGATAAACAAATAAAATTAGAATTATATGACTATGAAATTAAAAAATAATTTATCTCACCCGTGGCTTGTTCTTCTATTGTTACCTACATTTTTAACTGCGTGCCATAGCTTTAAACCAGGTAAAGAGGTTAAAAATCATATAGAGCAAGAGTTATCTGAAAGACCTACAGAGGCTAAAGTAATTGCGCCTTTACAAATGCCAAGCGAACTTACACAAAGCTTATTGTCATCTATAAATAATGAGCAAACTATAAGTGATGATTTATCTATAAAGCGTTTTGATGTCGCAGCAAATGATGTCGAAATAGGCGCTTTTTTTGCAGGCTTAACAGACGATACCCCTTTTAGTGTTGCTGTGCATCCTGAGGTAAATGGCACAATTAATTTAAATCTTAAAAGCGTTACGTTTAATGAAGTCATTAATGTTATTAAGCGTATGTATCCTTTAGATATTGTTAATGAAGGACGAATTGTACAAGTACTACCAGCCAAAATGCGCACAGAAACAATACCTGTAAATTATTTAATGATGCAACGCCATGGTCAGTCTACAGTGAGTGTTGTTGCTGGTGGGGTGAGTCAATTTGCACAAAGTGGCAGTGGTTCGAGTGGTTCAAGTTCAGGTAATAGTAACCAGCAAAATAGTGAATTTGGCGGCGATAATCAAAGCTTAGATTTGAATGGTTCTCGAATCCAAACAATTAATAAAAACGATTTTTGGAAGGAATTAGAAGTTGCCCTTAAGTCTTTAATTGGCGCAAGCGATGGGCGCTATGTTGTTGCAAGCCCACAAGCTAGTTTGGTAACCGTAAATGCATTACCAAGCGAAATTAGTCAGCTAAAAGAGTTTTTACGTCAAAGCCAAGAAAACCTACAACGCCAAGTTATTCTAGAAGCAAAAATAATAGAAGTAACCTTAAAAGATGAGTACCAACAAGGGGTCAACTGGGAGCGCATAGCCAGTGGTTTAGAAGGCGGTATTTCGTTTGCTACAACAGCGGGTTCTACAATTAGCAATAGTATTTCGGCTGCCATTGGCGGAGCGTCATCGCTGACAATTCAAAAGGGTGACTTTAATGGGGTTATTAATTTGCTAGAAACCCAAGGTGATGTGCAAATGTTATCTAACCCTCGCGTTACGGCTACAAACAACCAAAAAGCAGTTATAAAAGTAGGGCAAGACGAATACTTTGTTACTAATGTATCAAGTACGACGGTAACTGGTACTGCTACAACTACCTCGCCTGAGATTGATTTAACACCGTTCTTTTCTGGTATTGCGCTTGATGTAACGCCGCAAATTGACAAGTACGGCTCAGTCATCTTGCATGTTCACCCTTCAGTAACTGAAACAGAAGAGCAGCTAAAGGTAATTACTTTAGACGATCAACGTTTTGAATTACCTCTAGCGCAGAGCAACATTCGAGAATCAGATACCGTTATTCGCGCTCAAAGTGGCGAAATAGTGGTTATTGGTGGTTTGATGCAAACGTCAACACAGGATGAAGAATCAAAAACACCCGTGCTGGGTGATATCCCCATATTTGGCAACTTATTCAAAAGTATTCGTAAACGCCAAGAGAAAAAAGAACTAATTATTTTAATCAAACCAACCGTTGTTATGCCCGATACTTGGAAAAAACAACAAGGTGAAAGCCGTCAGCTTTTAAAAACATGGTATGAAAACTAACTATGTATTTAAGCTTTTTTAATTTAAGTGAAATGCCTTTCACGCTAACCCCTAACACACAATTTTTTTGTGCACTTGAACCGCACCACGAAGCGATGCAAGTGCTAACAACAGCCATTGAAATGGGTGAAGGGTTTATTAAAGTCACCGGTGAAGTTGGGACAGGTAAAACGTTGCTTTGTAGAAAGCTATTAAACCAACTTGAGCCAGATTACATTGTGGCTTATTTACCTAACTCTTATTTAAGTCCTGAAGAGCTTAGATGGGCGATTGCAATTGAACTGGGTATGGATGTAGATAAAGCATTGGACCAACAAGCACTAGGGCAGCTTATAAATCATCACTTACTCGACTTACAAGAAGATAATGAACGCGTAGTGCTTTTGATTGATGAGGCGCAATGCTTGAGTTGGGAGACTCTAGAGGCGTTGAGATTATTTACAAACTTAGAAACAGAAAGCGAAAAGTTGATTCAAGTTGTGTTATTTGGGCAACCTGAACTTGATGAAAAACTGGCAAACAATAAAGTAAGGCAGCTGCGCCAACGTATCAGTTTTTCGTATAAATTACGGGCGATGACTGGCGCTGAGGTTGTTTATTATATTAATCATCGCTTACAAGTTGCAGGGTTTAATAGGCCTCCTTTATTTAATAATAGTATGGGGCTTAAGATTGCCAGAGCAAGTCGTGGAATTCCTAGGTTAGTTAATATTTTATGCCACAAAGCACTATTACAAGCTTATGGGGAAGGGTTAAATACAATAACAAATCGCCATATTCAGCTTGCCATAAAAGATACCGAAGACTGCGCAAAATATCGAACCGGTCAATATTGGAGCTACAGCGCGTTAATGTTTAGTGTTTTAGCTATTGCTGCCATATGGGTATGGAGGCAGTGGTTATGAGCGTTATAAATAATATGCTTAAAAATATTGAGCAACGTGAAGCTAAACAAGTGAATATTCAAGAAGGTATAAGCGTAAAGCCAATATATGATGTAAAAAACATTGTATTTAAAGCCGCAATTTTACTTATTATGCTAAGTGTCATTTTTTTAGCATACCTGTATTTACCGACCGCCGACAAAAAAGAAACTCAACGTGAGTCTGTGCTACCACAGCAAAAAATGGTCGCGGTTTTGAGCTCTAATTTATCTGATTCTCAAGATGAAAAAAGCACTGTAGAGCCTTTAGTTGAGCAAGAAGTTGTGAAGAAGGCTGTGCAAGTTGAGCAAATAAAACCAGAAGTGAATGATTTAGCTGAATCCAAGTTGAGTGAAGCAACATTACTGGTTTCTCAACCAACGGCTGAGCCGGTTGTAATTGCCGAGGTTAAACAAAGCCCTGCACTAGCTAAAGATAATGTGTTAGTGGCTAGTGAAGCTATTGTCAGCAAGCCAAAAATTACTTCAGTGACTAAAACTAAGCCACAAAATACTATGATCAAAAGTGCAGCAGAAACTAAGTCACCACAGGCTTTATTAGTCGAGCAATTAGCAGCAGCTAAACAGGCAATACAGTTTGGCTTATACAACGAAGCTATTAGTGATTTAAACATTATTTTAGCGCAATCGCCTTTACATGTTGAGGCTCGAAATTTACTGGCTGCAACTTACTTTAAACAACAAGATATAAATTCGGCAGAGCAGGTTTTGCAATCAGGTATTCGCCAAAACCCTAACGTACTTGAATGGCGTGTAATGCTAAGCAAAATACTCATTATGCAACAACAGTATGAAGGGGTATTACTGCTTTTAAGTGATGAATTTGAATCCCAGGCGAATCTTGATTTTTGGGTGCTGCAAGGTACTGCTGCGCAAAGTGCGAGTAAGCACCATAAAGCACTTGAAAGCTTTAAACATCTTACACAGCTCCAGCCTAGTCAAGCAAAGTGGTGGCTTGCACTTGCAACCTCAAAAGATGCACTAGGAGAGTACCTCGATGCTAAACAGCTTTATAAGGTGGCTCTAGATTTAGGTGGGTTAAATACCGCTATGACCCAGCATGCATTACAGCGTTTAGTTGCACTAAAGGAGGCCGTATGAGACCTAGTTTAAAAATGCGCTTAGGCGATTTACTTGTTCACGAACACATGATCACCGAAGCGCAACTAAGTGAAGCATTAAATGTTCAAGCTGCAACGGGCCGTAAATTAGGTTCGACACTTATTACACTTGAGTTTATTAGTGAGCCACAATTATTACGCTTTTTAGCGCAGCAATTACAGGTACCTTTTTTAGATATATCACAGCGAAAAATATCACACGATGTATCTAAGCTTTTATCTGAGGTTTATGCACGTCGCTACAGAGCATTAGTAATTGAAGACAATGGTGACTCTGTTTTGGTCGGGATGAGCGATCCTGCTGATTTAAGGGGCCTTGATCAACTTGCGACTATGCTTGCTCCTAAACGAATAGATTTAGCTGTTGTACAAGAAAGCCAAATCATGGCTGCGTTTGACAACGTATATCGCCGCACAGATGAAATTACCAACTTTGCAGCACAACTCCATGAAGAATATCAAGACGTAGAAGAATTTGATTTAAACTCTTTAGGTGATGAGACATCTGATGCAACCGTCGTAAAGTTACTGCAATCAATATTTGAGGATGCTGTGCAAGTTCGCGCATCTGATATTCACATTGAGCCAGATGAAGGTTTGCTTCGCATTCGTCAACGTGTAGATGGAATATTACAAGAGCACACTCTTAACCAAGTAAAAATAGCATCGGCACTAGTGCTACGTTTAAAGCTTATGTCGGGATTAGATATATCTGAAAAACGCCTCCCTCAAGATGGCCGGTTTAATATAAAAGTGCGCAGTCATAGTATTGATGTGCGCCTATCTACCATGCCGGTTCAGCATGGTGAATCAGTTGTAATGCGTTTGCTTGATCAATCTGCAGGATTACTATCGTTAGATGAAACAGGCATGCCGGCACACATATTAAAACGTGTGCGCAGCATTATAAAACGTCCACATGGCATGGTTTTAGTTACTGGGCCAACAGGCTCGGGTAAAACAACCACACTTTATGGTGCATTAAGTGAGTTAAACCAACAAGAAAGTAAAATTATTACAGTAGAGGATCCCGTTGAGTATCGTATTGGCCGTATTAACCAGGTACAAATAAATAATAAAATAGGGCTAAGTTTTGCCAGTATTTTACGGACCGCTCTAAGGCAAGATCCTGACATCATAATGGTTGGCGAAATGCGTGACCAAGAAACCGTAGATATTGGATTAAGGGCCGCTTTAACAGGCCACCTAGTACTATCAACGTTACATACCAATGATGCAATTACCAGCGCTATGCGCTTAATCGATATGGGTGCACCGGCTTACTTGGTGGCAAGCTCCCTACGCGCGATTATTGCTCAGCGATTAGTAAGGCGGGTATGTAATGATTGTAGAGTACCGTACTTGCCAGATCGCCAAGAAATAAGTTGGTTAAAATATTTAGGCGAAGAGATTACAGATGCTCAATTTTCTAAAGGGCAAGGTTGCACTGCATGTAATCACACTGGTTATAAAGGACGTGTAGGTATTTTTGAGTTGCTCGAAATGGATGATGCAATGATGGATGCCTTACGAGTTAACGACACACAAGGTTTTGCGAAAGCCGCTAAAAATAGCGCAAACTTTTCGCCACTCTCAGCAATGGCATTAAATTATGCTAAGAAAGGTATTACCTCTTTAGATGAAGTATTTAAAGTGGCTGAATATATCCCCGAAATAGTAGGGGATATTGATGCAACTATATAGCTATAAAGCGAAAGACAGCAAAGGTGTATTAGTAAAAGGCCAATTAGAAGCAAGTAACCAAGCTGGTGTAGCTGATAGTTTAATGAAGCGTCAATTTATACCCATATCAATTTCTTTAGTTGAAACAAAAAATAACATTAAAATTTTCGATAACTTATTTGTCGAAAAAATAACGCTAGACGACATGATTATGTTTTCTAGGCAAATGTATTCGCTACTAAAAGCAGGTATTCCAATTATACGAGCAATGGTTGGATTGGCAGATACAACACAAAATAAAGAATTCAAAAATGTATTGATGGAAGTTACTAGGCAGCTTGAGCAAGGCCGTGACTTATCCAGTGCAATGGCCATGCATAACTTGGTGTTTAGCCGTTTAACCGTGTCAATGGTGATGGTTGGTGAAGGTTCTGGCCGATTAGAGGATGCTTTTTATCAACTCGCTATTTATTTTGAAAAAGAACAGGAAACCCGCAAACGTATAAAAGCAGCAATGCGCTACCCTACTTTTGTTATTTTGGCTCTTGTAGCAGCTATGGTTATTTTAAATATTTTTGTAATTCCTACCTTTGCTAGCATGTTTGCCAAATTCGATGCCGAATTGCCGTTAATGACTCAAATATTAATTGGTACTAGCAGCTTTTTTGTTAATTACTGGTGGTTATTGTTGGTAATGGGTATTGGAGCGGTATTTGCGTGGAAGCGTTATTTAAATACAGAACCAGGACGTTTTAAGTGGGATCAATATAAATTAAAAATTCCATTTATTGGCGATATTTTAAAACGCACATTGCTTGCGCGCTACAGCCAAAGTCTAGCTATGGTATTGCGCTCTGGTGTACCTATGACCACGGGGTTATCGCTAACAGCGCATGCCGTAGATAATAGCTATATGGAAAAAGCGATTATTACTATGCGCCAAGATATAGAAAAAGGCGATAGCTTACTTAGAGCCTCAAAAAGTTCTGAGCTGTTTTCTCAGCTTGTATTACAGATGGTCGCTGTAGGTGAAGAAACCGGTCGGGTTGATGAGTTACTTCAAGAAGCAGCTGATTATTATGAGCGTGAAGTTGATTATGATTTACGAAGCTTAACTGCAAAAATAGAACCTATTTTAACTGTGTTTGTTGCCATTATGGTGCTGATTTTAGCGTTGGGTATTTTTATGCCTATGTGGAACATGATGTCGGCAATCAAAGGGAATTAAGGTGAACACAACCATAGCTTACTCAAAAGGTTTCTCATTATTTGAATTAGTTATTGTTGTTATTTTACTGGCAGTAATTTTGAGCTTTGCTATACCTCAATATATAGGTATTAAAAATCAAGCGCATAATGCAAGCGTAGATGCTATCGCAGGTGGTTTTTCATCGGCTGTTGGCATGGTTAGAGGTCAATGGGAGTTAGAAGGGAGACCAAATAGTAAGTCAAATAAAACATTTGTTAATTATGGAGGAGTAATAGTTGCTGTTGATGGATCGTTAGGTACACCAACGGGTGATGGAACAGAAAAAAAAGATACTCGCGCAGAGTCTATAAATCCTCATAAATGCCGCCAAGTATTAAATGCAATTTTACAAGATGCACCAAGTAGTACCTCAAGTAGTGAAATATCGATAATAAAAAGTGTAAGTTTTTTAGTTAGGTACAATGCAGAAAGTACGCAATGCGTCTATTATTTAACTCATACCATTGATATTAAAAGTATACCTACCAATACGGGTGAAATATCAGGTTTAACAGGTTTTTCATACTTTGCTAAAACAGGCAAAGTAAAAATATTTAAAAACTAAGTAATTAAAAAGAGGCTTATCTATGAAAACGCAATCGTTAAAAAGTTTACCAATAAATAAACAAGCAGGTTTTACACTTGTTGAATTGATCATCGTAATTGTTATTTTAGGCATTTTAGCCGTTACCGCAGCCCCTCGTTTTTTAAATTTGCAAGGTGATGCGAATGCTTCAACACTTGAAGGTGTACAAGGGTCGATTCGCAGTGGTATGAATATTGTGAATGGTAAGGCACTTATTGCTAATATACAAAATAAAGCAGAAACAGATACTCCAACACCTATTGTTGAAGGCGTAGCAATTCGATTTGGCTACCCAGTAGGGACTATTGATGCATTTGAGGCATTTTTAGATATAGATTTTGCAGATGTAACCGATGATCCTACTATCGCTGATAGTACTGACTTCAATTTGTCAGGAGGGGATGATGCTACAACTCCAGTCATTATTTATCCAAATAGCTACCTAGTCACAGATTCTTGTAAAGTTACTTATACTCCAGCTTTAAACAAAGATACTCCAGCAACAGTCGCTATCGATGTTAGCGATTGTTAATATTAAATGATAAGCAGTAGTAAGCAACGATTGCGTGGCTTCACACTCATTGAGTTAATTATTACTCTAGTGATATTGGGAATACTGTCGGTAACGGCAGTTCCCAAATTTCTGGGCAGCTCAACAGAAGATGCATACTCATATCGAGACCGTACATTAAATGCACTGAGAACAGTGCAGTTACGTGCAATGCAAAATACAGCAACAACAAGTTGCCATACTCTTTATATAACCTCCACACTTATTGCTCCCCCCACACCTGATACATGTATTGGTGGCGCTGATACCAACAACACCGATCATTTAGTGGTACAAATAAACACGCAAAGAAGTGATATAACATTTAGCGCTTTAGATAGTAACGCGAATATATTTACCCAAATTAGTTTTGATCCTTTAGGTAAATCAAATCAAACCTGTACTTCGCAGTGTCGAATAGACGTTGGATTAGCTGGCGTATGCATAAGTGATGAAGGGCTTATATATGCGTGCCCTTAAAGTAAAAGGTTTTACTTTAATTGAGCTTATTATTGGCATAGTGATGTTTGCTATTGCATTAAGCATTATTACCGCGCTCATTGCCCCGCAAGCAAAAAAAAGTGCAGAGCCAATTATTGCTTTAAGAGCCTCTGAATTTGGTCAATCACTAATGAACGAAATTCAAAGTAAATCGTTTGATGAGCACAGCGATAGAAGCGCACCTTTTAGGCGTTGCGGCGAAACAACCTTGGGTGCTGAGCCTTGTACCGCAGAGGGCAATTTAGGCGTCGATAACTTAGGGGCTGGCCTAGAAACCCGAACCAGTTATAACGATGTAGATGACTATATTGCACTTTCTAACCAACCTATTACAAATAGTTTAGGTGAGGTGTTAAGCGAATACAGCGACTTTAATTTAGTTGTTACTGTTGAGTACGATAGCGACTTTAACGAATCGACCACCAACGATGGCACAACCTTTAAGCGCATTACTATTGAAGTAACATCACCCTTAGGCGAAGTTTACGGATTTAGTGCATATAAAGGGAATTACTAATGCAAAGAGCTAAATACCAAAATGCATTTACCCTTATAGAGCTATTACTTGTCATGGTTATTATTGGTGTTTTAGCCGTAAGTGCATTTTCGTTTATTGGTGCTGGGGTCAGCATTTACTCACAAGGTGTTGAACGCCAAGAAGCAGTAGCTCAGGCCCGCTTTTTAATAACGCGACTTAGTAAAGAACTTCGCCACGCTACGCCTAATTCATTAAGGCTCTCTTGCGATAACAGTACTAGCGGAGCATGTAGTGCTCAGCAGTGCTTAGAATTTACGCCGTTTTTATCAGCGACTCACTATACAAATTACCTACCTACCGTAGCGCCTTTTAATGTTAGCGCTGTTGATTTTGAACTTAATAATTTAACGCAGCCGCAAGCTGGAGATTGGGCAACTATTTACCCATTAAGCAGTGCTGATATATATGATGAAAATAATAGTAAGCGCTTGCAAGTATCAGCATTTAATAGTTCAGCGAGCGAAATTGATGAGTGGCAATTTAGTAAAGCATTTGCCCAAGAGTCGCCGAGTAAACGCCTTTATTTACTTTCAGAACCGGTAAGTTTTTGCGTTGAAGGGCAGTATTTATATAGATATACCAATTACGGTTTTACTATTAATCAATTAGATGCCGTGAGCTTACAAATAAGCAGTGGTGTTAAACGTGATTTATTAGGTATTTACATTGCCAATAATTTAGCGAGCGATTTATTTTTTACTCTTGATGCGCTCTCCTTACAAAGAAACGCTGTGCTTAATGTGAATGCGCAAATGCAATTTAACGATACTGAAGTAATGAACTTTAATCATGAGGTACATATTCCTAATGTACCTTAAAAAAAATCCTCACGGAAAAGCCTTAGCCAGTAAACAAAAAGGGAACTTAATAATTGTTTCTTTGGTAATTATTGTTGCTTTATTAGCACTAGGATTAGCATTAGTTAAAGTGCTTTCTGGTGCATCTCAACAAAATACAATTGAGTACTATGGGGCTCGCGCTTTTATGGCAGCACAAAGCGGCCTAGAAAGTGGTTTAACGCAACTATTTCCAATAAATAGCTCAGTTCAAAGCTGTACATCAGTTACTACTGATTTAACCTTCCAAGCTGCATATTTAGCTAACTGTAAGGTCGAAGTGAATTGTAGCGAATATATAGGCTTACCCGATAGCAGTACGGCGAATGGACTTGTGAATATATATTATCTACAAAGCAGTGCAACGTGCGCCGCAATTGATTGCCCTGCAGGGAGTAGCTGCAGAAAAGATTATTGGCAAACACAAAGAACGCTCAGTGTGGAGGCTAAAACTTTACCATGATGAAAAATGCATTAGTCATTATATTTTTTAGCTGCGTGTTGCTTTGTAATTACGCAAACGCGGTACCGCCTAAAATTGAAGGGCGCTATATTGAGCTGCAAGACACATACACATCACCTATTTGGACAAAAATAAATTTTCAACAGCAATACATAACACCTCCTGCTGTTTTTATGCTCTCAACAAACCAAGGCGGAAACCCCGCAATAATAAGAATACGTAATATAACCACAACCAGCTTTGAGGCACTACCTCTTGAGCCTTCGGGTGAGGATGGTGAGCACGTTACGATGGGAGCTCATTATTTGGCTGTTGAATATGGCGTACATGAGTTTCCTGATGGAACAATCATGGAAGTAGGAAGTACCGATTTATTATTAGAGCTACAGTATGGTCCTAAGTCAGGCTTCTCCCCATTTACGCCAAAAGGTTATAAACAGTTAATCTTTGCTGAGCCATTTTCACAAAGGCCGAACTTTTTCCATTCATTACAAACGCTCAACAGCATAGATAGTAATCCACCTACTCAAGCATTAGTGCCTTTTTTGACCGTTGCAGTAGAAAGTAATTCTTTATCTGCTAGCGGCGTTAATATTGCTTTAGAAGCATCTGAAACAGCACTTGGGCTTATAAAAACCGAAACTGTTGCCTATATGGCCGTAGAGCCTGGAAGTAACCGCACATTTTCTGATGATAATGGCGTTGAGGTATCGTGGGAAACTTTTTTCACAGGCTTTGAAGTTGACGGCTGGAGCAATGGCTGTAATTACTTTAGTTTTACTAATAACTTTAGTGTGGCTCCGTTAGTTGTAGCAAGTAAAAACTCACGCCAAGAAGACGATGGCGGGTGGCTACGCAGCTGTAACCTAAGGACCGACAGGTTAGGGCTAGTTGTTGACGAAGATCGTGATGGCGATAACGAGCGCCGTCACGTAAACGAGGAAGCATCAATACTCGCCATGACCAGTACCTTTGTATTTAATGGTGATATTTTAGATTGTGATACGTTATTCCCAGGCGCTATTTCTACTTATAACAATGGTGAAGTGCAGCTGGTGCAGGGAGTAGAAATAACCGATGGTAATGCGCAGTTTGTCACCACCACAAGTTTAATTTCTACAGCGCTGACAAGCCCTCCTTTGTGTAATGGTCAGGCGTGTGTTGCTGGTGGTTATAACTCTTTAGAACCGAATCAAGCGGCGCAGGTGCCAACGGTTACAAATGATGGTAGCTCAACAGGGCCCGTACCTACTTCTTTAGCTGGCGACTATTATTACGATGAGTTGCAGTTAAGTATGCTGGAAACAGAGTACAGAGTAACAGCGCCTACACGTATTTTTTTAAAAGACACAACCTCACTTCTATCAACTTCATTTTTGAATATAGGTAAAACAAATATAGTAGTAGAAACTGGCGCGTACTTGGCTATTTATGTGGATGGTGCGGTTGCTATTGCAGCCGATGCAAATATTGCGGGCTATATTGTTGCAACTGGTGAGGTAAGAATCGCTCAAAATGTAACGTATCAGGGATCAATTACATCGGCTACTCAAATTATTACCGAAGGGAGCTCAACGTTTGACGCCCTACCAGTACCCGAAAGTATCCCTGGTTTTTGTGGTATTTATACACCAGAAACACTGGATCATTATCGTTTAACAATAAGCGATAACAAAGGTCTGACGTGTGAAGCTAAAGAAATGACACTAACAGCCTGCGCTAATGATGCCTGCGACTTATTATTTGCTGAGCCGTCTAGTTTAAACCTTTCTCCAGATAATAGTGGTCAGCAAAGTTGGGTTACGGGGGAGAATATTAATTTTACAGGATCAGCGGTTGTCGAATTTGCTAAACGCACCACAGGCAGTGTTACATTTGGATATAACACCGCTGATCCTTCTGCACCTCTTCGTTGTTATATCGGTGGTAATAATGTTGGTTTGAGTGGCTGTAAAGTTACGTTTTCTGATGCTGGATTTATTTTTAATAATGATACAGATGGAAATACTACAATTCCTACTCAGTTATCAGCAAAGCCTTCAAATACTGGATTTAATGCAAAAGCGCTATCTATTCAAGCGGTAAAAACAAATACCACTACGGGCGTATGCGAAGCTGCATTTCCCGCTGGTGGCGATGTAAGCTTAGATTTATCGTATACATGCAGTGCTGGTGCAAGTTGCTCTGATACGGTTTCACTTAGTAACAACAATAATACCTTTGCGGTCGAGCAAGCAGCTAAATCGTTCACGCTAAACTTTGATAGTGAGTCTAAAGCCCCGATTGTTATAAATTATCCCGATGCAGGAAAGTTGAGTTTAAACGTAAAAACCAACTTAATTTTAGACCCACTAACTAACTTATCAGTAAATTTAACGGGTAGTTCAAATGAATATGTCGTAAAACCATTTGGATTAGCCATGGAGGTAGCAAGTGATGGTTATGCAGCAGATGCCAATGGGAGCTTATTTAGATTAACGGGCGAAGCATTTGATTTAAAAATGAATGCGGTGCAGTGGCAAACAGGGCAAGACACTAACAACGATGGTTTCCCAGACAACTACAGCAATATTACAAATAACACCATTGCCAAGCATTTTATTACAGAGCAACCAATTGTAGAGGCATTACTTAAAGCGCCTACGCCAGGCATTCAAGGTACGCTTGAAGCGATGAGTACTGTTGCCTTTAATGACACAGGTAGTTTGAGTGAATCTATATCGCAATATAATTACGACCAAGTTGGCATAATTGATTTAACAGCAGGCCTTCAAGATGCCGATTATTTTGGTGCGGGAGATGTAAAAGGTGAGCTATATAACGTTGGTCGTTTTGCACCTTCGCAGTTTCAGGTAGTGGGGGTTCAAGCCGCCGCGCAATGCACGCAATACGGCAGTAATTTAACTTATCTTGATCAACCTTTTGAACTTGGCTTTACAGTACAAGCACAAAATCAAAATGGTGAGCTAATGGCTAATTATAAAGAGGGCTTTGATAAATCGAGTGTAGACGTTAATGCCGAAAATAATGAAGTAGGTAACTATGTACCTGCAACTAATTTTACTAGCCGCTTAGTAAACCTAGGAAATAACAACTGGGGAGATATAAGCGACGGCCAATGGCAAATGAGCCAACTCAACACGACACTTAAAAGATTAGGTGTAGGGCAAGCAGACGGACCGTTCGCTATGGTGAGCTTAATGGCAACGCTTTCTGACATAGAAGGAGCAACACTTATTGATGCAAATGATAAACCTAATACACAAACAGCATGCTCGGGTGGTTGTAATAGCGTACGACTAAATGCATTGCCAATAGAGTTTAGGTTTGGACGTTTAGTCCTTGGCAATAACGCAGGCTCCGATCTCGACCCTTTACTTATTCCTATGCAGGCTCAGTATTACAACGGCAGTGGATTTGTAAATAACGCTGAAGATAACTGTAGTGTATTTGATCATACCCAAATTACTCAAATATCACCTAGCAGCCCACAATTAACCTATAAATATGGGACTGGTGTATCTGGCCAGCTAGAAGCGGGAGTATATCCGCCAGATAACGGTATTTATGCACAGCCAAATGGTTTGGGTGAATTTACCTTAGAATATAATACTTATGATTGGTTAAAGTGGGATTGGCAGGGCGATGGAACACAGCTTGATCCTCGTACTATTTTACAATTTGGACGCTTTAGAGGAAATGATCGGGTTATTTACTGGCGTGAAACACGCGAATAGTTGTAAACTAATATAATAATTGAACAAAGCTTGTGTTTTGTGCTGCAAGTACATAGCATAAGGCTTTAATTATAAAAAATAATAACGACCAAATAATTGCCGCTTTTTGGGACTGGAATATATGCGAATTACTCCTTTATCTCTGTTAATTTCAGCTAGTTTGTTAGCTAGTAGTGCATTTGCACAAGACACAGCTACAGTGACTGGAATTGACTCAGAGATTAGTGTTAAACAGACAGAATACGATAACTCGACAAGAATACTTGAAAAACATCTTAAAGAAGAAAGTCAGTTACAAAATCAATTAGAGCTACTTCGTTCTCGTTCTACAGAGCTAGATAAAGAAAAAAACCAAGCGCTCGATGCGATGAACGAAATGTACCGTCGTTTAATTGACGATCCCACTATTAATATTAGTGCGGCTCAATCACGCTATCAAAAAGCGGTGATTGATCATAAGCAAAATAAAGATGACATTTCTATGCAGTTGGCGGCAATTGCATCCCACCGTAAAGATATAGAACAAATTCGTGTTGCTAAGCATACGCTTTTAAATACATTAGAAAGTTTAAAAGAGCAGTTAACTACAGCCCGCGTAGAGCGTTTACGTAACGAGTTTACACGTGAAGGTACGCTTGAGGTTAACCACACTATTAACTGTAAGCGAACAGAAACGCTAGCAGCATGTGAGCAACGCGGTCAGCAAATGGGTCTACAAAAAGCAACTAAACGCTTTGTTGATCAAATTTTTGCAAATCTAACAGAAGAGCGCATTGTTGAGCCAAAACGTAATTTGGCGGGCGCTCAAGTACAAATATTAAGTAGCCATGTAGTTAACAGTGCATTTAGCGGCCAAGGTAATTACAACGTTAACTTAAGCGTAACTATGCGCGGCGAAGTTAATAGCAGCCGTTTATGTAGCTTATTAAGCATAGATAACCGCTATTGTTCTGAGTACGGCACGCCACTTACGGCTGCTTATCAACCAGCGTATAACAATACATTTACCGATAGTCAGTTAACATTCAGTAATAGCGCGGATAATAGCAACACGGTGTCGGTTTCTCGTTTAAATGAGCAGCCAGTACGTGATTATTCAGTTAAACCTGCATCGGTGAAAAAAGATTACCCTTCTATCCTTAATAAGAAGAAGGATCAATCAGTAGAGCTAACATTACGATCAAACGTATACGACGATGAAGTGTTTATCGATGGTGTAAGCTTTGGCTCAACACGCTTGATTACACGTTTACCGCCGGGCATTCATAACATTGAAATACGTAAACTTGGTTATAAACCTTATCAAGCACGTGTTGATTTGAATAAAGCGCAAACAATTAATGCAAATTTAGTAAAAAAGCCTAAGTCGATTGCTGCACCGACCTATACTCGAGAGCAACCAGAAGTAACAACACGCCAGGTTAGTGAAAACGTTAATGTATTAAATGCAAACGTTGAAACGCCGGTTGTCGTTATTCCTGCAGGCAAATTTAAAATGGGCGATATTAACGGCAATGGTTTAGCTAATGAACGTCCAGTAATTGAAAAAGTAATAGCAAATTCTTTCGCTATGCAAAGTAAAGAAGTAACTGTGGGTGCCTACGAAAAGTTTGTAGCAAATACAGGTTATAAAACTCAAGCGGAAAAAAATAAAGGGTGTGCGTATTATTTAAATGGCGAACCAGTATGGGAAGCAAATTTAAATTGGCGTAATCCTGGTTTTGAGCAAGGCAGTGACTTTCCTGCTGTATGTTTAACTTATAACGATGCAAAAGCTTATGCTGAGTGGTTATCTGGTCAAACAGGACAGCAATTTCGTTTACCTAACGAAGTTGAGTGGGAATACGCAGCACGCGCAGGAACTGAAACAGAATACCCTTGGGGTAACGAAATTGGTAAAAACCTAGCTAACTGTGGTTGGTGTGGTAGTGAATGGTCAAACAGACGTGCATCACCAGTAGGTTCTTTTTCTCCAAATGCATTTGGATTATACGATACCGTAGGCAATGTATGGGAATGGACCGATAAAGAATCAGGTGAGTCTGATGTAGCAGTAAGAGGCGGAGCGTGGAACTTTGCACCAAGCCTTGCTCGTGCATCTACGCGTTTAATTTTAGCGCCTGATTTTAGATCTAACTACATTGGTTTTCGCTTAGTTCGCGAACGATAAAACTCAATTAAGGAAGCTTTGCTTCCTTTTTTCACAAATTCACAAAGGCGCTGCGCTTTATATTGCTCATATAGTTGAGCATGTTAAAGTGAGGCAGCTAATATAAGAACGTATTTCAAAGGTCATCCAGCCTCATGTTTAAAAAACTCCGTGGTATTTTTTCTAACGATCTATCGATCGACTTGGGTACAGCCAATACCCTAATTTATGTAAAAGACGAAGGCATTGTATTAAATGAACCTTCTGTTGTTGCTATCCGCCAAGAGCGTGCTGGTGGACCTAAAAGTGTTGCATCTGTAGGTACAGAAGCAAAGCTTATGTTAGGTCGTACACCGGGTAATATAAAAGCGATTCGTCCAATGAAAGACGGTGTTATTGCTGACTTTTTTGTAACAGAAAAAATGTTACAACACTTCATTAAACAAGTGCATAACAATAACTTTATGCGTCCAAGTCCGCGTGTACTAATTTGTGTACCGTGTGGTGCTACTCAAGTAGAAAAACGTGCAATACGTGAATCTGCAATGGGTGCAGGTGCTCGTGAAGTTTACTTAATTGAAGAACCAATGGCAGCAGCTATTGGCGCAGGCTTACCAGTATCAGAAGCAACAGGTTCTATGGTTGTTGATATTGGTGGTGGTACAACTGAAGTTGCTATTATTTCACTTAACGGCGTTGTTTACTCATCATCTGTTCGTATTGGTGGTGATAAGTTTGACGAAGCTATCATTAATTATGTACGCCGTAACTTTGGTAGCTTAATTGGTGAAGCGACAGCTGAAAATATTAAGCATCAAATTGGCTCTGCGTTTAAAACTGATGAGCCAATCGAAATTGAAGTGCGCGGTCGTAACCTTGCTGAAGGTGTTCCGCGTTCATTCACACTTAACTCGCACGAAATCCTAGAAGCTCTACAAGAGCCATTAATGGGTATTGTGAGTGCAGTAATGGTTGCGCTTGAGCAATCACCACCAGAGCTGGCATCAGATATTTCTGCACACGGTATGGTACTTACTGGCGGTGGTGCATTGTTAAAAGATTTAGACCGTTTATTAATGGAAGAAACGGGTATTCCGGTTGTTGTTGCTGATGATCCACTTACATGTGTTGCACGTGGTGGTGGTAAAGCACTTGAAATGATCGATGTTCATGGTGGTGACGTTTTTAGTTACGACTAATGAAATTAATGTTTGGACGCACAGTCTCTTTGCAACTGCGACTTTTTGTCGCAGTGCTTTTGAGTATCGTACTCATTGTTGGAGACAGATATACGCAAGGTGGTACTGTTGTTCGTACCAGCCTCAATACCTTAGTTAGCCCACTAATTTATGTTGCTAATTTACCCTACGAATTATTTAGCTTAAGTGCTAAAAGCCTGCATACGCGCGAGCAACTTCTTACTGAAAACGAAGCGCTGAAAAAAAAGCAAATGCTACAAAGCGAGCAACTTCAGCAGTATCAATTTCTAGCCAGAGAAAACCAAAAACTACGCGCCTTATTAGGCTCATCTGCAAAGCAATCAAATCGTAAAATTATTGCTCAAGTACTTTCTGTGCATTCAAACCCGTATAGCCATCAAGTTGTTATAAATCGTGGTACCACCGATGGACTTAGTGAAAGCCAAGCCGTAATTGATGAGATGGGTGTAGTAGGGCAATTAACTAAAGTAGGGTCAACTACGTCACGCGTATTACTCATGACCGACACTACGCATGCCACACCTGTGCGTATACTGCGTAACGATGTACGAACGGTTGTTGAGGGCATAGGTAAAATTAACGTCGTTAAGCTCTCTCACGTTCCGCACAGCTTAGATGTGCGAATTGGCGATGTACTTGTTACATCAGGATTAGGTGGCACATTCCCAGAGGGATACCCGGTGGCTGTAGTAACCGAAATAAATCGTGATGAAGGCCGCCCGTTTGCACAAGTTTTTGCAGAACCTATTGCGCAATTAGATCGCATTCGTTTGCTGGTTATTTTATGGCGTAATCAACAGGAGCAAATCAGCGATGATTAACCGTTATTCATTGTTAATTGCGCTAAGCATCTTTTTTGCGTTAATAATGGCATTAATGCCGCTCCCTTTTTCGTTTGAACCATTTAGACCTGACTGGGTTTTACTTGTACTTATGTATTGGTCGTTGGCAGTACCGCATCGTTTAAATATTGGTACTGCTTGGGTTGTTGGTTTATTAATAGATTTAGCATCTGGCTCACCGCTAGGTGTAAATTCGCTTACATTTTCAATATGTATATTTGTAACCGCGAGCAACTTTCAAAAAATTCGTAACTTTTCGCTTTGGCAACAAAGCTTATTAATTGGTTTGTTTTTAACGCTGTATCATTTAATGCAGTTTTGGCTAAATCACTTTTTGTTAGGGGTTTACTTTAATCCACAGTATTTATGGCCAGTAGCAACCGGAATGGTTAGTTGGTTTTGGGTGTTTTTACTACTTCGTAAATATCGCAGACATTTTAGGATCAGGTAATGACTACCGCAGTATATTTGGCATCAGCCTCTCCCCGTCGTAAAGAGTTATTAAGCCAATTAGGTGTCGAATTTACACAATTTAGTGTTGATGCAGATGAAAGCCCACTTCCAAACGAGCAACCTAGAGCACTTGTTGAGCGTTTAGCTCGCTTGAAAGCCCAAAGCGGTGTAGAGCTTGGGTATACAGATCGTCCCGTACTTGGTAGTGATACCGTGGTTGTTATCGATAACGAATCACTGGGTAAACCACGCGATAAAAACGATTTTACAAATACATTAAAACGCCTGTCAGGTAACACACATCAAGTACTTACCGCTGTAGCATTTGCGACGCAAAATGATGTAATTAGCTGCGTTGTAAGTACTGACGTTACTTTTAAAACCTTAACAGATGAAGAAATTAATGCCTACTGGGAGACAGGTGAGCCACAAGATAAAGCCGGCGGATATGGTATCCAAGGTTTAGGTGGTCGCTTTGTAACTCATATTGCGGGTAGCTATTTCTCCGTTGTAGGCTTACCTTTATATGAAACCGAACAATTATTAAAAACATTCTTAAGAAGGTAACATGAGTACAGAATTACTGATCAATGTCACACCGAGCGAAAGCCGTGTTGCCCTAATAGAAAACGGTGTACTGCAAGAAATACAGCTAGAGCGAATTGGTAATCTAGGTATTGTAGGCAATATTTACCTAGGAAAAATAAGCCGTGTACTTCCGGGTATGCAGGCTGCTTTTGTTGATATCGGCCTTGAAAAAGCGGCATTTTTACATGCATCCGATATTGTAAATAGTGCCTCTATTGTTGAAGGCGTAGACGACGTACCAATAAAAAAAGTACAAGACATTAGAGAGTTAGTTCGTCAAGGCCAATACATTATGGTGCAAGTGGTAAAAGATCCGCTAGGCACTAAAGGCGCAAGACTCACCACAGATATAACTATTCCTTCTCGCTATTTAGTGTTTATGCCAGATGCGACCCATGTAGGGGTTAGTCAGCGTATTGAAACTGAAGAAGAGCGCTCACGCCTTAAAAAAATAGTCGCAGAATATGGCGATGAAAATGGCAGCTTTATTGTACGTACAGCAGCCGAAGGCGCTAGCGAAGCAGAATTACGACACGATGCCGGTTTTTTAAGAAAACTGTGGGAAAAAATTACAGCTCGTCGCAAAAAAACCAGTAAAGCCAGTATCCTACACGAAGATTTAACGCTTGCCTTTAGAACCCTACGTGACTACGTAGGTGAAGACATGGAGCGCATTCGCGTTGACTCTAAACTTACTCATGAAGAACTAAAGTTATTTACAGAAGAGTTTGTCCCACAGCTTTCTCAAGTACTTGAGTACTATCCTGGTGAGCGACCTATATTTGATTTGTTTGACGTTGAAAACGAAATTCAAAAAGCACTACATCGCAAAGTTACCTTAAAATCGGGCGGTTATATAATTATTGACCAAACTGAAGCAATGACGACTGTTGATGTTAATACTGGTGCATTTGTGGGACATCGTAATTTAGAAGAAACAATTTTTAATACCAACGTAGAAGCAACCTCTGCAATTGCTCGCCAGCTTAGGCTGCGTAATTTAGGCGGTATTATCATTATCGACTTTATAGATATGGTAAGTGAGGATCATAAGCGCCGAGTATTACATTCACTTGAATCAGCACTCGCTAAAGATCGCACTAAAACAAATATCAATGGGCTTTCAGCACTTGGGCTTGTTGAAATGACGCGTAAACGTACACGCGAAAGCTTAGAACATATTTTATGTGATGTATGCCCGGCGTGTTCTGGTCGTGGATCGCAAAAAACAGTTGAAACAGTGTGCTACGAAATACTGCGTGAAATAGTACGCGTTAATCGAGCATACGCTGCCGATAAGTTTATGGTATATGCAGCGCCAGCTGTAAGTGAAGCCTTACTAAACGACGAGTATCATAACCTTGCCGAGCTTGAACTATTTATTGGTAAGCAAGTCAATATTCAAACAGAGAGCTTATACAGCCAAGAACAGTTTGATGTGGTAATGATGTAATGAAAGCAAAAGCGGTCTGTTTTTTTTGTTTTAGAAAATTATGGCAGACCTGCGCCATAATTTTGGTATTACTGGCCGTTATTGTTTCAATTTTAAAATATACCCTTCCGTATGCAAACGAATACAAAGGGAATATAGAAAGCTATTTACACGAAAAGTTTGAAATAAGCTTATCTATAGGTGAAATATCAGCTAGTTGGCAGGGCAGTGGTCCTGCATTAGTACTAGAGAATTTATCGTTTAAAGATAACGAAACTGCACCAATATCACTCACCATTGCTAAAACCAGCTTAGAGCTAAACTTATGGGAAAGCTTAAAAGCGCTGCAACTTAGATCTAATTATTTTGTTATTAATGGTTTTCATACCAGTGTAAATATTACCAACTTATTTAAAACCGGTGACAACGACGAAGTCTCTTTTGAGCAAAAAGAGCTAATTGAAGAACTGTTTTTGGGTAAAACGGGTCATTTTGCAATAGAAAATTCCAGTATTAACTTTGTTCTAGAAGACGGTAAAGAGCGTAAGTTACTCCTCAAAAATATTGTTTGGCAAAATGAAGATGAGCAGCATCTTGGTAGTGGGAGCTTAGCATTGCCGGGTATTTCGGTCGGTGATTTTGATGCGCGCATAGCACTTACTGGCGATACCCTAGAGCAAGTTGCGGGCGACATTTATGTGCAGGCTAACAAAGTCGATGTATCTAACTGGTTAGCGCAATATATAAATACGCAAAAGCAACAACTGCATAGCGATATTAATTTACAAGCGTGGCTAAAACTAGATAAAGGTTTTGTAAGCGATATAAAAATGCAGTGGCTACCAAGCTTTGTGCGTTGGCAGCGAGAAGAGCAAAGCCAACAAGTTAGTTTGAGTGAAGGTGGCTTTCACTTATACCCAGATCAAAATAGCTGGCACTTAAAAAGCACAGGTTTAACATTTAATAGTAACGATAAAGCATGGCCAAGTTTAGAGTTTGAAGCTCAACTAGGGGCGAAAAATGAAGTGTGGCTCCATCAAGTTGATTTTGAATTACTGAGTAACCTAGCAGGGCTAAGTAATTTTAATGCACTTGAACCATTTTTAGAGCGCCAACCTAGTGGGCAAATAGATCAAGCTTATTTAAATTTCTCTAATGCACAGCAATGGCAATTATGGTTTGAGGCTGACAATATTGGCTGGCAAGAATTAAGGTCGGTACCTGCAGCACAAGGACTTAGAGTAAATGGTTTACTTAATCAAAGTAGTGGTCGAATAAATTTATTTGGTGAAAATGGCACATTAGTTACAGGTGAAAGCTTTAGTAACGACATAAATTATAATCAGCTAAATGTAGAGCTAGATTTAGCTAAGCGAGATGATGGCTGGCATATAAGTAGTGACAATATATGGTTTGATAATGATGAAGTCACTCTTGCTGCAGAATTACAAATTAGTCTAACAGATGATCCTCGATTAGATCTTTACGCTGAAGCCTTCGCCACAGATGCCAAAATTGCAGGTCGTTACTTCCCATTAAAAGCAATGAGCCCTGAGCTCGTTAGCTATTTAAATGGCGCAATTAAAGGCGGAGAAGTATCTAAAGCACAAGTCTTATTTGCAGGACCTTTATCTGGTTTTCCATTCACCGGTGGTAGTGGCCAGTTTGGTGTATTAGCGCAAATAGACAACGCAACCTATGAGTTTGATCCTGATTGGCCTTTGGTCACCAATGCCGACGTACAGCTACATTTTGATAATGAGCGTATGGACATATATAGCCAGCAAGGTAAGTTGGTTAATTTAGATATTGGTAATAGTGTACAGGTAAGCATTGCAGATTTAATGCATGCTGATGAACTTATTGTGCAAATTGATAAAAAAGCACAAATGGAAAAGTTACATGACTTTTTTGCAGCGACACCTATTGCCAAACCTCTTGCTGAAATTTTTAAAGTTGTGCAGGGCAAAGGCGAAGCCGATGCCAGTATTGAGCTTTTAGTAGGCTCAAAGTTTAAAGGCGGGGCCAGTGTTAGCGGCAAGGTTAATTTAAATGACTTGCCAGTATTTATAGCAACGCCAGGGATTGAGCTTAAAAACTTAACTGGCGAGCTTAATTTTAAAAACGACAATATCACACTTAAAAATGCGACTGCGAAATGGTTGGGCATGCCGCTAACTATTAATTACAGCAGTAAAAGTGATGAAAAAAATTACCAAGCAAACATAGATATAAACGCCAAAATTGACGCCGATACACTAATAGATAGTGGGAAAGGTATATTAAAAAATTATTTAAGCGGGCAAAGTGATGTTGATATTGGCTTAGTACTTAATTTTACCGAGCAAGGCTTTAATTACCGTGCACAGGTAAACTCAGAACTACTTGGCTTAACGAGTAACTTACCCGCACCTTATAATAAAAATAGCGAACAAATGTGGGCGCTTGATGCGGTAGTACAAGGTGATGATATTTCTAATCTCATTACAGCAAACGCTAATCAACTGTTTTACTTTAATGCTATTTTAGAAAATGGAAAATCACAGTTTAGTAATGTCCATTTTGTGCTCGGAAAACAAGATTTAGGATTAAACCAAAAAGACTTAAGCGTAAATATAAATCTTGAACATAGTGAACTAGTGCCTTGGTTTGATCTGATTGATCAAATAATTAATGCTGGTAAAGCAAACCCAGATCAAGAATCAAAAGGGATTATGCCACCGCTTAATGAGGTGGTCGCAAATATAGGTTTACTTGATGCGAGTAACATCATTTTTAATGATTTTGAAATGCGTTTAGCACCATCAAAAGACGATTTATACCTAAAGCTAAATGCTAAAGAACTTAGAGCTGGGGTTTTTATCCCTACATCACAGCCTAGCCAGCCCATACGAATTAATGCCGATTACTTAAGGCTTAATTTTGCACCGCACAATGAGCAAGCACTTGAAATAACAGATGTACTTCCTGAGAAAGACTTGAGCTGGCTTACTAAAATACCTGCTATTGAGTTTGAATGTAGTGATTGCAAAATTGACCGCTACCAACTTGATAAAGTGAGTGCGTCATTATTAGGTGATGGAGAGCGTTTATCAATATCAGAACTTGTAGTCGATAAAGGCGATCATGTGCTGCGCACTAAAGGGCAGTGGCAAAATGGATTAACAACGCTAAGTGGCGAGCTTAAAAGTGATGACATAGGCGCATTGTTTGGTGAGTTTGATATAACCTCCGCGATTAAAGACTCAAAAGCCGATCTAAATTATGATCTTACTTGGCAAGCAGCACCTTATAATTTTGATGTGAAAAGTTTAAGTGGCGAGATAGCTTGGGATTTAGGAGAAGGTCACTTAACTGAAGTTAGCGATGGCGGGGCACGCGTATTTTCGTTACTGAGCCTTGATTCATTAGTACGCAAGCTGAAACTTGATTTTAGAGATGTATTTTCAAAGGGCTTTTTTTATAACAGCATGCAAGGCACTATGCAGTTAGAAAATGGTATCGCTTACACTAAAGATACCAAAATGGACGGCGTACCTGCCGATTTAACCATTAAAGGTTATGCAAATTTAAACACGCTTGATATAGATTATGACCTTGCTGTTGCGCCGCAGGTAACCTCGAGTATTCCGGTTATAGTTGCATGGATGGTAAACCCAGTAACAGGGCTTGCTGCCTTAGCAATTGATAAAGTTATTCATTCTGCGCGCGTCATCTCAGAGATCAACTTTAAAGTAACGGGTAAAATGAACGATCCTATTGTTCAAGAACTCGACAGAAAAAGTCGTGAAGTTACGCTTCCTCAAGCTGCGCAAAATCAGCCACAAGCATCAGTCGATTTAAAACTTAAAGATGCACAAGTAACAGTAACGCAATGAACAAAACTGAAATACTAAGCACTCCCACAATAGTTGCCCTGCAAATGTGTTCAGGGCTAAACCCTGATGACAACATAGCAAGCTTAAAGCGTGCACTTAAAACACTCCCCGCAACAAGACCATTACTTGTTTGTTTGCCTGAGGCTTTTTTAGTGTTTAGTAAAAGTGGTAACGATACGTTACGTGTTGCTAAGCAAGTTGAGCGATACAAACTACAACTTAGTGAATTGTGCCAACACCATAATATTTGGTTAAATGCAGGGACAATGCCTGAGCCATTTAACGAACATAAATATTATGCAGCATCGCACTTATATAATAATCAAGGCGAGCTGGTTGCAACGTATAACAAAATACATTTATTTGATGTAAACGTAGATGACAAAACCGGTAGCTACCGAGAGTCAGATTTTACCCAAGCAGGTAGCGATGTGGTTGTTGTTGATTCTCCCTTTGGTAAAATAGGCTTAACAGTATGTTATGATCTGCGCTTTAGTGGCTTATTCAACGAACTAGTACGCCAAGGCGCCGATATTATTTTAGTACCAAGTGCATTTACAGTCGTCACAGGACAAGCGCATTGGCAGCCATTATTAGCAGCTCGCGCAATAGAAACACAATGTTATGTAGTTGCAGCAGCTCAGTACGGTACACATGAAAATGGCCGACAAACATATGGCCACAGTATTATTATTTCGCCTTGGGGAAGTATCCTGAGTGAATTGCCAACAGGCACCGGTTTTATAAGCTGCAACGCAGATTTAGACCAGTTACAAAAAATTAGACGAGATATGCCCGTGCAGTCTCATCAACGATTTAGAGAGCATTTATTATGAATTCGGTTGAACAGCATTTACTACACGACAGCCAGCTAAATAGAGAAGAGCTCGAAAAAACGCTCGCTTACATACATCAGCATAAAGTGGATTACGCCGATTTATATTTTCAATCTAGCCACCACGAATCATGGGTGCTTGAAGACGGCTTAGTTAAAGAAGGCTCTTATAACGTTGAACGTGGCGTTGGTGTACGTGCTGTAAGCGGCGAAAAAACAGGTTTTTCTTACTCTGATGCAATAAATCTTGAAGCACTTAATAAAGCGGCTACAGCGGCTCGTAGTATTGCAGATGCCGGCGAAGATAGAGCGATTAAAGTATTTAGTGATGTTAAAGCTAAAGAGCAGTTTGCACCGCACCAGCCAATTTCGAGT
This sequence comes from Pseudoalteromonas sp. SWYJZ19, assembly GCF_015864375.1. Taxonomy (NCBI): domain Bacteria; kingdom Pseudomonadati; phylum Pseudomonadota; class Gammaproteobacteria; order Alteromonadales; family Pseudoalteromonadaceae; genus Pseudoalteromonas; species Pseudoalteromonas sp. SWYJZ19. The sequence goes on from NZ_JADYXI010000002.1 coordinate 41,002, forward strand.
ATGAGCGATACCGACAAGGTGAGCTTATTACGCGAACTTGAAAACTATATTCGTGAGCTAGCACCCGATGCAGAGCAAGTAATTAGTTCAATGTCAGCGGTATACGAAGAAGTATTAATCGCAGCAAGTGATGGTACGTTTGCCACCGATATTCGCCCGCTTATTCGTTTAAACTGCTCAGTACTGCTTGAAAAAAATGGTCGCCGTGAACGCGGTGGAGCAGGTGGTGGTGCACGTTTAGATTATGGTTACTTTAAAGAAATTGTTGACGGTAAACCGCGTTGGATGGAGTTTGCCGAAGAAGCAGTACGCCAAGCTAAAGTAAATCTTGAGGCTATTGATGCACCTGCAGGCACGATGGAAGTTGTACTTGGTAATGGTTGGCCTGGCGTGCTTTTACACGAAGCGGTAGGGCACGGACTTGAAGGCGACTTTAATCGCAAAGGCGCGTCTGCGTTTAGTGGTAAAGTGGGCCAAAAAGTAGCATCTGAGCTGTGTACAGTTGTTGATGATGGCACCATGGCCGATCGCCGTGGCTCACTTAATGTAGATGACGAGGGCACACCAGCCGCTTACAACGTACTCATCGAAAACGGTATTTTAAAAGGCTATATGCAAGATAAGCTAAACGCGCGTTTAATGGGTGTAAGCCCTACCGGTAACGCTCGTCGTGAGTCGTATGCACATTTACCAATGCCTCGCATGACTAACACCTACATGTTAGGTGGTGAGCACAGCCAAGCCGATATTATAAGCTCAGTTAAAAAAGGGGTATTCGCGCCTAACTTTGGCGGCGGACAAGTTGATATAACGTCTGGTAAGTTCGTATTTAGCGCATCAGAAGCGTATTTAATCGAAAATGGTAAAATTACCCAACCAATTAAAGGCGCAACGCTTATTGGTAACGGCCCAGAAGTAATGCAGCAAATATCTATGGTTGGTAACGACTTAGCGCTTGATAAAGGTGTTGGTGTTTGTGGTAAAGATGGTCAAAGCGTACCCGTAGGCGTAGGCCAACCAAGCTTAAAAATAGATCAGTTAACAGTGGGCGGTACAGCATAAACAATATGAGCGCGAAGTAAGTTCGCGCTTTTTGTTTTAATGAAGGCGGGGTTTATGCCTCTCCTTCATCCTCTTTATTTTTTTCAGCCTCTTTGTACCATAACGCAAAAAAGCACTCTGTTAATTTGTGCTCTATCTCAAGCGCCTTTTCTGTCGGGCAAAACAAGGTAAAGCTTGCTTTAAATTCACCTAAATCGGTTGTACCAAAGTGAATTACTGGTTCTGGGCCAGATATTTTTGCATCAAGTTTACGCTCAATCATCGAATTATAACGGCTTGCTACTTCTTGAAACTCTTCGCAATACAGCTTAGCTTGCTCAGTTAATGTGTCGTGAATAGGGTACGGATTAAAGCTTTCTCTTCGGACAATAATAAAATGATGTGTAACAAAGCGTTTTACAAAGTTTAAGTTTTTAATAGAGCTGGTAATCAGCTTATTATTAGGAATATATATGGTTTTTCTTGAAAATTGATAAGTATGTATATCAATTTCATGCATGGTTGTTTTTATCCAATCCGTTTCAGCTACTTCACCAAAGTAATCACCCACTTGTATCCAGTCACCTACTCTAAATGGGCGAGTTGTTACGAGGTAAAAAAAGCCTATAACACACTGAATAAACTCACGCGTTGCAAGTACAATCGCTACAGCAAAAGCAGCAATAGAAAGTGCAAAGTTTTGAATTTCAGTAGACCATACAAATAGCAGCGATATCATCATTACAAAATTAATAAAATGCTTAATATTGTGTGCGATGTAACGAATATCTTTTTCTTTTTTTTCTGCGCGATTTTTAGCCAGCTTATCAACAAGTACTTTTAGTACAAATGCAATTGTGATCATTACAATTGAAAGAAGAAACGGATGCAGCAATATATCTTTAGTCATAATATCCAATTAAACGCGAGTTGATAAAAACAGGCTCAGTATATTGATTTATTAAACCAATTAGCAAATTTAGTGCAAAAAAAGTAACCAATAAAAATGGAGAAACGCTATTGAGTTACTTCATCAGTGCAATGTTTGTGATTTTTAGCCATTCTTTTTCGGCATATGAGTACAAGCTCAATGGCTGAAATAAAAATCAAAGTATAGCCAAGCGTTTCTATACCTTCTTCAACAATGTTTTTTACCGCACGTACATAGTCATCACCCATTACTGAATGCCAAAATGCGCCTTTGCCCATCATTCGCGAAAATGCGAGTAAAGTAACCATGCCTGATAAGCAAATTCCATAACTAGGAGTGAAGCTATAGGCTTTTAAAGCGTTAAAAATACTTCCTTTGTTTGTTATTAAATAAACAAACACGCCAGCTAAAATTGAATAGACGATACTTTGCCAAGCGCCATCAAAAAAGTATAAGTCGAGGTAGGTATCAAACTCTCTCACAAACATCATTGCCGATAACGCAGCAAGTAATACTGCCGGTATTTTGAGTTGAAAGTTAATTCGCGAAGCATAAAAAAATAAAATACAACTTAAAAAAGTTAAAACATCTTGCATATGTTCGGTAAGAGTTTCTTCACTGTAAAGTGCATACTGTTTTAATTCAAACCCTTCAAGTTGAATTAAATGAGCAACACCCGCTAGGCATAATAAATAAATAAAAGATCGCAGTAAAAACATAAATAACCAAGAGAAACTATAAATGCGCGAGATTCTAATTGTAAAAATGCCTTAAAGCCAAAACAAAATTTAAACTTTTAATATTTTTATCGGTCTAAAATTTTTGCTGTTAAAATAATGGCTTAGATATTTATTTAATGTTGAATGGATGTTTTTAATGTGACGTTTTAAGTGGTTTGTTGTGCAAAATATAACAAGCATTAAAAAGCCCTTACTAATTACTTAGTAAGGCTTTTTATAATTGAGCGCTTAGAGCTTAGAGCTTAGAGCTTAGAGCTTAGAGCTTAGCGCATCGTTACAAATTCTTCCGAGCCTGTCGGATGAATCGCAACAACGGCATCAAAATCAGCTTTAGTAGCGCCCATTTTCATGGCAACGGCAAAACCTTGAATCATTTCATCAACCGCAAAACCAATACCATGTAGGCCAACTACTTTTTCGTCAGGGCCGGCACATACAAGTTTCATTTTACAAGGCTGGCGATGTTTAGTTACCGCTGTGTACATAGCCGTAAAACCAGATTGATAAATTTTAACGTTTTCTTCGCCGTACTGAGAAATAGCTTCTTGCTCAGTTAAACCAATAGTACCAATAGGTGGATGACTAAATACAACAGTAGGAACTAAGCTGTAATCCATTTTTAAATCATCAGGTAGTTCTTTATTAAATAAACGCTCAGATAAAGTACGCCCTGCTTTTACTGCTACCGGTGTAAGTTCAATACCATTTTCGATGATATCGCCAACCGCGTATACATTTTTAGCTGTGGTATTTTGATACTCATCAACTTTTACAAAACCATCGCTGTTAACTTCTACGCCGGCAGCAGCGACATTAATTGCGTCTGTTGTTGGCTGGCGGCCAATGGCCCAAATTACTTGGTCAACGTTATGAGTTTTGCCGTTATCTAAATGCAGTGTTACAGAGCCATCATCTTCTTTAACCAATTTATTTGGTACAGAGTGAGTATGTAAAGTAGGGCCTTCGGCAGCCATTACTTCAACAAGCGTATCTACAATATATGGGTCAAAACTACGAAGTGGGGCATGCTTACGTACAAATAAATGTGTTTCAGTACCTAAACCATGTAATACACCAGCAAGCTCAACGGCTATGTAGCCTGCGCCAATAACTGCAACGCGCTTAGGTTGCTCTTTTAGCTCAAAGAAGCCATTTGAATCGATACCGTGTTCAGCGCCTTCAATATGCGGAATGCTTGGGCGGCCGCCTACTGCAATTAATATATGATCGGCTGTGTAGTGCTCGCCGTTTACTTCAACTGTTTTATTATCTACAAATTTAGCAAAGCCTTTAATTACAGTAACGCCATTGCTAGCAAGGCCACTGTCATAACCTTTATGAATTCGGCCAATGTAGGCTTCACGGCTTTCTACTAGTTTGCTCCAATCAAAGCCTTTAACTTCAACATTAAAGCCGTAATCTGGGGCATATAAATTAATTGCTTCGGCAACCTGAGCACCGTGCCACATTACTTTTTTAGGTACACAGCCCACGTTTACACATGTGCCGCCCATGTGTTTTGCTTCTATAAGTGCTACTTTAGCGCCACGCATTGCCGCTCTATTTGCAGAGGCAATACCACCACTGCCACCACCGATTGCAATATAATCAAAGTGTTGTGTCATTTTATGTCCTTAGGCGTTGAGTTTTATGCGCATTAGCATAACATTAAGTTTTAAAAATAAAGAGTGTTTAGGTGACCTATGTTTAGTAAAAAAACATTCGAATTTCTTGCTCAGCTTGATAAAAACAATAATAGAGACTGGTTTAACGACCATAAATCACAGTATGAGGAATACGTAAGAGAGCCCGCTTTAGATTTCATTAGGCAAATGCAAGCACCACTTGCTGAGGTTTCTAGCCATTTTGTCGCATCAGATAAAAAAGTGGGCGGTAGTTTAATGAGAATCTATAAAGACGCGCGTTTTAGTAAAGATAAAACCCCGTATAAAATTAATGTAGGGATTCAATTTCGCCATTTTATGGGAAAAGACGTACACGCCCCGGGTTTTTACTTTCACTTAGCAAATGACGAATGTTTTGTAGGTGCTGGTATTTGGCGACCAGAATCAAAGGCGCTTAACGCAATTAGAACCTGCATAGATGAAAACCCAAATAGCTATAAAAAAGCAATTTATGATGAGCAATTTAAATCTATATTTGAAATGTCAGGAGAATCGCTAAAACGCCCGCCAAGAGGTTTTGAAAAAGAGCACCCCTTAATAGATGAGCTCAAACGAAAAGACTTTATAGCCATTAGCCCACTTACTCAAAAGCAAATATGCAGTAATAACCTAGTTGATACGGTGTTAGAACGTTATAAAGTGGCCGACTCATTAATGGGTTATTTGTGTTTTGCTCTGGAGCAACCTTATTAAAATTAAACAACTTAAAAGCGGCTGAGTTGTTTTTTTACTTTTAGACCCAATTTAAAACGTAATGCATTAACGCAAAGAGAGTATTTATGAGCAACCCATTAATTGGCCTTGAAGGCTTACCACCATTTTCAAAAATAAAGCCTGAGTACGTAGTACCAGCACTAAAAGACGGTATCGAGCTTTGTCGTAAAGCCATTGATGACGTGTTAGCTAAAGGCTCGTATACGTGGGATGACTTAGTATTACCCCTTGAAGAAGCTGACGATAAATTATCGCGCATGTTCTCCCCTGTATCGCATTTAAATTCAGTAATGAATAACGACGAATTACGTGAAGCTTACGAGCAGTGCTTACCGTTAATATCTGAATATTCAACATTTGTAGGTCAGCATCAAGGTTTATACAACGCGTATAATACGCTTTATAACAGTGACGAATTTAAAACGCTGACGACAGCACAACAAAAAACAATTACTAATGCGCTACGTGATTTTAAATTATCGGGTATTGCTCTGGTGGCAGAACAGCAAACACGTTACGGCGAAATTAGCGCGCGTTTATCAGAACTTGCCTCAAAATTTGGTAACAACGTAATGGATGCCACACTAGCTTGGCACAAGCATATTACTGATGAGAGTGACTTAGCAGGCTTGCCAGAATCTGCTTTAGCACTTGCAGCTGACACAGCAAAAAGTAAAGAATTAGAGGGTTGGTTATTTACACTCGATTTTCCATCATACTTACCAATAATGGCTTACGCAGATAACCGCGAATTACGCAGAGAAACCTATACCGCGTTTTCTACGCGCGCATCAGATCAAGGCCCTAACGCCGGTGAGTTTGATAACTCTGACATTATGAGTGAGGAGCTTGCGCTTCGTCATGAACTTGCACAGTTACTAGGGTTTAACAGCTACGCTGAAAAGTCACTCGCGACTAAAATGGCCGAAACACCAGAACAAGTATTCTCATTTTTAGAAGACCTAGCAGCTAAATCAAAACCACAAGCAGAGCAAGAAGTGGCTGAGCTAAAAGCCTATGCTGAGCAAAAACACGGTATTTCTGAATTAGAAGCATGGGATTTTGGTTACTACAGCGAAAAGCTTAAGCAAGAAAAATATGCAATTTCAGACGAAGTACTACGTCCTTACTTCCCAGCAAATAAAGTGCTTAGCGGCTTATTCGAAACTGTTAATCGCTTATTTGGTATTAGCGTAAAAGAAGTTACTGACTTTGATACTTATCACAAAGATGTACGCTTTTTTGAAATTGTAGATAGTAGCAATACTCTACGCGGACGTTTTTATCTCGATTTATATGCACGCGACCACAAACGTGGCGGCGCGTGGATGGATGACTGTATGGGTCGTAAAGTACGCGCTAACGGCGAACTACAAACTCCAGTGGCTTATTTAGTGTGTAACTTTAATAAGGCGGTTGGCGATAAACCTGCGCTGTTTACTCATGACGAAGTAACAACCTTGTTCCACGAGTTTGGTCATGGTATTCATCACATGCTTACACAGGTTGATGCTGCTCCTGTTGCGGGTATTAATGGCGTGGCGTGGGATGCGGTAGAGCTTCCTAGTCAGTTTTTAGAAAATTGGTGTTATGACGAAGAAGCCCTGAGCTTTATTTCAGGTCATTATGAAACGGGTGAGCCGTTACCTAAAGAGTTACTTGATAAGTTACTTGCTGCTAAAAACTATAACTCAGGCGTACAAATGCTACGTCAAATTGAGTTTTCGTTATTTGATTTTAAAATCCATAACGATTACAAAGTGGGTGAGCAATGCCAAATTCAAGCAGTACTAAACGATGTACGTAGCCGCACATCAATCGTTAAACCGCCTGAGTTTAACCGTTTTCAAAATGGTTTTAGCCATATTTTTGCCGGTGGTTATAGTGCAGGTTACTACTCGTATAAATGGGCTGAAGTACTCTCTGCTGATGCATTTTCTAAATTTGAAGAAGAAGGTATTTTTAACGCTGAAACAGGGCAAGCCTTCATGCAAAATATTTTAGAAAAAGGCGGTAGCGAAGAGCCAATGGAATTATTTAAAAAGTTCCGTGGTCGTGAGCCAAATGTCGACGCGTTACTACGCCATAGCGGTATTGCTGTTTAAAAATTAATATTTAGCACAAACCAAATTAAAGCGCCTATATGGCGCTTTTTTATTATTTTAAAATTATTATCTAATAATTTTTAGTAATTTCATCCTACCGTACTATGCTTTTAGCACACCTAATAAAATGGACTAAGGCATGGCAAAGTTGGTATTGGCAATTGATGACGACAAGTATGTTCATCATATAATTGAAGAGTCTTTAGCAGGGTTTTGTAAAATAATTCATGCAAAAGATGGCGATGAAGGATTAAGGCTAACCAATAAATACAACCCAGATATTATTTTACTCGATATTGAAATGCCAGGTATGTCAGGTTATGACGTATGTAAAACAATAAAGCAAAGTCAAAATACTCAGGATATTCCCGTTATGTTTCTCTCATCTAAAATAGAGCTAAGCGATCGGGTAAAAGGTTATAGCGTCGGCGCATCTGATTACATTACAAAACCTTTTAATGCAGAAGAGTTAATAGCGCGAATAAAGGTACTTTACGAATATAGGCAAAAATGCGCAAAACTAAAATTGGATATAGTAAAAGCGAATAAAACAGCTGAAATAGCAATGACAGAGTCAGGCGATATGGGGCGTATAATGCGCTACGTTGGACAAAGTTATCACGCTAATAACTTTCAATCGTTGAGTGAATACTTTTTTACCTTTTTTGCTCCTTTAAATTTAGATGTTGTGGTGGTGTTTTGGTATCAAGGAAAAGGTATTTTTTACAGCCAGCAAAGTGGTGTTTGCCCGTTAGAACAAGAGCTGCTTGAGCAACATCGAAATGCTCAACGATTTGTTGATATTGGTAGCAGCACTATCATTAATTATCCCAAAGTGTCCCTTTTGATAAAAAATATGCCCGTTGATAACGATGCTTTGTATGGGCGCTACAAAGATCTGTTCCCGCATATATTAGAAGTAACCAACGAGAAGATTGTTACCATGGAAAGAAGCGAAAGCAGTTATGAGCAGGCAGCTCAAATAAGTACAGCCCTTCAAGATATTGTTAAGCAGTTAACTACTCAAAATGTAGAGCAAAACAAAAGTACTAAAGAGTTTATAGAGCAGCTACATGAACTTGACTGCGCTATTAAGCTACAACAAACACAAGCAAACCCTGCGGATCTCACTTTATATATATCTCAATTGGATCAAACAATGCAGTTATTTGTATCGGCTAATAGTGATTTAGCCTTTATCAAATATCAGCTTAAACAAGTTGCCGAAAGCCGCAATGAACTTATATCCAATTTACGTACTAAAGCGGAAGCCGCAAAGGTCAATACGAATCATCATAGTGATATAGAGCTATTTTAGTGCTTTAAAGTAAAGCGGTTGATATACTACAGGCGTATTTTATCGTCGGAGTTTATTGTGGTTATTCAGTGTGCTTTTAAAGAGTTACGCCCTTATTTAAATGAATTAGAAACACGCTTTGGTTTAGCCCAATGGGCGCAAAATTGTAGTGGCTTTAGCTTACATTACGATGATAAAGGGTTAAGTCTATTTAAAACCGACGAGCCTAAGCTAGGTGCAATTAACGTTGATTTTGTAACCGGTGCTGCCGCCCATAGGCGTAAGTTTGGCGGTGGTAAAGGGCAAGCAATTGCCAAAGCGGTGGGTTTAAATAAAGGTGCAACGCCTGTTGTACTTGATGCTACCGCTGGTTTAGGGCGAGATGGTTTTGTACTTGCCTCGCTAGGGTGCAAAGTTATATTACATGAACGTCACCCGGTTGTAGCTGCACTTTTATACGATGGTTTAAAGCGAGCCTATAGCGATATTGAAATTGGTTTGTGGATGAAAGAAAACATGAGCCTAATATTTGGCTCAAGTCATACTTTGCTCTCTCAATGCGAAAGCATGCCTGATGTTGTTTATTTAGATCCCATGTTCCCGCATCGCGAAAAATCAGCATTAGTTAAAAAAGAAATGCGCGTATTCCAAGAACTTGTTGGTGCAGACAACGACGCTGACGACCTACTTGATTTTGCCTATCCACTTGCCAGTAAGCGCGTTGTTGTAAAACGCCCCGATTACGCCCCATTCTTAAACGAAAAAACCCCAAGTATGCAGATCAAAACCAAAAAGAACCGTTTTGATGTCTATGTAAAAGCGGCAATGGTTTAAGCATCAAAACAAATAGGCGTTATATCCCTAGAACTTATCCATGTAAGAATCGTTATATTGGGTTTGATCATAGGATCTAGCCTTTTGAATCTAGGATCTTATTACATTTTCATGTTAGAATTTGCGCAATTTTTTGGCATAGCAAAGTAGCACAGTAATGATCTTAGATGATATTCGCATTGTTTTAGTTAACACGTCACATTCCGGCAATATTGGTTCGGCGGCTCGCGCCATGAAAACCATGGGTTTATCAAAACTTTATTTAGTTGATCCTGCTTGCGAAATAGACAGCCAAGCAAGTGCATTAGCTGCAGGCGCAACTGATGTTTTAGGCAATGCAGTTATTGTAGGTACCGTTGAAGAAGCTATCGCTGACTGTACATTAACGATTGGCACAAGTGCGCGTTCTCGTACGCTTTCGTGGCCAATGGTTGAACCACGTGAATGTGGTGAAAAGCTCGTTGCTGAAGCCGTAAATGGTCCTGTAGCGCTAGTATTTGGTCGTGAAAACAGTGGTTTAACTAATGAAGAATTACAGCTTTGTAATTACCATGTATGTATTCCTGCTAATCCAGAGTACAGCTCGCTTAATTTAGCTATGGCCGTACAAACACTTAGTTACGAAACTCGCATGGCATTTTTAAATCAACAACCTAAAAAGGTTGAAGAAGACGATGCAGTTTACCCAAGCTCAAAGCAAACAGAGTTGTTTTATGATCACCTTGAAGACACGTTGTTTAAAACAGGTTTTATCATCAAGCAACACCCTGGTTTAGTTATGACTAAATTGCGCCGTTTGTTTAACCGAGCTCACCCTGAAGATGCTGAAATGAATATTTTACGCGGTATTCTCACCTCAATTAATAAGGCTATCCCTAAGTAACTTAGGTATAGCTATTAGTTATAAAAGACCTAGACTAATTAACGCGCTAATACTTGACTAAATTACTCAGGTAATTACAATGGCTGTAATACTTGACCAAAGAGGTCAAGTATTGAAAATTTGTTAACTCTACAATTTAAAAGTAAGAGTTTCTAAATCAAATTTTTATCAAGTGATAATACTTGACTAATTTACTCTGGTAATTAAAATTTGCACTCTTTTGTGCAGGGGGCGTTATGAAGTTAACATCAAAAGGCAGATATGCCGTTACAGCTATGCTGGATGTTGCACTACACACAGGTGTAGGTCCTGTAGCCCTTGCTGATATTTCACAAAGACAAGAAATTTCTTTGTCTTACCTTGAACAATTATTTGCTCGTTTACGTAAAAATGGCCTAGTAAGTTCTGTTCGTGGACCTGGTGGTGGTTATTTACTAGGGCGTGAAGCGAGCGTTATCTCTGTTGGCGATATTATTAGCGCCGTAGACGAATCGGTCGATGCAACACGTTGCCAAGGTGCCGATACCGGCTGTCAGAGTGGTATGCGTTGTTTAACACATAATTTGTGGTCAGACTTAAGCGCACGCATAGAAGAATTTTTGAATAATATTACCCTTGCTGAATTGGTGGAAAAATCAGATGTGAAAGAAATAGCATCGCGCCAAGATAACAGTATTAATAATGCAATTAAGCAGTTGGAAAACATTCAAGTAAGCTGTCAACTTTAAGGTTGACCTGCAGCGGAGAGAGAAATGAAGTTACCGATTTATTTAGATTACGCAGCGACCACGCCTGTTGACGAACGTGTTGCTAAAGAAATGATGCAATGCCTGACAATGGACGGTAAGTTTGGTAATCCTGCGTCACGCTCACACCGTTTTGGTTGGCAAGCAGAAGAAGCTGTTGACCAAGCACGTACAGATATTGCTGATTTAATTAATGCAGACCCACGTGAAATTGTTTTCACATCGGGTGCAACAGAATCAAATAACCTTGCTATTAAAGGTGCAGCACAGTTTTACAAGAAAAAAGGTAAGCACGTTATTACCGCTAAAACTGAGCACAAAGCTGTAATCGACACATGTCGTGAACTTGAGCGCCAAGGTTTTGAAGTAACTTACATGGACGTTGAAGAAAACGGCCTACTTGATTTACAAAAACTTGCCGACACAATGCGTGACGACACAGTACTTGTAAGCATTATGCACGTTAATAACGAGCTAGGTGTAATTCAAGATATCGCGACTATTGGCGAAATGTGTCGCGAACGTAAAATTATGTTCCACGTAGATGCAGCGCAAAGCGCGGGTAAAGTACTAATCGACGTGCAACAGCTTAAAGTTGATTTTATGTCGTTCTCTGCACATAAAGTGTATGGCCCTAAAGGTGTTGGTGCACTTTACGTTCGTCGTAAACCACGTGCTCGCCTTGAAGCGCAAATGCACGGTGGCGGACATGAACGCGGTATGCGCTCTGGTACACTAGCTACTCACCAATTAGTGGGTATGGGTACAGCGTTTAAAATTGCTAAGCAAGATTTCGAAAAAGATCACGCACACATCAGCGCCTTACGTAATCGTTTAATCGACGGCATTATGGCTGATATGGACGAAGTATACTTTAACGGCACGCAAGACCAATCAGTACCTGGCATTGTAAACATCAGCTTTAACTTTGTTGAAGGTGAGTCGTTACTTATGGCAGTAAAAGACATTGCAGTATCGTCAGGTTCAGCCTGTACATCTGCAAGCTTAGAGCCTTCTTATGTATTACGTGCACTTGGCCGTAACGACGAATTAGCACATAGCTCAATTCGTTTTAGTATTGGTCGCTTTACTACCGAAGAAGAGATTGATTACACCGTCGAATTAATGAAAAACTCTATCGGTCGCCTACGTGAGATGTCTCCACTTTGGGAGATGCATCAAGAAGGTATTGATTTAGATTCAGTTGAATGGGCTCACCACTAATAGTGTGAGCACATACCCTAGCAGGTAATGAGGATAGAATAATGGCTTATAGTGATAAAGTAATCGACCACGTAGAAAACCCACGTAACGTAGGTACTCTAGATAAGAATGATCCGTCAGTGGCAACGGGTATGGTAGGCGCACCAGCATGTGGTGACGTAATGAAATTGCAAATTAAAGTATCTGCCGAAGGCGTTATTGAAGATGCAAAATTCAAAACCTACGGTTGTGGTAGCGCAATTGCTTCATCTTCACTTGTAACAGAGTGGGTTAAAGGCAAAACGCTAGACGAAGCAGCGACAATTAAAAACACTGATATCAGTGCAGAGCTTGAATTACCACCAGTGAAAATTCACTGTTCAATTTTAGCCGAAGACGCAATTCAAGCAGCAATTGCAGACTACAAAAGCAAACAAGCGAAGTAAGAAGAGAAACTCATGGCAGTGACATTGACAGATGCGGCAGCAAACCGCGTACAATCATTTTTAGCAAACCGCGGTAAAGGTTTAGGCCTGCGCGTTGGCATTAAAACGACGGGCTGTTCAGGTCTTGCTTATGTACTTGAGTTTGTTGACGATTTAAACGAAGACGATGAAACTTTTGCGGCTAAAGGTGTAACATTAATTGTTGACGCTAAAAGCTTAGTTTACATCGATGGCACAGAGCTCGACTACACTAAAGAAGGCTTAAATGAAGGGTTTAAATTTAGAAACCCTAATCAAGCAGATGAGTGTGGTTGTGGCGAAAGCTTTACCGTTTAAGCTTAAAATATCTTTGTAGTATAAATAAGCCCTGCCAGTTAATGTAGGGCTTTGTTATTTCTGAATATTATTGGTTGAAGTTATGCGTTACTTTGAATTATTTGCAGTCCCCGTTGATTACAATATTGATTTAGCAACGGTTAACAAGCACTACTTGGAATTACAGCGTACTGTACATCCAGATCGCCACGCGAATGCGAGTAGCCGCGATAAGTTAATGGCAGTGCAAAGCGCCGCCGAAATTAACGATGCGCTACAAACATTAAAGCACCCAGTAAAACGTGCTGAATATATGCTGAGCGAGCTAGGCGTTGATATTCGTGCAGAGCAGCAAACCTTGCAAGATCCAATGTTTTTAATGCAGCAAATGGAACTTCGCGAAGAGCTTGAAGAGCTAACATCGTCGCGCGATCCTGATACCGCCATTGCAAATTTTGAAAAACAAATTAAGCAATTAAACACGCAGTACAGTGCACAACTTGCCGAGCAACTCGCAAGTAACGATGAGCAGCAATATCAACTTGCCGCAGATAATATTCGTAAACTGAAGTTTGTTTATAAGTTACGTGACGAACTAGAGCGTATTGAAGACAGTTTATTTGACGATTAATTACTTGCTGCAAAGCGAGCAACACGAGTTTAAAGAGCATTATGGCATTATTGCAAATTGCTGAGCCGGGGCAGAGCGCGGCACCACACGAACATAAACTAGCGATTGGTATTGACCTTGGTACAACTAATTCATTGGTTGCAACAGTGCAAAGTGGCGAAGCCCGCACGTTAACTGATGATCTTGGCGCGGCTATGTTACCGTCGGTTGTTCGTTATCAAGCAGGCGGTATTACTGTTGGCGCAGAAGCTGCAAAAGCAGCAACGCAAGACCCTGCCAACACGCTTATTTCGGTTAAGCGTTTTTTAGGTAAAACTCAGGCTGAAATAGAGCAAAGTTATGGCCAGCTACCGTATGAATTTTGTGAGCACAATGGTGCACTAGCAATAGAAACTGCGGCAGGTAAAATCAGTCCAATTAAAGCATCAAGCCATATTTTAGCTGCATTAAAAGCACGAGCTGAGCAAAGTTTTGGTAATCAAGAGATTTTAGGTGCTGTAATCACAGTACCAGCGTACTTTGATGACGCACAGCGCCAAAGTACTAAAGATGCCGCAGAACTTGCTGGTATTAACGTACTACGTTTATTAAATGAGCCAACAGCAGCAGCCGTTGCTTATGGTTTAGATTCTGGCCAAGAAGGTATTATTGCTGTTTACGATTTAGGCGGTGGTACATTTGATATATCAGTACTTAGATTACACCAAGGTGTGTTTGAAGTAATGGCAACTGGCGGCGACTCAAGCCTCGGCGGCGATGACTTTGACTCACTACTTGTTGATTACTTTAAGCAGCAAACTGGTGTGTCAGCGTTGTCACCTTCGGTTTTACGTTTATTCATCAATAAAGCAAAAGCGTGTAAAGAAGCATTAAGCCAATACGCTAAAGTAAACGTGGGTCTTGAGTTTGACGATCAAAAATACACAGTAGAAGTAACACGCGAAACGTTTGACGAAATGGCTATGCCTCTCGTTAAAAAAACACTGCGTTCGTGTCGTCGTGCTGTAAAAGATGCTGGCATAGAAAACGACGAAGTACTGCAAGTTATTATGGTAGGCGGTTCAACCCGTATGCCACTGGTACGTAGCCAAGTACAAAGCTTTTTTGATAAAGAGCCGCTAACTTCAATCGACCCTGATCGTGTTGTCGCTTTAGGTGCTGCGCTTCAAGCCGACGTGTTAATTGGCAATAAGCCCGATTCTGACATGTTATTGCTTGATGTATTACCGTTATCGCTAGGTCTTGAAACTATGGGTGGTTTGGTTGAAAAAATCATTCCGCGCAATACGACGATTCCGGTAGCACGCGCGCAAGAATTTACGACGTTTAAAGACGGCCAAACAGCTATGTCATTACATGTGCTGCAAGGCGAGCGTGAGCTTGTTGATGATTGTCGTTCGCTTGCTAAGTTTAGCTTAAAAGGTATTCCACCAATGGCGGCAGGCGCTGCGCATATTCGTGTAACCTTTAAAGTTGATGCTGATGGCCTATTAAGTGTTTCAGCTATGGAAAAATCAACAGGTGTACAAGCTGAGATTCAGGTTAAGCCTTCGTTTGGTTTATCTGACGACCAAGTAGCTAACATGCTAAAAGAGTCAATGAGCAACGCTAAAGGCGACATGCAAGCACGTATGCTTAAAGAGCAACAAGTAGAAGCGTTACGCGTAATAGAAGCGCTTAATGCATCACTTGCAGCCGATGCTGCATTACTTGACGATATGCAACTTGCTAACTTACGCGCTGAAATTGCAGAACTGGTAAAAGTGCGCGAAAATGCACAAGAGCCTGGCGAAATTAAAGCAGCTATCGAAAAAGTCGATAATGCGAGTAGCGACTTTGCATCGCGTAGAATGGATGCATCAATTAAAAAGGCCCTTACAGGGCAGTCAGTAGACAACATTTAAGAGAGATTAGAATGCCACAAATTGTTTTTCTTCCACATCCTGAATTATGTCCTGACGGCGCTGCAATTGAAGCTCCTACAGGCCAAACGGTACTCGACGCTGCACTTAAAAATGGCATTAGCATTGCACATGCCTGCGAAAAGTCGTGTGCATGTACTACGTGTCATTTAGTGATTCGTGAAGGATTTGATTCACTACAAGAGAGTGATGAGCTAGAAGATGACATGCTAGATAAAGCATGGGGTTTAGAGCCTGAGTCACGCCTTGGTTGCCAAGCAATTATAAGAGATGAAGACTTAGTGGTTGAAATACCTAAGTACAATCTCAATATCGTTAATGAAGAGCACTAGTTTTTAACGATGTATATATTAAAAGCCGCTGTTTGATACAGCGGCTTTTTTGTTTCAAAAAAGCATTTATAAACACGTAGCAGCGACTTTATGTCGCGTTTTTAAATCTCAAACGTTTTAAGTTAAATTTTTCTAATCTCAAACTTGAACATCAAAATGATCACGTATTTTTCAGATTATATAAACGCGGGGTAAACCCGCTGCTAAGAGTTCAACCCAATCCCTAAAATCTATTTCGGAGGTTTATTTTGAGTAATCTTATTTTCTCAGACTCATTTATTAACGGCGAATTTTATAAAACTGATACGCACTTTAGCGTTAACGATCCCGCGACCGAAAAAAGTATTGTTGATGTAAGCGATATTGACGAGCAGGGTGTAAATAGCGCAATAGCTGCAGCTCAAGGGGCTTTTGTTAAATTAAAAGCGACGAATGCCACCGAGCGAAGCGAAACGCTGATGCGCTGGTATGAGCTAGTTATAAAACACAAACAAACACTTGCAGAGCTTATGACCAAAGAGCAAGGCAAGCCGCTCAAAGAATCCCTTGGCGAAATTAACTACGGTGCAGGTTTTATCAAATGGTTTGCAGAAGAAGCCAAACGTAGTTACGGAGATGTAATTCCGCCAACAGATAACTCGCATCGTTTAACTAGCTTTAAGCAGCCTGTCGGTGTTGTAGCTGGTATTACGCCGTGGAACTTCCCTGTTGCTATGGTTACTCGTAAAGTAGCTCCAGCTTACGCTGCGGGCTGTAGCTTTATACTTAAACCTTCTGAACATACGCCACTATGCGCTATCGCACTTGCTTATTTGGCCGATCAAGCTGGTTTTGTTAAAGGTGCATTTAATGTACTGGTTTCACAAGATGCCAAAACAGTAGGTAAAATGCTGACTGACTCAGAAGTCGTGCGTAAGTTTACATTTACCGGCTCTACCGGTGTAGGTAAGCAGTTGCTATCTCAATGTGCAGACACAATTAAACGCACCTCGATGGAGCTTGGCGGCAATGCGCCTTTTATCATTTTTGATAATGCAGATTTAGATGAAGCTGTAGAAGGACTAATGGCGGCTAAATTTAGAAATAGTGGGCAGGCATGTGTTGCTGCAAACCGTATCTTTATACAGCGTAATATTCTCGACAAAGTACTGTCAAAAATCACGCCTAAGGTTGCAGCGCTAAAAGTGGCAAATGGTTTTGAAGACGATGTTGATATTGGCCCACTCATTTACCCTAAAGCCAAAGAGAAAGTACAACAGTTAGTACAAGACGCACTCGATAAAGGTGCTACGTTGATTGGCGATAATAGTGACTTAGGTGGCAGCTTTCAAAACCCATTAATAGTAAACAACGTAACGACAGAGATGGATATTTACCACGAAGAAGTATTTGGTCCAGTATTAACGGTTATTCCTTTTGATGAAGAAAGTGAAGTGCTTGCACTTGCTAACGATGTACCATTTGGTCTGGCAGCCTACTTTTACAGCAAAAATATTAAGCAAATTTACCGAATTAGTGAAGGGCTTGAATTTGGTATGGTAGGTGTAAACGAAGGTGTTATATCAAACCCAGTAGCGCCTTTCGGTGGCGTTAAACAATCTGGTTTGGGCCGAGAAGGTGGGCATCAAGGGCTGGATGAGTACCTAGAAGAAAAATACGTTTGTATTAAAATATAACGGCAGTTAAGTATACGAGCGCGAATTTACTTCGCGCTTTTTTATGACGTTAATATGGCAGATATATGAACTTTACCTTTTACTGTTGCTACCCAAAGCGCTAAATGCTACCTTTGGGAACATATTTTTTGTTAATAAAACAACATAAAAAAACAAATAAAAAGTAAAAGGATTTCTATAAGTAGAAATAACCCCGTGTGTAAATGCCACCGTAAGGTGGCATTTTTTTGTTTGGATAGGTATAGGCTGTAATAAGCGCATTTTGAATAAAGGCATGGCTTATAGGTGCTAACTTATAGGTGTGTAACCGGGTAAGTTATCAAAATCTATCTCATCTAGCTGCTCTGGGTTAGCATATTCATTGATATAATTTTTATAGACTTGCGACTCAATAAAAATAGCAAAAATGTCAGCATCAAGATGGTTTTTAGCAACCATTGACCCTAAAATAAATAAACACTCACTGACCGGTTTTGCTTTTTTGTAGGGCCTGTCTACCGCAGATAGCGCTTCAAAAATATCCGTAATAGCCATTAACCTTGCAGGCACCGACATTTGCTCTTTGGTTAAACCTCTTGGGTAACCAGTACCGTCAAGTTTTTCATGATGACCTAAAGCATATTCAGTCACATTGCTTAAGTGTTTAGGGAACGGCAGGGCATCTAAAATATTTTTAGTTACATCCATATGACGTTTCATTACTTCACGTTCGGCTTCGGTTAACGTGCCTCTTCGTATTGTTAAGTTTTCAACTTCATCAGCTGAGAGCAATGGTGTATTAATATCATTTATAACGAGTTGGTATTTGTTTGCAATGCGTTCAATGTGCTCAAGTTCTGCATCACCTAAAAACTCGCCCCCTACATTCACACGCTGTAATAATGCACGGTCTAATGCCAACTGTTTAAGCTCGGTATCAAGTAGGCGTTCAAATTGTTGAACCTCGATAGGTTTTTGCAGCTTCATCGCACAGATGATTTTTTGCTGATACGCTATTTTTAAATCTCGGCTAATTATTTCAAATTTAGCATCTACATATTTTATTCGATCAAAAATAGTTTCTAGTTTTGTCGACTTTTCCATAATGTGATCGGGAGTCGCGATTTTCCCACAGTCATGTAACCAGCCTGCTATATCAAGTTCATGCCGGTCGGCCTCACTCATCGAAAATGAAGCCAAAGGGCCTTTATTTATATCATGTACGGCATCAGCTAGCATTAACGTGAGTGCTGGCACTCGTTTACAATGGCCACCGGTATGAGGAGACTTTTCATCTATTGCCATCGCAATTGTTTCAGCAAAGGTCGAAAAAAGATCTTCCATTCCCTTAATTAGTGTTGAGTTAGTTAGTGAAATAGCGCCTAAAGAGGCAAAAGATCGAATTAGAGTGACAAGCTCTTCACTAAAAGGAATGTTTTTATTTTGCGCATCTTTTACATTTATAAGCTGGATTACACCAATAATGTCATCTTCATGATCTTTTAAAGGAATTGTTAGCATGGACTCAGAACGATAACCCGTGCGTGCGTCCATTTTTCGAGCTGCGCTCATATCAAAAGGCAGGGCATCATACACGTCAGGAATGTTAATCACTTCGCCAGAATTTGCAGAGTGGGCAACAATAGCGGTTTCGTTTGGTTTGCCATCAATAAAAAGATCTATATTAGGAAAATCTACAGGGCTCCCTAAAGTGCCACCTAAATAAAGATTTAATGACTTATTTATTACCGTTTCAAACTTGAGTTGTTTGTTTGGGGTAATAGAGTAAATGCTGCCAGCATCAGAATTTGCTATCGACATCACAACTTGCAGTATTTCATCAAGTAACTTAGACGAGTTTTTTTCTGTTGTTAGCCTAATACTAATATCGATAAAATGCTGAAGGTTTGTTTTGTCTTTAATGTGCTGTCGCATATGTTTACTACTTTTTAGTATGTTTGAAGGCACCATTCCAATCCTTAGCTAGTGTTTGCAAATCAGTGCCCTTAATACGTTCGATAAAAATGGTATAAACGTCAGAGCTAAATACGGTCGTGTTGTGTAGTTCTTTAAATAAGCTAAGCGCTTGTGGCCAGTTTTTATTATAAAAAAGCGTCATGGCCTGCTGTGATTTTTTAACTTCATTTAACTGTTCTTCATCGAGCTTATCTGTAAAATTTATAGGCTCAAACAACAGTACAGCCGTTGTTTTTCCGACAACTTGCACTTTATCTATTAAACGAAATGAAATATGAGGGCATTCCTTCATCGTTTCTTCTGTAACAAGAATAGCTACGCCATAAAATTTGGTCAAGCTTTCTACTCTAGCACCTAAATTAACAGTATCACCAAGAACTGTATAGGCTTTACGGTAAACCGAACCCATATCACCTACATTCATATCGCCAGTACTTAAACCGATACCAATTTTTATTGCAGGCTGATTGTTTTCTGCAAATAACTGATTTACTTGCGTTAACCCGTTAATCATACCCATTGCGGCTTCAACACCATGGCGAGCGTGGTTTTCATCTTTTAGTGGAGCATTCCAAAATGCCATCACCATATCGCCTACGTACTTATCAATAGTCCCGTTATGATCAAATATGATTTTGGTAATAGCCGTAAGATATTCGTTTAAATATTCACTTAACTGATGAGGCGACATACTTTCTGATACTGAAGTGAAACTACGAATGTCGGCAAACAACACCGTCATATTTTTTCGCTCACTTTTTTGAGATAAACTTTTGCCCTGTAGTATCATCTGATTTATACGCTCAGGAGGCATATATTGGTCAAACATAGATTTTATTTTTCGGCTATGTTTCATTTCAGCGATAGAACCAACAATGATGTAATAACCCGCTAATATAATGATGAGTAAAAGGGGCATTAATAAAGATAAACTAATTTTTTGCACTGACCATAAATAAACGTTTAAAAATATAACGACACTTGTGACTGTAAGAGACAAAATTATAATAAAACGTGCGCTCTTACCGTGGCTAAAAAACGACAGTACGCTACCCGTTAATGCAATGATGAGTAAACTTGCTCCCAGTGACCAATTAGGTTTAGATGGCAGTAGCTCTGGGTGCATTAATCCTTCAAATATATTGGCATGAACCTCCACACCGGGATACTGTAAACCAACAGGTGTTGATCTTAAATCAGCGAGTCCAATTGCCGATGTGCCAATAAAGGCTACTGTGCCTTCTAATTCCTCTAAACCAATTTTTTTGGTCAAAATATCGGTAGCCGAATAATAAGGGAAGCTATGTGCACGCCCTTTGTAAGGAATTAATATTTGCCCATATTCATCAGTTTGAATCCACTTATCTTGAAACTTTATACCTTCGAATAAGGTTATACCATCTAATATATTGGAACGGGTTTCTATGTTTTCAGCAAGGGTATAAAGTCGAGCAACTTCAAGTGCTAAAGAAGGGTAGAGCTTATTGCCAACTCGATTTATAAGAGCTGCTTTACGTATAAAGCCATCTTCATCGCTATGTGCATTGATAAAACCGGTGCCCGTTGTAGCATTTTGTAACTGAGGGATATTTACAATAGCACCAGGAAACTGGTTTATCTGTGAATTAGTATGATCCGCATTTGCCCACACAACACTGCTTTTAGCTGGCAGGTTTTGATTAGTGAGTTGTTCATCAATTAATAAAAAACCAAGAACAGTATCATTTTTAGATAATGCGCTTGCTAGTTTTGTGTCTGCATCGACTTGTTTAGTAATTTCAGCAAAGGGGATGGTGTACTTTTTTGATAAATCAGGAATTTCAGACATAATTTTTGTAACAGGGTTTTCTTCCTGTTCAGAAAAAAATATATCGAATGCAATAACAATAACACCTGCATCAGTAAGCTTTGTAACAAGGTCGGCTACTTTTGATCGACTCCAAGGAAAGCGTCCTTGTTCTTGCATGCTCTTTTCATCGATATCAATTATTACAACGGTTTCATCAATACGCCTAGGCGTCTCTGAAAGTGTTAGTAACAACCGAGAGTCGTATATTATACCTTCTACGCGGTTCACTAACTTTGCAAGCGACCCAGTTGAAAATAGCTCTATTGATGCAATTAATAATGTAATAACAGCGCCAATGAAAAAGTGCTTTGAAGTAATTGGTTTTAAGGAGCTAATGAGTAACGCTCCTTGATAGACTAAAAATCAAAAACTCGTCCTTCTCGGCCGCACTCTATTTTTACCTGTTGAGCGTACTGCGTGTGTAAATATTTTTCTATAGCCAATAACTGTTCATCGGTTCTTGATGGATCGTGGCTAATAATAACCACATTTTTAATACTCGCTTTTATAGCAAGCTCAGCCACCTGATCTATGGTGCTATGCCCCCAACCATGTTTAAGAGGCAAGTCTGCATCTATAAATTGAGCATCATGAATTAGTAAATCAGCGCCTTCAATAAAGTTGACCCATTCGCTAATACTTGTGTTTGCTTTTTCTGGCGGATTTAGCTCATTGTCGGTAACGTAAGCCACCTTTTTTTCATCTGCTTTAATACAATAAGCAGTACCACCACCAGGGTGATTTAGTGGAGCAGTCGAAACCAAAAAATCATTAAGTGTAAATTGCTTTTGAGACGATAAATCAGTATTAAGCGTAATGCTGGCAGGTAAATCTTGATAACACACCGGAAAGTACGAACCACTCATTTGCTTTAATATGGCATCTTGGCTTTTTTTATCATCAACGTTACCCACAGTAATAGTTATATCGCGGTTGGGTTGGTAAATAGGTTTAAAAAAAGGAAACCCTTGAATATGGTCCCAATGGTTATGCGTTAGCAAAATATTGATAGGACTTTGTGTTTCTAGTAAACGTGTACCGAGCTCTACAATACCGGTACCAGAGTCTAAAATAAGATCTTTACCGTTACTTTGTTCGATGTACACACATGAGGTATTTCCTCCAAAAATGTGTGTATTACTTCCTGCTGAAGCCATTGAGCCTCTAACACCAAAAAATTCAACTTTCATAATTTAAGGCTAAGCTCCATCTTCTACAAAATTGAATTTAGAAATACTAACATTGTTAGAGTTAGTGTCATTACAGGTGCTGCTTACAACAACTTGGGTGTCATTTTGTAAGATGATTGAAGTAAATACATGTGTACTGGTACATTGGCTTGCTTCATAAAATCCGGCACCACTGGCTCCAAACGTATTATCTAAGGTACCGTCAGTTAAAATACGCGCTAACATTCCTTTATTGTTAGCCATGCCGGCTAAAATAAGTTGATTGCTACTATCGAGCGCTGCACCACTTAGCTCAGTGTTACCGCTTGACGCCAAAGTATATTCACCGACACCATTTACGGCAAAGCTAGTATCAAGCGCACCCGTAACGAGCAACCTAATAACATTGGCTTTATTTGGCGAATCAATAAGGTTTGCTATTAAATATAACTTACCCGTTGTGTCAGTTAAAATCTGCGCTATTTTATTGTTGGTATCTGTGGTTTCTTCACCTACATATTTAAAGACTTCAGTACCATTTGAGCTTAACTTCAATGCGATTAGCTTTGAAGTGCCACTTAATACTGCCTTACCGCCAATGAAAATATCCGCATTGTCGGTATGTACACGGTTATAGTACTCAAAAGCTGAGCCTATGATACTTCCGCCAGTGCCAAAGTTAGGCTCAAGGGTACCTTCTGGCGTCAACATTATAACGATTGGGCTAGGAGTGCCACTTATTACGATTGACCCAACAGTAATAATGTTACCGCTATTATCAAGTGCAATACCTGTCAGGTTTACCAATTCTGCACCACTGACAGAGGTTGTGTATACACCGTCTGTTGCAAATGAAGTGTCTAAATTACCAGACTGATCAACTTTAGCTACAAAGCCCGCTTCACCATTTTCACTATTTTTAGAGCCTGTAATAACTAAATTGCCGTCGCTTTGCTCGGTTAAAGCGACGCGCGACTTACTCAAATCTATGGCAATTTCTTTATGGCCACTTTCGCTAAAGCTAGTATCGATATCACCCGCACTCGTAAAGCGTGTTAGTACTAACTTAGTAATTGAGTCCGATTTAGCCGTTGATGCAAGAATATACTTACCGGCATGAGGGTCATTGCTAAGTTGTAAAACGTGCATTGATTCGTCGTTTGTCGCATCTACTAAATTATTAAGGGTAAAGTAACCATTCGTTTCAAAGTTACTAAATAATGTGGCTTGACTGTCTATTGCTGCAATAAACGGTTTTGTATTTGAATTATCATTAACACCAGCTACCCAAAGAGTGTCATTAGAGTCGATAGCTAAAGTGTTGGCAAATTGCTTACCACTTATACCATCAATTATATTAATGCCGGAGGTGCCATAGGCACTATCTAAAGTACCTTCATTATTAATCCGTGCTGAAAATAATTTTTCTGAGGCTGATACGCCAGTCGTCCCCGACAAACTAATGCCATTGTTACTAGGCTCGTGTTTAATACCTGTAATTTTAGCGCCGCCATTACCATTTCCACCATTACCATCAATATCATAAATTGCTATACCAGCATCACCAAAACTCGTTATAAGAGTACCCGTTTTATCAATAGCCAAAACCACGGCTTCTTTTTCACCACTGTTACGAGTTATGTAACCACCTGCAAAAGCAGTAAATTCAGAATCAACAACTCCGCCTACAGCAAAAAGTTCGTCGTCTTTATCATTATCAGATATATCAATTGTTAGTGCTGCGCCACCATTGAAGTTATTGTCATTATCGCCATCAGATTTTAAATAACGAAGTAGAGAGTCTTTTGTTCCCTCTGCATTGGTAACACTCCCAACCACTAAGTAATCGGAATCATCAAAGTTCTTAATTGCAAAGCCTTCATCATCTCGATTAGCGCCGCTAACATCGACAATAGCTGGAGTAGAGTTCTCAAAATCTAGATCTGATTTTTTATAATGTATCCATAAACTATCGTTTTGAGTGCCATCAAAGCGTTTACCTACAGCCAGTATCTTATCGTCATCAATTTCAAGGTCATTAATAACAAGAGTACTCGCTTGTGAAGTACAGCGAACTCCTGAATCATTCTCACCAGAGTCAGTACTTACAACGCCAGCAGTATTCATTTCCAATAAGCAGGCTTCAGTATTTGTGCCGTCAAAACTAGAATAAGCAATAAAGAGATCTGTACCGTCAGAAATAATAGCTGTGGCTTCTTCATCATCATCTAAATCTAATATTTTTATTCCATTACTATTAAAAGCATTATTTGTTATGCCAGCGTTGGTGTAAGACACAACAATAATATCTTTATCGTCGCCATCAACAAAACCAACAAAATAAAGGTTGCCATTAAGCTCAATACTGTCTTTAAACTCACCTCCAGAAAAAATGTTTGAAAGATCAAGCTCACCTGTAATCGGGCGGCCAAATGTCACATCTTCAGTTGGAATAAGAAGCTCAATTTCATCAGTAATATTAACGGTTATGTTAACGTTTGAACTTTCATTAGGTGTGCCATCATCAGTTATAGTGACATTTAAGATATATTGATTAGTTGTTTCAAAATCAAATGGGCTTTCACCTGCGGTTGATAAAACACCAGAGCTACTATTAATTTTAAATAAAGCAGTGTTACCGCCAGTTAAACTATAAGTTAAAGTCTGGTTCTCAATATCTGACGCGCTAACAGTCCCTATGATGTCGCCATCGGTAGCATTTTCATTAATACTAAAACTTTGAACCGATGCTACAGGTGCATCGTTAACACCAGTTACGGTAATGGCCACTGTGGCTGTATTGGTTCCGCCATTATTATCACTAATCGTATAAGTTATCGTGGCAAGTCCATTGGTATTGGCTTCAGGCGTATATTGAATTTGATTGCCAACTACTGAGACCGAGCCAATATCAGCTGAGGCTGAAGAGATTACCAAGCTGTCTCCATCAGAGTCAGTATCATTTGCTAATACGTTTATCAGTATTGGTGCTGCATCTTCAGCCATGGTCGCGGTATCGTTATTGGCAACAGGCGCATCATTCACGGCAGTTATCGTAATAGCTAGCGTGGCAGTATTCGTTCCACCATTATTATCACTAACAGTATAGGTAACTGTTGCTAAGCCGTTGCTATCGGCTGCTGGTGTGTATTGAATTTGATTGCCAACTACTGAGACTGAGCCAATATCAGCTGATGCTGCACTGATCGCCAGGCTGTCGCCATCTACATCTGAGTCATTTTCTAATACGTTTATCAGTATTGGCGCTGCATTTTCAGCCATAGTAGCGGTATCGTTATTGGCAACAGGTACATCATTCACGGCAGTTATCGTAATAGCGACCGTGGCAGTATTTGTTCCACCATTATTATCACTAACGGTATAAGTAACTGTTGCTAAGCCATTGCTATCAGCTGCCGGTGTGTATTGAATTTGATTACCAACTACTGAGGCTGAGCCAATATCAGCTGAGACTGCACTGATCACCAGGCTGTCGCCGTCTTCATCTGAGTCATTGGCTAATACGTTTATCAGTATTGGCGCTGCATCTTCAGCCATAGTAGCAGTATCGTTATTGGCAACAGGTGTATCGTTCACTGCAGTTATAGTAATAGTGACCGTGGTATTACCTGTTCCGCCATTATTATCACTAACGGTATAAGTAACTATTGCTAAGCCATTGCTGTCGGCCTCCGGTGTATATTGAATTTGATTGCCAACTACTGAGACCGAGCCAATATCAGCTGAGGTTGCACTAATTGTGAGGCTGTCGCCATCTACATCTGAGTCATTGGCTAATACGTTTATTAGTATTGGCGCTGCATCTTCAGCCATGGTAGCTGAATCGGCGTTTGCTATTGGAGCATCGTTTACGGAGGTAATAGTGATAGTTAACGTTGTTGTACTGGCACCACCGCTGCTATCGCTTACAGTATAAGTAACTGTTGCTACGCCGTTGTCGTTGGCTGCCGGTGTATATTGAATTTGATTGCCAACCACTGCGACTGAACCAGTATTTGCCGAGGCAGCACTGATAGTGAGGCTATCACCATCCACGTCAGAGTCATTTGCCAATACGTTTATTAGTATTGGCGCTGCATCTTCATCTACTGTCGCTGAGTCTGCGTTTGCAATAGGAGTATCGTTTACGGGAGCAATAATTATTGATAAGTTTGTAGTTGCAGTACCGCCGTTCCCATCACTTATTGTGTAGTTAATAATTGCTGTTCCATTTGTATTAGCAGCAGGCGTGTATTGGATTTTATTATCAACAACAGATGCAGAACCTATATCTGCAGTAGCAGCTGTTATTGTAAGAGTATCGCCATCAATGTCGGAGTCGTTAGCTAGTACGTTAACTAATAACGCAGGAGCATCTTCGTTCATCGTTGCTGAATCAGTAGTTGCAGTAGGGGCATCATTAACGGGTGTCACGGTAATCGTCACACTTGCTGTTCTGTCGTTTATACCTTCATTACCAGTACTATAGCCATCCGTAATGGTGTAAGTTAGTACTATCTCACCTGAAAAGTTTGCTGGTGGAGTAAACTGTATTTTTCCGGCGACAATAGTCGCTTCTCCAGCAATATTTTCTATGTTCGAAATACTAATCGTATCGCCATCTGCATCAGTGTCGTTAGCTAGCACGTCTAATAAGGATGCAGAGCTGTCTTCGTCTAACGTAAATTGATCGTTATTGGCTTCTGGAAAAGTATTAACGCCGCTTTCACTTAATGTTACTTGAGCTGTTGCAGTTAAGCCTTGCTCATTTGAAATTGAATAAGTAAAGCTATCTACACCAATAAAACCTAAGTCTGGCTGGTAGGTAAATGAGCCATCAACTTTTAATGTAAGCTCGCCATTTTGAGTTGCATTGATTGCCGTGGTGTTAACTGATAAATCGCCAGCCTCAATATTAAAATCGTTAATTAATAAGCCATTTTGTACTGTTACTTCAAATAGTTTATTTTTGCTAAATTGATAGGCATCATTTTGTGCGACAGGGCTATCGGGTTCGCTGTTTATTACTAAAGTTACTGTGGCTGTAGAGGTTGCACCTAATGAGTCTATAGCTTGATATCGAAATTGATCAACACCATTAAAATTAGCATCCGGCACATAACTAAAGCTGCCATCAATTGCTAATAATAGTTGGCCATGTGTTGGTGCCACAATAAATGTTTCATCAACTGAAAAACTGTCATTATTTGGGTCAGTATCGTTACTAAGCACACCATTGGTTGCTGTAACCACAAGTGTTTCATCTTCGCTTAAACTATAGCTATCATTTTTTGTTACAGGGGCTACGTTAGTGTTTGAGCTTACAATAGTTACATTTGCAATAGCCTGAGCACCTTGTGCATCAACAACTCTATACTGAAAGCTGTCTTGGCCTTGCATGTTCTGCTCGCCTTGGTATTCAAAGCTACCATTATCAAAAAGGATTAATTGCCCTCTTGTCGTTTCGCTAACAGGCGTTGTATCAACAGTTAAGTTATCTAAATCAATATCGCTATCGTTAATAAGTAAGCCAGGCGATAGGACAACTAAGGTTCCATTGTTTGTGATGTTATAAGTATTATCAAGCGCAATAGGAGCGTCGTTAACAGCTAAAATGGTTATCTCTACAACTGCGGTGTCTGTCATACCTAGCTCGTTAGCAACTTGATAGCTAAAGGCATCTTCACCATTAAAGTTTGCAATAGGGATATAAGTAAAATCCCCATTTTCATTTATATTAATGGTGCCATGCTGCGGTAGAATTAATGCATCTGCATTTACACGTAAATCGCCACTGTATTGATTCGTATCATTTGTTAGAACGTTGCCTTGCAGAGTTTGATCTTCATTTATCTGAAACTGATCGGCATTAGCTTCTGGTGCAAATGCAAGCTCTCCACCCACTGGTGCTATGTTTATTATATTAGCAAAGCCACTTTCACCACTGCCATCAATACCGGTAATAAGTACTTGATAACTTTTATCTGTAAGTGACTCGGTAATGCTTAATGCAGTATCTTGAATACTTAAAAATTGTTGCCCGTTTTCTAATTCATTAATATTAGTAGATGAAACTCCAGCTTGAGTTGCAATATAAACGTTATAACGATTAAGTTCGGGGTTAGCTTGCCACGAAAGATTAATATTATCTTCGTCTCGCTGAGCTGTAACACCTTCAATTTGATATGGTTGCCAGTTAAAAGTAATTGCATCAGCAAGGACTTGATTATTTAAAGTGTCAGTTATCCATATTTCTAGGCGTATCTCTCCTGGAGTTACACCATAAAGTGCAGGGCTGAGGCCTATAATTGATTTTTCGTAGTCAAAACCACAATCAGAAGAACACAGTGATATGCTTTTATTGACACTAGGGAGCACTAAATTAACTTCAGCAATGCCATCAGTATCCGAAGCTTCAAGTAAAAAAGAAACGTTGCCTTGCACAGTTTCGTTTGTTTGTGAAAAAACAATATTAGCGCGTGTATTAGCTATGCTTGATCCAACTACTCCTCTACTTGAAGTGACAGCACCTAAAACTTTTGTATTCTTGGTTTGATTACTCGCTATAACACCAGCTAAATTTATATAGCTAGTCACCGTTGGCGTTACTACTTCAGCCGTAGGTGATTGTATTGCCTCTTGAGCAGGGCTTTCTTCTGAGCCTCCACAGGCACTTAACAAAAACACCATAGAACCAAGCAAAAATATATTTTTTGCTGTCATTTTAAATACTCCATAATAAAAGCTTTGTATCCAATGTGTTTATGGTTCTAATTTAAAAGAACCGCTAGCATTTACATCAGGATTATTTATTTCGTTAAGATTAAAGTTGCCAGTAATATTGTCTAAGTCATTCAAAAATATTGCATCAACATCGCCCTCGGCTTTATTGTTGCCATGGGATGCAAATGTAACGGCTAAGTCAAGTTCGCTTAAATTTATTAAACCGCTGTAAGCCGCATACCAATTTCCGCCCGCGTCATTAAAACTAATTTCGCCATCAGGCACTGTGCCATTATCAAAATCAACGGCCATAGTCATAGCAAAGTCAGTAACAGCACCCACACTCGAATTTACATTAAAGCTTGATGCTTCATAGTTAAATACACCTTGGCGCTGAGCTATTTGATCGACTAAAGATGCGCTGCTAACTGTTTGAAATTGTTGTTCAGAATATATATCCATAGTATCTGTATCTGCTTCAAAAGCATTTACTTCAACTTCAGTTACAGATGCTTGTTCAGTCTCTTCTTCGTTGTCATCTTTAGGGTCGATCGTTACTATATTTTGATCAAACACACGTGCTGCACGCGTCGTTTTTAATACTTCACCAGAGGCTGTAATTTGTGCAAACGAAAATGCCTCGTTATCACCCAAAGAAACCACGCTATTATTTTCGAGTGTTAAATCTATTGCGCCATCCCATACAGCTAAAAACACATTGCCTTCAACGAGCTGAACTTCAAAATGTGTTCCACGTATACCAATAGAGCCAACGGGGGTTTTTACATTATAAGAGCCGCCATTTTTTTTAATCACACCCGAAATAGAGCGTAAACCACCTTTAAGTAACTCAATAGAAGCAGAACCTTGTTGGGTATTATCATCAAATTCGTAGTTAGCAATATTTAGTTCTGAATTTTCTTTTAAAGCGATTAAACCACCATCCGACATTGAAAATTGCGCTTTGCTTTTCTCTCCGGTCGTAATGCGATCTACACCAAAAACGGTATCTCTGCGCTGCAACTGCCGTTGTTGTTCAGAGCTTCCATCAACCGCTAGTACAGAGCCTCGCGCTAAAATAGTTTTACCAGCAGGATCATTTGCTTGTGTATAAAAACTTACACAAAGTAAAGTGGTAATTACAGGGAGTAAATGTTTCATAAATACCTTAAATTAAAATGAGTAAGAAGCGCTTAAATTGATATCTAAACGGTCATATTCGAATAAAGAAATATTACTGGATTTATCTTGATAGTTGGCAGCCAACTGTATTGCTAAATCACGATTAACTAAATAGCGAACAGAAGTTGAGAACATAAGAAGGTTATCGGCACGTTCTTGTAAAAATAAAGGGTGATCATCTTTATAATTAATCCATTGGTATCCAGCAAGAGATAACAACTGCCAATGTTGAGCTAGTTGAGTGTTCACTTGGTAGTACAAACTCGTAATATTACGGCTATTAAATTCACCTTCAGTAATATCGGCTTCTTCATTTTTAGCGTTAACGCTTAAACTTTGAAACCATTGCTTAGTTGCATAGCTAGCTCCTGCATTTAATGCATAAAACGAATTATCGAGCTTTTCATCAAACCTATTATTCAAAACACCAGCAGTCGCAGAGCTAAATAAATTAACTTGTTTATTCAACTTATAATTAGCACCTGCTGTTAAAGCTGATTCAGTACGATAAAGATCGCCATCAAGCATTAATGGAGTCGTCGATACTTGTGCAAACCAACTTATGTCATTTTGTTTATATTGATAGGCAGCATTAATATGCGCATTTATACGATCGTATTGGCTGAGTTCTGCAAACTTGTACCACCCGGTATTAACACTCAAAGTGATTAAACTTTTCTGATCTATAGGGTGAGAGTACTTTCCTCTATAATTTAGTCGCGCATAGTTGTCTTGCGTACTTTTACTTTCTGGCGATAATAAAAATTCACCAATATTAGGAATTATAATCGTATCTTCTGCCGTACCCGCATTTACGTTGCCATCAACGCCAAGGGCAAGCTCAATATTTTGCTTATAAGAACGTCCAGCTTCTTGCTTTTTAAGTATGGTTGTATCAAGTAACGACTGTGCTGAAGACTTTATGTTATTAGGTGTATTAGGTGAGTTAATCAGTATTAAAGCTTGGGTATCGGCAGCAGGTAAATTATTAACGGTTAAATAAGCACGAACTAAGTACAAGCGAGCTTCATACCATCTAGGGTTGTTTTCAACCACGCGTTCAAAAGCAAATACAGCAGGTGCCGCATTTCCTGTTTTAAGCGCAGAAACCCCAAGTAAAAAATCATAAACAGGCTCACCTAAGTATTGAAATTCACTGTTACTTTTTTCGTAAGCCTGAGTATATTTTTTTTCAGAAACTAATTTTTGCAGT
Organism: Pseudoalteromonas sp. SWYJZ19; assembly: GCF_015864375.1. Lineage (NCBI taxonomy): Bacteria > Pseudomonadati > Pseudomonadota > Gammaproteobacteria > Alteromonadales > Pseudoalteromonadaceae > Pseudoalteromonas > Pseudoalteromonas sp. SWYJZ19. The sequence continues at coordinate 72,595 of NZ_JADYXI010000002.1, forward strand.
TCAATCAGTAGCTTATTATATTCATCATTGCTTTGAGCCAATGAGTTAAAACTTATTAAGGCCAAATAACTACATAGTAAATTTCTTAAAAGCTGTTTAATCATGCTTAATTTTATATCCCATAGGAAGTTTGATGTTTTGTAATAAAGTGATGTTATACCAATCTGCTTATATGTGAGGTCTATTTAACGTTAAGAAAATCACGCTAGAACTAGGCGAAATTTTTGTATCTAATTGTTCTAAATAAAAAATTTTTAACAACGTTTTAGTGAAATTTAATTCGTTAAGTTGCTCAAATATTTATGCAGGTTGGTATTAGTACTAGAAATCTAGCACTTTTTGTACTTAAGTACAGCCAATGTAATCACATTGGTTAAATAAATGTTATTTAATTGCAGGCTAAATACTTGCTAATAAATCTTCAAGTTAAACTAATTAAAGGGGAGGGGTTGCTGATAAACTAATTTAGCTTAAAATATTAATTAATTTGGGTAACAAAGCTTGGGTATGCTGTATAGAATATTAAAAAATATAATTTAGGGGAATTATTAAAATATAAATAAAGGGTATTACTAGGAGAAAAAGTGGGGCGATTGACGGGGCTTGAACCCGCGACAACCGGAATCACAATCCGGGGCTCTACCAACTGAGCTACAACCGCCACTACACACACCTTGTTTGGTGTGGCGCGCATAATACATAAAATAATAAATGTTGTGAAGTCTAAAAGTGAAATAAATTAAAATAATTTATTTCAGGCAAATATAATTAGTATTTGGTCGTTAATAATTTTCCAAAGTAGGCTTCATTTTATCGCATAATTGCCTCTAAAAAATCGAATGTACTTACATTTAATAGTATTAATTCATTATTTCATGAGAATAAATTGTAAATTAATGTATAATAATGGCCGAAAACGCTTAATAAAAAACATTTGGAGTAAATATGGATTCAGTACTTAATTGGCTTAACGATAACTCAGGCCTAATCTTACACTACGGTATACAAGCTGTTGTTGCGCTTGTTATCTTTTTACTTGGTAGTCGTATCGCTAAGTTTTGTTCTAACTTAACTGAAAAAGGTTTTGCTAAAAAGAAAGTAGATAAAGCTGTAGGGTCGTTTGTTTCAAGCATTGTGTACACACTTGTATTTGCTGTTACTATTTTAATGGCACTTTCGCAAATTGGTATTGAAACAACTTCGTTCATTGCTATTTTAGGTGCTGCAGGCTTAGCTGTTGGCTTAGCATTACAAGGTTCATTATCTAACTTCGCATCAGGCGTACTTATTATTTTACTTCGCCCATTCAAGTCTGGTGACTTTGTTGAAGCAGGTAATAAAATGGGTACTGTTAAGAAAATCGAAATATTCTCAACTGAACTTCGTACTCCAGATAATAAAGTAATCATCGTACCAAACTCTCAAATAATGTCAGGCGCTATTACTAACTTCTCGCGTGAGTCTACTCGCCGTATCGATTTAGTTATTGGTGTTAGTTACGATGCTGATTTACGTCAAGCAAAAGAAGTATTAAAATCTGTATTAGATGCAGAAACACGCATACTTAAAGACCCAGCTTATACAGTAGCTGTATCTGAGCTAGGTGATTCTAGCGTAAACTTTGTTGTTCGCCCTTGGGTTAACGCTGCTGATTACTGGCCTACTTACTGGTCATTAATGGAAAATATTAAAATTGCATTAGATGATGCAAATATTGCAATCCCATTTCCACAAATGGATGTTCATTTACACAAGCAAGACTAATTTTAAATAGTTATTTGATTAAAGTTATTTTTAATTGTTGTAGTGATAAAACGGCTATAGACATAAAATTTCATGCAGTATTTGCTGCATGAAATTTTTTACATTATTACTTAGCTGTTTTGCTTGCTCTAACAAGTAACGCTTTAATAAAATAGATATACATTTATACAAAGGTTATTTTTTAATGAAATTAAAGCTTTTATCAATTTTAGTTGCAGCATCTGCTGCAACAAATGCATTCGCTGCAAACGCAGATCAAAAAACGTGGGAAGTTACCAGTGAACTTGGTGCTATTATCACAAGTGGTAATACAGAAACGACCACACTCAAAGGTGGTATTAAAGTACAGCACAACCTTGAAAACTGGAACAACGAATACAAGCTAGACGGCATCTACAAAGAAGATGAAGTTGAAGATGCTAATGGCGACAAAAATAAGCAGCGCACTAATGAAAAGTACTCGATTTCAGCGCAAGGCAATTACAAATTAAATGAAGATCATTCTCATCTATTCATTTATGGTTCACACGTTTCAGATTATTTTGGAGCATATAGAAGTGAGTCAGTAATTTCTGCAGGTTACGGTCTACGTTTATTAAACGAAAAAACCATGTGGTTAAGTGCCGAAGTTGGTCCTGGTTACAAATATTTTGAATACCCAGATGACAGCACTGAAATAGATGATAACGGTAACTCTCTTGCTGGCGAGTTTGAAGGCGAAGTAATTGCCTTAGGTAAATTAGATTACAACTGGCAAATTTCTGAGAGTGCACGTTTTACTCAATTAGTTGCTGTAGAGTATGGTGATACAAACACTAAAACTCGTTCAGAAACTGCATTGCTTGCAAAAATAAACGGCTCATTACAAATGAAAGTCGCTTTTAATGTCACTAACAACTCAGATGTTGCTGACGACAAAGAAAGCACTGACACAGAAACATCATTTACTCTGGTTTACAGTTTTTAACCAATGTAACTAAGTTAATGACACTAAAGTGACAAAAGGGACGAAAGTCCCTTTTTTATTTGCTCAAAATTAATGTATTATGGCCACCAATTTTGGTTGTAGACCTAGGGATATACCTACTCGTGAAAGTTTTTACACAATTTATTAGTGCTTTTATTCTACTTTGTAGTTTTAGTACTTTGGCTTTTACGCCAACAGCATCTCAAATTGAGCAATTTAAAAAGCTGCCAAAAGCTCAGCAAGAAGCCCTAGCAAAACAGTATGGTGTTGATGTTTCAACAATCACCGGTACAAACCAATCCAATAATCAAAATAATACAGAGCAACAAAACAGTATTGGCGAGCGCGCAGAGCCAGAAAAAGAAAAGCTAACAGATGAAGAGCGCTTCAAACCAAAAGCAGACGAACTAAAACCATATGGTTATGAGTTGTTTGCAGGTGAACCCACTACATTTATGCCAAGCGAAAATGCCGCAGTACCCGATACTTATATTGTAGGCCCTGGCGATCAATTAAAAATTAACTTTTATGGTAAAGAAAGTGACAGTTTTGAAGTCATAGTTGACCGTGAAGGACGTATTAGTATTCCTGACCTGAGCCCTGTAGAAGTGGCTGGTTTAACCTTTGCTGAAATTAAAGAACTAGTTAAAGTAAAAGTAGAGCAGGAAGTTATTGGTGTAAAAGCCTTTATATCGCTTGGCCAACTTCGTAGCATGCGTATTTTAGTGCTAGGAGAAGCGTATAAACCGGGTAGCTACAGTGTTTCTTCATTAACAACCGTTTCGCACGCATTATTCGTAAGCGGTGGCGTGTCTGACATTGCCTCTCTTCGTAATATTCAAGTTAAACGCGCAGGCAACGTAGTTGCAAACTTTGACCTTTACGACTTACTTATTAATGGCGATAGCAGTAACGATATCGTATTAAAGCCGGGCGATGCTGTATTTATTCCATCAGTTGGCGCTCAAGTAAGAGTTGAAGGTGCGGTTAAACGCCCAGCTATCTTTGAACTTAAAAAAGGTGAGTCTGCTAAGCAGTTATTAGCAATGGCCGGAGGCCTTAAACCAAATGCATATGCCAAAAGCGCAATTGTAGAGCGCTTTAACTTCGATCGTAAAGAAGTGCTATCGGTAGATTTTTCAAAATCGCAAATTAACTATATTCCACAAGATGGCGACCGTATTCGCTTTAATTCAGTTAGCTCGCAATATCAAAATTCAGTTAGCTTAATTGGTGCAGTAGCGCGCCCAGGTAATTATCAGTGGCACCAAGGCAAGCGCATTTCAGATGTACTTAAATCAGTACGTGGTGACTTACTACCGCAAGCCGATTTAAGCTACGGACTCGTAATTCGTGAAATCAATATAAATGGTGATATAGAAGCTCATCAGTTCGATGTAGCCCAAGCTATTATCAAAAATTCAGAGAATGACTTACAGCTTCAAGCTAATGACAAGATAGTTGTATTTAGCCGTTTTGAAGAAAAAGAATTAGAGCAATCAACTCTAGCAAATATGGCCCTTAGTCAAGAGCAGCAAGAGCAGCAACAAAAAGCAGAGCAATGGCATAAGTTTGAACAAAAAGAGTTCGAAAAATACATTGGCGTTAATCAAGAAGACGAAGAACTTGTTCTTGAAGACAATAAAATACTCACTATTGCTGAAATTTCTAAGCGCAAAGCAAAAGAAGAAGAAGACCAAGAACTCAAACCTGAAGATTACGCGTTATTTAGCCGCCATAATTTATTAGCTCCAATTATTGCTAAATTTAAGCAGCAAGCATCAGTGCAACAAGCAATGCAACTTGTGGAGATCAGTGGAAACGTTACTTTCCCTGGTATTTATCCATTAATGATTGGCGGTGAAGCAAAAGACTTAATAATAGCAGCGGGTGGCTTGTTAGAGTCAGCCTACGTGAAGCAAGCTGAAATTACACGTATTGTAGCCAGTGATGGTTCTAAAATAGAACACCTACGGTTTGATCTCGAAAGTGCGATGAAAGGTGAACTTCAAAGTAATATTACATTACAAAGCAAAGACAGCATCAATGTTTTTGCAATTCCAAACTGGCAAGAAAATGTAAAAGTAGAGTTAAAAGGCGAGCTTAGATTCCCGGGCACTTATACAATACGCCGTGGTGAAACGCTTACTGAACTACTTGAACGCGCGGGTGGCTTTTCAAAATTTGCAGAGCAAAAAGCAGCTGTATTTACGCGTACATCGATAAAAGAGCAAGAGCAAAAGCAACTAGCGCGTTTATCTACAGAGCTTCGTCGTGATATAGCTTCAAAAAGCTTTCAGAACTCCGTAAGCAGTAGTACGCTTTCATATGAAGAGATGAACAAGCTGTTAAACGACCTCGCGAGTGTTGAAGCCGTAGGCCGTTTAGTAATTGATTTACCTTTAATCGTAAATAATCAACAAAATTTAGTATTACAAGATGGCGATACACTATATGTACCAAGCAAGCGCGATTCAATTAGTGTAATTGGTGAAGTTAACTACTCAACATCGCATCTTTATAAAACAGGTGTAAGTGTTGATGATTATATAGCGCTAAGTGGCGGGCTCAAAGAGCGTGCCGCTGAAGATCGAATTTACATTATTAAAGCTAATGGTTCAGTGAAAATACCAAATACAGGTGGCTGGTTTGCAGCAAATAATGCTGACCAGTTAGAACCAGGGGACACAATAGTAATCCCAATGGATGCAGGGCATATGGATAAGCTAACGCTTTGGAGTACAGCAACGCAGATTCTTTATCAGCTAGGTGTAGCTGTAGCAGCAATTGGAAGTCTTTAGGTGAAAAATGAATAATCAAGATTATATAGAGGTGGATTTCCGAACTTTAATTTCTATATTATGGAAAGGGCGTATATTAATTGTAGGTATTACAGCTTTATTTTCTGTAATAGCCGTTTTATTCTCACTGTCTTTGCCAAATATTTATCGTTCTGAGGCATTGATCAGTGTCGTTGAACAGGGACAGGACTCACCTTTAAGTGGATTATCCTCCACATTTGGAGGACTGGCTTCCATCGCCGGAATAAATTTACAAGCTGGAAGTGGTAGTAAACGTGATATAGCAATCGAAACACTGAAAAGTAGGACGTTTATTAGTGATTTTATCAATATTAATGAGCTAAAGCCCTTACTAATAGGTGTTGAGGGCTGGAATGCTGAGAAAAACGAACTTATTTATGATTCTGAAGTTTATGATATAGAAAATAACATCTGGGTGCGTGAGGTCAGTTACCCTAAAACAAAAACACCTAGCGACTTAGAAGCATACCGCTACTTAATAAAGGAAAACTTGTCTATTTCGGAAGATGAAGACACTGGTTTTATTCGTGTATCTATAAAACATTATTCACCATATATAGCTAAAAGAATCTTAGATAGCCTTATTAACTCTATAAACAATAAATTACGAATGATCGATATTGAAGAAGCCAATAAAAGTGTAGTTTTTTTACAAAGTAAACTTAAAGAAACTAAGAATGTAGATATAAGAAAAATCATGTTCGATATGATTGAAGGGCAAGTGCAAAATCAAATGCTTGCAGAGGTAAGGGATGAGTATGTGTTTAAAACTATCGATCCTGCAATTGTTGATGAAGTTAAGTTTTCACCTAAAAGAGCCATTTTAAGTATTATGGGTGCAATTTTAGGTTTTTTTATAGCTGTATTCAGTCTTTTAGTGTTTTTTATATATAAACGACAAAAGTAACTAGTGTTAAACCTTGAATATTACTTTTTCTTTTCTATATGTCGCTTTTTAGCATTTAATCAGAGATCAAAAATTTGTCAAAAATAATCTTAAAAGAGTCATATTTATACCTTTTAGGAGAAGTAATAAGTAAAGGTATACCTGTTTTTTTACTTCCTTATATGGCTAAAAAAATGGGAGTAAATGAGTTAGCTAATTTTTCTTTGTATCAGTCAATTATCGCAATAGCCTCTGTAGTTATACTATTGTCAATGGATGGTGCAATTGCCCGCTATTATCACAGGTATGGTTTCAGGTCGATCAGTATACTCAGACGTATTGCTGTAACTATAAGTGCAGCACTATGTTTAGTAATTATTACAATCTCCTTGTTATTAGGTGAAAACCACATAGCAATATCGGCTTTAGCATCATTTTGCTATGTGTTACTTATGCTTAACTTCTCTATAGCTCAAGCTTCTAGGCAAGTACATAAATACTTTTTAGCACAAGTGATTAGTGGTGTGACTTTGCTATTTAGTATTATTATTTTATTCGAGTTTACGCAAGCAACATCACAGACCAGAGTTTATGCCGGGGCACTTTCTTGGTTTATTCCTTCTCTCTGGCTATTTTTTACGTTAAAAACGTATACGAATAGAATCAATAAGAAAATAAATAAAAAACATATTTTATATTTATTTTCTTTTGGTTTACCTCTCTTACTACATGCTCTATCAGGTGTGATTAGAGGACATGTCGAAAGGTTTATCATCAATGACTCTTTTTCCAAAAGTGCTCTTGCGGAATACTTTTTAGCAATTCAAATTGCAAGTATTTTTTACCTGCTTTTACTGGCACTAAATAGAGCTTTAGTACCTCATTTTTATGCGAAAATGAAAAATAGGGCCCTTAACACAATAGAAGTAAAGCAACTTGTTTTAAAGTCATTCCTAATTGTGCCTTTGTTTCCTATTTTTGTTTACTTAATTCCAGACTCATTATTTGTTTATATTTTTGGTGATGAGTATACAAATCTAGGTCAGTGGGTTGCTGTTCTAGTGTTAGGATACTCTTTAATGATCCCATACTTCATTCTGGTAAACCTTTTGTTTTATCAAGCAAGAAATAAGTTAATCTCATCGGTTAGCATTTTTGTCGCTTTGATACATATAGGGATATCTTGCATATTCTCATTATATTCAATGGACTTGTTGGTTTACTCATTGTTTTTTTCATCAATATTACAAATATGCATAATGTATTTTTGTACATTTAAAAATATAAGTAAGGTCAAACAATAAATGGAACTTTATATTGCCTCAAAACCCATGCAAATCACGGTTTCTAGTATAATTGCCGGTTCTAAAAAAGAAGGTAGTTGTTTAATAATTATTGATATGTTTCATGATGCAGAAGCTGTTTTTAATAATATTAAATCTGCAGGTGATTGGAAAAAAGTACTGTTTGTAAAAAATCGATTCATGTCATTTGTTAAAGGAAGTCGTTTAAAACCGACAAAAACTTATATCGATGGTGACATAGGTACTAGGTTAGCCTTATACCTCGCTTACTTCAAACTTATATCCAGAACAAAGCAGATTTATGTTTACGAAGAAGGAATTGGTACATATAGAAATGACATATATGTACCTAGCTATAAAACTAAAATTTTTGATGTGTTAGGTATAAGTACTGTATTTGGAGGAAGTTGGTTCTGTAATGGGGTTTATGTATTTGAACCAAAAGAGTATGCAGAGCGAATTAAAATAAAAAAGAAAAACTTTTCTATCTTAAAAATCACTAAAAGTATGAAGAGTTACTGCGAAGAAAACGTAGCTTATTTAAATAAAATTTATAACTTTGATCCAGCAAGTGTCGGTGAGGGGAATAAGTGTTTTATATATATAAGTGACTGGAGTTTTGATAGTCGTTTCATCGATATTGCAGATAGAGTTTATGATAAAAAGTTAGTTAAATTACACCCGAATATCAAAAATAGCTTAGGGCTTGAAGGGGCACTCGGTTTTGAGGTTGTTGAGAATAAAGTGCCTGCAGAGATTTTAATAAATGCACTTTCAAAGAGTTACTCACAAGTTCAAGTTTTACATCATGGTTCGAGTGTCGCGCACTATATGAAGTACGATAATGTGTCTTATTTAAAAGTTTCCAAGTGAGTTATTTTTGAGCAATGTTGATGTGTGAACCTTTTAACAATCTATCATTTAAGGCGTTTAAGTGAATTATTATACAATCGCTAATTATGGGTTGCTACTCATTGCGCTACTGCTCATTTTACTTATTGCTTACAGTGATATTTTGGGAAAAGTTAGTTTTAAAAGCTCAAGTGCGTTGTTATCTATTTTATTTTTATTAGTGCTTTTGATTTCCCGTGATAAAGGCTGGGATTTAGAGTTATATGAAAATATTTTTAATAATGTTAATGATATTGGAATTGGTGGGTGGATAGAGCCAGGTTTTCAGTTTTTAATATTAGCGGTTAAATCAATCAATGGGAACTTTCTCTTATTTAATACTATTTACTCATTGATTATATGTTGTTTTTTATATTCTATTGTAAATAGAGACTTAAGATATGCATCAATAGCAGTATTAATGTTTTTCTTTCTTTATTATTTTAGAGGACCATATGGGCAAATAAGGCAAGCATTAGCAATGCTGATCTTCTTATACTCGCTGAGATTTATTGTTGATAGAAAGATGCTATACATTTTTCTTAACTTTATAGCATTAATGTTTCATAGCGTTGCTATATTTAGTTTTGTTTTTTTAATTTTGGCCAGTTTTTTTAATTTAACAAAGAAGAGATATTTAATATTAATTTCTTTATTTTCAATTTTTTATCTTGCGGGGGTCTTTAGTAACCTCCTAACATACTTAATCGGATTAGATCCAAACCCAGTTTTAATGAAAGTACAATTTTATATTGAAAATGCTAATGTTCAGGGTGGCTGGTTAACGCCTGAATTTCTTAAGATATGGGTTATCTCTATATTAGTTTTGTTGATTGTCCCCGAGTTTGATAAACTTAACACATACCGCAAAATCTTAATTTTGAGCTTTCTTACTGGTTCATGTTTATACATGCTTTTAAGTTTTGATTTAAGGCTTGCATCACGTTCAAGTCGGCTTTTCCTGATTTCTGAATTTTTAATCATTGCTATGTTATTTGAGTATGTGAAAAATAGAGGAAAGCTATTCTTATTTATACTTCTTTATGGTTCTTTCTTTTTAATTTGGGAGTTCTATATTATGTCAAAAGCAGAGGTTATTTACTCGTGGAGTTAAAATGAATATTCAAATTTTAATGGCAACTATGGCTAAATCGTGTATCGGTGATATCGATTGGAAAAATAAATGCATAGTTTCACCGTTATTATTAATCAACCAATCAGATTTCGAAGGTACCGAAACTTTAGATGATATTACTATGATATCAAAAAAAGAAAGAGGCTCCTCAAAAAGTAGAAATCTCGCTATTGAGAATGCAAGCGGTGATATCTGCATCATTGCTGATGACGATGTTAGTTATTTAGAAAACTATGAGAGCATAGTCAAAGATGCTTATATTAAGTATCCAGACGCTGACATTATAACTTTTCAGATACAAACAACAGAAGGTAAGCCTTTTAAACCAAATTACTCTAACGAAGAGTATTATCACACTAAGATGAGCATTCTAAAATGCGCATCTATTGAGATTACGTTTAAAAGAGAATCGATTATTAAAAGTGGTTTGAAACTGGATCTAGAATTTGGCTTAGGTAGTAAATATCGTGTTCATGATGAGATTATTTTTTTGAAAGATGCACTAGATAATGGCCTTAAGTGTGTTTATATCCCATTACCTATAGTTGTTCATCCACCAGAAAGTTCTGGTACAGATTATAATGAGCAATTGTTGTTTTCAAAAGGTGCTGCATTTTACCGTCTGTTTGGCATTTCAGGACTTTTATATGATTTAGCTTTCTCAATCAAGAAATATTCAGAGTACAAAAATGTATTTAGTTTTATACAGTGTCTAAGGCTTATGGTTAAAGGTACATTGAGTTATTCTAAGGAACAAAGTAAATGACTAAAGTGAAATATTTAATTTTGGGTGGCGGTGTTTCAGGGCTAGCCTTCGCTAACTTTGTAAATTCAGAGGATTACCTAATTATAGAGAAAGAGCCTGAGTTAGGTGGTTATTGTCGAACTATTTACCAAGATGGTTTTGTTTGGGATTATGCAGGTCACTTTTTTCACTTTGCAACTGATCAACTAAAAAACTTTTTTAAAAACAAGATTGATGATAGTAAACTTGTTGAAAGAACTAAAGTCACAAAAATTTTCTTTGATGATGAGCTTATAGACTTTCCTTTTCAGTCTAATATACATCAGCTTAAAAAAGATAAATTTCAAGAATGTTTGTATGATCTTTATTTCCGTTCAGACAAAGAAAGCTATAATTCTTTTTTAGATATGCTTTATTCGAAATTTGGTAAGGCTATAACTGACTACTTTTTGAAACCTTATAATGAAAAGCTATATGCTTGTGATTTGAATACACTAGATGTTAATGCCATGGGGCGATTTTTCCCTTATGCTAACTTAGATCAGGTTATCAAATCTTTCAAAAAGCAGTCAGTTGAAAGCTACAACTCAAGTTTTCTTTATCCAAAAGAAGGGGCAAGGATTTTTGTTGATGCTTTAGCTGAGTCAGTCCCAACAACGAAAATTTCACTAAACGAAACTGTACAAAAAATTTGCTATGAAGAAAAGCTCGTTGTTACAAATAAAAGAACAATAGCATTTGATTATTTGATAAATAGTTCGCCTTTGAAAATGTTTTCTAAGCAATTAGATGTAGATAGAGTAAACCTGCTAGCTGATGATTTTAGCTATAACAAAGTACTAGTATTTAACTTAGGTTTTGATAAAAAATCACCTAACCAGGATACGCATTGGTTATATTTCCCAGATAAAAATATCAACTTCTACAGAGTTGGCTTTTACGATAATATTTTGGGTAGTGATAAGCTAAGTATGTATGTAGAGGTTGGTTACTCACCCGAAGATGACGTTGATATAGAGACACAACTACAATTAACGATAGATAATTTGAAGGCTGTGGGTATTATTGATGACCACAAATTGATTTCTCATTGTTCCATTGTGATGGATCCTGCGTACGTACATGTTAGTGACAAATCGAATTCTTCAAAACAAAAAATATTAGAAATTTTGTCTCAAAAAAATATTCATTCCATAGGTCGTTATGGAGACTGGAAATACTGTTCTATCGAGGACTCAATGCTTGACGCAATAAACCTAGCAAGTGAAATTAGCTAATGTTTAAAGAGCACCTAGTTAGTATTATAATGCCAGCTTATAACTGCGAGGCCTTTATCAAAGAAAGTATCGAATCTGTGATGGCTCAAACATATACACACTGGGAACTAATCATTGTTAATGATTGCTCAACAGACAACACTCTAGCAGTGGTCACTGAGTTTTCAGATCCTAGAGTTACTTTAATAAATAATGAAGTAAACTTAGGTGTAGCAAATAGCCGAAATATTGCGATAGAAAAAGCCGAAGGGCGTTTTATTGCCTTCTTAGATAGTGACGACCTTTGGTATAGTACTAAGTTAGAAAAACAAGTAATAGCCCTATGTAAAGCGGGTGAAAATACTGTCTGTTCCCACTCTTCATATGAAAGAATTGATGAATTTGGCAGTGTATTAACTCGAGTAAGTATAAAAAATAGCGTTAATTTTAAAACTCTTTTAAAGAGTAACTTTATTGGTAATTTAACAGGTATAATTGATCGCTCTAAAGTTGTATTACCTAAACAAAAAGAGATAAAACACGAAGACTATGTAATGTGGCTCGAGATTTTATCTAGTGGGCAGGATTTTTACTCGTTAGGAGTACCTGAAGTCTTGGCAAAATACAGAGTTAGAGCTGGTTCCATATCGGCTAATAAGCTTAAATCACTGACTTGGCATTGGCATATACTTCGTTACCATATGAGGTTGAATATATTTCAAAGCTCATTATTTATATTAAATTATTTATATTTTGCTAGCAGAAAGCGAGCATGATCTATCGTAAAATTATTTTTTAGGTGAAATTACGCTTTAGTAATAGCTCTTAAAATAGTCTCATATTGGAAAAGTTATGTTAAACAATAAAACAGTTTTAATCACGGGTGGCACTGGGTCATTTGGTAAGAAGTTTATAGAAACTATTTTAGCGCGTTACCCAGATGTAAAAAAAATAATCATCTATTCGCGCGATGAATTAAAGCAGTCTGTAATAAAACAAAAGTACCCAGCATACGATTACCCGCAATTACGTTTTTTTATTGGTGATGTTCGCGACAAAGAACGTTTAACGCAAGCGTGTGAAGGTGTAGATGTCATTATTCACGCAGCAGCTATTAAGCAGGTTGATACCGCTGAATACAATCCAACAGAATGTATTCGTACAAACATAGATGGTGCTGAAAATGTTATTCATGCCGCATTAGCGTGTGGTGTAAAAGATGTTGTAGCGCTATCGACAGATAAAGCATGTGCACCAATTAATTTATACGGTGCCACTAAACTTGCATCAGACAAATTATTTGCTGCTGCTAATAATATTCGCGGCTCGAAAGACATTAAATTCAGCGTTGTTCGTTATGGTAATGTAATGGGTTCTCGTGGCTCTGTTATTCCTTTCTTTTTAGAAAAACGAAAAGAAGGTATTTTACCAATCACACACAATGAAATGACTCGTTTTAATATATCGCTTCAAGACGGCGTTAATCTAGTTATGTTTGCCTTGGGTAACCATCTTGGTGGTGAGATATTCATCCCTAAAATCCCGTCATACAAAATTTTAGACATTGCAGAAGCCGTAGCACCTGAATGTGAAACGCGTGATGTAGGTATTCGCCCAGGTGAAAAACTACATGAAGAAATGATTACAGATACTGACTCGTTAAATACGATTGATTTGGGTCCATACTACGCAATTTTACCCTCTGTATCGTATACATATACCGAAGAAGAATACCTTGCTCACCATAAAGCTGAAAAAGTACCATTTGGTTTTAAATACAACTCAGGAACAAACACTGAGTGGGAAACAATTGAAGGCTTGCGTGAGCTTATTGTTGAACATGTTGACCCATCGTTTGAAGTATAGAGATAGCTAAATGATACCGTATGGAAAGCAAGATATAACTCAAGCAGATATTGATGCTGTGGTTAATGTATTAAAGTCGGACTTTTTGACGCAAGGGCCACAAGTCCCTGCGTTTGAACGTGCACTGATGGATTCAAGCGGCGCCAATCATGCCTTGGCTGTTAATAGTGCAACGTCAGCTTTGCATATTGCTTGTTTAGCGCTTGAATTAGGGGCCGGTGATATATTATGGACAACACCTGTCACTTTTGTAGCCTCAGCTAATTGTGGTTTGTATTGTGGCGCATCAGTAGATTTTGTTGATATAGATCCCGCAACTTATAATCTTTGCCCTGTAGCATTAAAAGAAAAGCTTATCCGCGCTAAAAAAGAAGGTATTTTGCCTAAAGTTTTAGTTGCAGTGCATTTATGTGGTCAGCCATGTGACATGAAAGCAATCCATGCGTTATCTATAGAATATGGCTTTAAAGTCATTGAAGATGCTTCACATGCAATAGGTGGACGTTATTTAGAACAACCAATTGGCTCATGTGAATACAGTGATATTACCGTGTTTAGCTTTCACCCTGTTAAAATTGTTACCACTGCAGAAGGTGGTGCGGCATTAACTAATAGCAAAGCACTTGCAGACAAAATGGCACTTTACCGAAGCCATGGAATAACACGTGACGAAGCATTAATGGAAAATGCATCGCATGGTGGTTGGTACTATGAGCAAGTGGATTTAGGTTTTAACTACCGCATGACAGAGCTGCAAGCTGCACTCGGTGTTTCGCAAATGAGCCGGTTAAGTGAGTTCGTTTCCGCACGTCATGAATTAGCAGTGCGTTATTACGATAAGCTGGCCAGTTTACCGATTGTACTGCCTTATCAGTTGCCTAACACTTATTCTGGCTTACATTTATATGTTATTCGTCTAAACCTAAATGAAATTAGCAAAACGCATAAAGAAGTGTTTGACGAGCTAAGAGAAAACGGTATTGGTGTTAACCTGCATTATATTCCAGTGCACCTACAGCCTTATTACCAAAAAATGGGCTTTAAACAAGGTGACTTTCCAAATGCAGAGAGTTATTACAGCAATGCTATTTCATTGCCGATGTTTCATGGTATGACCCATGAGCAGCAAGACGAAGTTATCAGTAAGCTAACACTAATATTAGAAGCCTAATCATGAATATAGCAATCATTCCTGCTCGTGGTGGAAGTAAGCGTATACCTCGCAAAAATATCAAAGAGTTTCACGGTAAGCCAATGATTGCTTATTCGATTGAAGCGGCTTTAGACAGCAAGTGTTTTGATAAAGTAATTGTCTCTACAGATGATACTGAAATAGCTGATATTGCAATACAATATGGGGCAGAAGTGCCATTCATGCGCCCTGCTAATATTGCGGATGATTATGCAACTACGCTTGATGTAATAAAGCATGCTGTCGAGTATACCGAGTTACAAGAATGGGGTGTTGAAAATGTATGTTGTATATATGCAACCGCTCCTTTTTTAATACCTGAGTTTATCCAGCGCGGATTTATAGAGCTGACATCGAGTAATATAGATTACGCCTTCAGTGCAACAAGTTTTCCTTTTCCAATTCAAAGAGCTTTAAAGCTTAATGATGCACACTGTGTTGAAATGTTTCAGCCAGAACATTTAAATACTCGTTCGCAAGATCTCGAAGAAGCATACCATGATGCCGGGCAGTTTTATTGGGGCACTGCGAAGGCATTTATAGCAAAAAAAGCTATTTTTGGGACAAGGTCGAAGGCTGTTTTGTTACCACGTAAACGAGTACAAGACATAGATACACCTGAAGATTGGGAATTGGCAGAAGCTTTGTTCCGAGCGATTGAATGCTAAAGGTCGTAATTAGGGCTGATGCGTCTTCTTACATAGGCAGCGGCCATATCATGCGTTGCTTAGTATTGGCTGATAGGCTAAAACTAGATGGTCACGACGTTTTATTTGCCACCCGCCCGCAAAACGGTGATTTAGTCACATTTATAAAACAGCGTGGTTTCTCTATTTATGAATTACAGCAACCTGCAAATTGGCTAGTACCAACCTCGACTGCGGATTATGCCGCGTGGTTGCAAGTCACTGAGTGTGATGATGCCCAAGAATGCGCTACTGCATTTGATAGTCCTGATTTAGTTATTACAGACCACTATGGTATTGGTGCACAGTGGCATAAGGTAGTAAGAAAAGCGTATAACTGTAAAATCATTGCAATTGACGATTTAGTAAGAGAGCACGCTGCAGACTTGATTATAGATCAAACATTGCTTAGAGAGCCAAGCGAATATCATTTATTAAACCCTAAGACCACCGCCTTAACAGGTACGCAATACGCGATTATAAACACTCATTTCTCATCTCGTCATTTGTCGCAGTTGGCAGCAGTAAATACATTAAAAAATAGACCTCGTGTATTACTGTCAATGGGAGGCATAGACGCCCCCAATGCAAGCTTACAAGTACTTAAAGTTTTAAAAGATAGTGTTAACCCGCCTATAACAACTGTATTGCTTAGCACAAGAGCACCTCATTACAAAAGTGTTACAAAGTTTGCTATAGAGCAAAGTGCGTGGTTGACTCACATCGATTTTGTAGATGACATGGCTACTCTCATGTGTGAGCATGATATTGCCATTGGCGCTCCAGGCTCAACGTCATGGGAACGTGCTTGTGTCGGGTTACCGAGTATTGTTATTGCACTTGCTGATAACCAGCAGACTATTTGTAAAAATTTAGAAGCCGTTGGTGCTGCAATTAGCGTTGAGTTAGAGGCGATTAGTAAAAGTTTAATGAAGGCCTATGAGCAGTTAATTACAGACTATTCAAAAATGCGAACAATAAACCTGCAGTTATGTGATGGGCAAGGTGTTAAGCGATTAATGAAGCATATTACTCAATTATTTAGCGGTTCACTAACCCTAAGATTAGCGACGCAGCTTGATGTTGAACAGGTGTATGCTTGGCAATGTAAACCCGAAACACGTCGTTATGCACTTAATAAAGACGTTCCGAGTTTGGCTGAGCATCGGGCTTGGATGACTAAAAAGCTAGCAAGTAAAAATGACTACTTTTATGTCATTGAGCTAACCAATAGCACAGATGAAAAAACGACTTCTGTAGGTGTGGTCAGGTTAGATATGACAGCCGTAGATACGTATATCATTTCCATCTTTATAGCACCAGATCACTTTGGTAAAGGGGTTGCGAAACTCGCTTTAAAACAAGTAGATATATTACATCCTACAAAAATTATACATGCTGTTGTACTAAAAGAAAATGCAGCATCACAAGCTTTGTTTAGCCGAGCTGGCTACCAACGAATTAATGAAGAGCAATTTACTCGACAACCTGTGGAGTGAGGGATTTATGAATAAATTTATTACTATCGATAACAGAAAAATTGGCCCTGGCTATGCGCCGTATATCATTGCTGAAATGTCAGCGAATCATAACGGTGATATCGAAAATGCCTACAAAATAATGGAAATGGCAAAAGAGTGTGGTGCAGATGCAATGAAGCTGCAAACTTATCGCCCTGATACCATAACAATGAAAAGCGATAACCCTGAATTCTTAATTAAAGGTGGGTTGTGGGATGGTAAAACACTGTATGACTTATATGAAGAAGCGCACATGCCGTGGGAATGGCATAAACCTTTATTTGAAAAAGCCAAAGAGTTAGGTATCACTATTTTTAGCTCGCCGTTTGACTTTACTGCCGTTGATTTACTCGAAGAGCTTGGTGCTCCTGCGTACAAAATAGCGTCATTTGAGGCCATCGATTTACCATTAATCGAGTATGTTGCGAAGACTGGTAAGCCAATGATTATCTCAACGGGTATGGCGAACGAAGAAGAAATACGTGAAGCAGTAGAAACAGCAAAAAATGCAGGGTGTAAAGAGCTTGTTGTACTGCATTGTGTAAGTGGTTACCCAGCGCCATCAGGCGATTATAATTTGGCGACTGTTGCAGATATGGCCACACGTTTTGATGTATTAACGGGTCTATCAGACCATACTATTGATAATACGACGGCTATTACATCAGTGGCGTTAGGCGCATGCTTAATAGAAAAGCATGTAACGCTTAATAGAAATGGTGGTGGACCGGATGATAGTTTCTCCCTAGAAAAGCCAGAGTTATTACAGTTATGTAGAGACTCTAAAATAGCATGGGAAGCGGTTGGTAAAGTAAATTACGAGCGAAAAGAGAGTGAGAAAGGAAATGCAATATTCAGACGCTCACTTTACGTGGTAAAAGATGTTGCTGAAGGTGAGTTATTTACACATGAAAATGTAAAAAGTATAAGACCTGGTTATGGCTTAGCTCCCAAGTACTTACATGAGGTACTTGGAAGCGTAGCCACGCAAAGTATTAAAGCTGGAACAGCTTTAAAAAAATTGTATGTAGAAAATAGAAAAAAATAATCTAACATACTTTTTTATGCAATTATTTAAGCTATTTCATGCTAATAGTTATCAAATGATGAAAGGTTTTACACAGAATTTATAATTCTGGGTACAAATAATTGCAAAGTTTTTTATAGCTAGATTGCTCATCTGGCTCTACTTCAAGTATAATACTCAGAGAATCAAGCCGTTAATGCTAAATTCTACAAGGATGGTGCATGTAAATGTATATTATTTTTATCAACCAAAAGATTTTAACGTGAATAAACTTTTTTCTAATTCATATATTTGCCATTTTCTTGGTATCGCTTTCACATCAATATGTGTTGTTTTATCTTCAATGTATCCAATATCTGAAGAGTCTGTTAGAAACTCGCTTATTTTAGTGTGTGGGAGTTATTTGGCAACAGCATTCGCTTTACCTTTAGTTGCAAAGTACCTATTAGTTGATCGTAAATATTATATAATACCCGTAATATTTTCTGTTTATGGTATCTCTTTATCTCTAATATTATTATTACGGTTTGATTATTCTTTGTATCTTTTAGCAATAGGAGCGGCTTTTAGTTTTGTTTGGCTTTTTATTACTACTATTTTGAGAACAGGACATAAAAAGCTTACTTTACATGTAATAGATAACTTTGACACGCAAGATCTAATTGACCATGAAAACCTCGACGTTTACTTTTTAACTGAACCATATAGTCAATCTGCAATTAAGGATGGCTTAGTTGTTGATCTCCACAAAAATATTACTCATCATCAAGAGAAGTTTATTGCTGATTGCAGCCTTAATAACATCCCAGTTTTCCATGCGGATAGTATCAAAGAGATGATTGATGGAAAGGTGCAAATAAAACATTTATCTGACAATTCAATTGGTACCTTACAGCCTAATCCAATTTATCAAATATTTAAGCGCCTTTGGGAGACTGTAATTATTGTTTTAACACTCCCCTTAACTCTTTTAATTATGGTTCTTACAGCTATTGCTATTCGATTAGAAAGTCGAGGCCCTGTTATATTTACGCAAGAACGTGTAGGACAAGCTGGTCGAGTTTTTAAAATTTATAAATTCAGAAGTATGACGGTAAAAACTAGTTGTGCAGAGGATAAGTTTGCTACTGAAGAGCATGCTAGAATAACTCGCATAGGTAAGGTGATTCGAAAAGTAAGAATTGACGAATTACCACAGTTTTTTAATGTTCTAAAAGGTGATATGGCATTAATTGGCCCACGGCCTGAACAAGAATCTTTTGTTAAGCTATTTGAACAAGAAATTCCATTTTATGGCTATAGGCATATAGTAAAGCCAGGTATAACTGGTTGGGCGCAAACTGTACAAGGTTATGCTGATGATACGGATTCAACAAAAGAAAAGTTAGCATATGACCTTTATTATATTAAACACTTATCTTTTTGGCTTGATCTTAATATTGTATTTAAAACCATCAGGACAATGCTAACGGGGTTTGGTGCAAAGTAACCAACTAGAAAGTGTGGAAAGACGTTAATATAAAATTTTGATATTCATATTTAAAAGCTCAATCGTTAAATAAATGGAAGAATCTCCGGTTTGAAATTGCAGCTATTGGTAATAGAAATTTTTAGTTATATATACCGATAGCTGGTATTTAGTAAGCCTCGACAGAAAGGGGTGATTAATATTGTCTTAAAATCACATTTTATCTGCTCGACTAAAGTTTAATATCTGTTAAGTTCTGCCGTATTTTTAAATTGCCAGCGTTATCTCTGCCAAAAAGTCACTTTAACATGGCGATTATTTTTAATACCTAAATTTAATAGTGAAAACATAAAACGAGTCATCGATTAATACAATAATGATTATTTATATAGTAACTTAAGCTTTGTGACTAAACTGAATAACCTAAGTCGCTACTCAGCAAGTAAAAAAATCAGGTAATTACTTACAAAGTGAATTTAAATTTTTGAAATGAGAAGGTGGCTGGGCAGTCCACGCTGTTAATAATTTAGCTTAAGACGATAGCTCACTTAAAAATTCAGTTAATCGAAGAACTCTCACAATTGCACCAATATAATTGCCTTCTTAGTGCTAGGTAAACTTAATTTATTATTTAAAAGTTATTAGCCACAGCACTGGTGCAGGAGCTATTACGGGGATTTACTTTAGACGACCACTTCAAATTTGATATACATACTGCGTAATTACCTTGATTACATTTAATTCAACTCAAAAGTTGTACTTACAGTAAAAAATAGATCTATAAATATTTACTGTTATAAACTACTTTCCAATTTCTATAATTGCACCTCGGTCCAAAACAGCCCTGTACTTATCTGCCAAAGCATTTTTTGCATCATCATCTCCATGCACAATTTTTATCAGGCTTGGCTTTTTATGCATACCTGTAACAAACTTAATTAATCCGTTTTGATCGGCATGGGCGCTGTACCCGCTAATTGTATGTACTTTTGCGTTTATAGTAATGCGAGCATCATTTATAAAAACATACCCATTACGTGGGCCATATTTTTGAATTTCGCGGCCTAACGTTTTATTACCTTGATAACCTACAAACAATACATCGGTGGTTTTATCATTTAAAAATCGCTCTAAGTAATTAACTATTCGACCTCCTGTGCACATACCGCTTGCAGCTAATATTATGGCTGGCGTTTGCCGCGAACTTAAATAGTTAATAATAGCCATGTGTTCTTTGTGTGAATCAACCGTAGTTAGGTTTTTAAAATCGAGCGGGTGTCTGCCATTTGCAACTTTACGTTTGGCCTCGCTATCCCATAGGTGCTTAAACTTTTTGTATTGCTCAGTAAAATTGGCTGCCATAGGGGAGTCGAGTATTACGTGAATGTTTCGCCACTTAGACTTTTTAGATGAGCTATGTATGAATTGTTCTAGCTCGTATAGCAGCTCTTGTGTGCGGCCAATACTAAAAGCAGGTACTAAAACAACACCATTGTCGGCTACGGCGCGTTCAATAATGCTTTTTAGCGTTTTTGTACGCTCTTTACGGCCTTGATGATTTTTATCACCGTAGGTCGATTCAATAACTAGAGTATCGGCTTTATAGGGCGGCTTAGGCGAAGGGAGTAGCGGGGTATATGGCGCACCTAAGTCTCCTGAAAATACAACACGGTGTTTGTTGTTATCACCATTTGTAATATCAATTTCAACGTAGGCAGAACCCAATATATGCCCAGCACGCTGAAATCTCGCTTTAGCTTTATTGAGCCCTTTGCAAGGTAGTTCAAACCACGTTTTATAATCAACAGCTACTATGCGCTTATTTAATAAGCTTAAGCAGGCAGCTATAATTTTAGGGTCGCGGGTTACACCTACTTTTAAAGCATCTTCAATTACCAAAGGTAATAAACTGGCCGATGCAATACTTGTAAAAATAGGGCCCTTAAAACCGGCTGCTAATAAGTAAGGAATTCGGCCAACATGGTCAATATGGCAATGGGTAACAATAAGGGCAGTAACATGGGTAATATTAAACTCAATTGAAAGATCGACTTTAGAGTCTTCGCCTTGAAATAACCCGCAATCAATAAGCACACTTGTTTGCTCGTTAACTACCAGCTCGTGGCACGAACCAGTAACGCCGTTAACCGCTCCGTGGTGAAGTATTTGCATTGTGCTTCCTTGTCATCAATTTGTTACATTGAATTTTAAGGTAGAAGTAAAGCCATAATTATTCAAGGTTCTAACGCTTGAGCTAAATTAATAACCTCACCTTCAACATATCACCTGTAGGTGCGAATTTACTTCGCGCTCTTACCTATATATTTATTTAAAAAATATTAATTAAATTTCTTAATAAATTTTCGCGGCTAAACTTTTGTTTAGCCCAATCTAAACATAGCTTTATAGGTACTAAACTAGCGTTAAAGCCTTTACTCCCTTTAAACTCAATAACAATATTTATTAAAGTGAGTGGCTATTAACCACTAAGGCTTATTTACATAGGGGCTTTATGTTGGCTATAATGTCGCAGCTGTTTAGTTTGGAATTGTATTTTTTGCAATTTAGTTATGTATTAAGGGCTACTATGGAATGTTGGTATTTAGTCGTATGCAAACCAAAGCAAGAAGAACGAGCCAAAACTAACTTGCAAAATCAAGGGATTGAAGCGTTTTACCCCAAATTAACTACCGAAAGGTTGGTTAAAGGTCGTCGGACCGTCAAATACACTGCTTTATTCCCTAATTATTTATTTGTATGCCTTGAATCAAAAAATGGTAATTTTTCTGCTGTAAAAAACACCCGTGGAATAGGCGGTTTTGTTTCTTATGGAGCAAATTATCAGTTGGTTTCTAAGCACATAATTGACCAGCTAAAAAATGAACGTTCACACACTACTGAATCACAAATACCAAAAACAGGTGATGTAGTAAGTGTGAATAACGATTCATTCAGTAATATACAAGCAATATACAAAGAGCCCGATGGCGACTTGCGCAGTATTTTACTCATTAACTTACTTAATCAAAAAATTGAAGTAAGTGTAGATAATAAAGATATTAAGCAATAATAACTAAAAACGTAGCAGCGGCTTTATGCCGCGTAAAATAGCTTTATATCAGTAAGTAGGAACTGTGACCTAAGGGCGGAAGCGTGCCCAAAGCACTTAAACCTACGTGCTAAGTTCACTTGTAGACGCACAGCTTGCTGGCGTGACGAGCAAAGCTCGTAATAGAGTTTATTCACAAAAGGGCTAAGAGCACACTGCACTTTAGAGAAGTAAGCAGCCTAAAGTACTTGTTTAAATGGCTTCTCATTTACTCCTCATTCGCTTCTCTTTGTGCAATAAGGCTTTAAGTGATTTATTCACAAAGAGGTTAAGAGGGCGCTGCGCTTTAGAGAAGTAAAAATAAATAATTACTATGTTTTATGTTTTATGTTTTATGTTTTCTCATTTACTCCTCATTCGCTTCTCTTTGTGCAATAAGGCTTTAAGTGATTTATTCACAAAAGGGTTAAGAGCACGCTGCGCTTTAGAGAAGTAAACAGCCATAAAGTACTTGTTTAAATGGCTTCTCATTTACTCCTCATTTTCTTCTCTTTGTGCAATAAAGCTTTAAGTGGTTAATCTGAAGATGTCGAGCACACTGAGCTTTAAAGAAGTAAACAGCCATAAAGCACTTGTTTAAATGTCTTCTCATTTACTCCTCATTCGCTTCTCTTTGTGCAATAAAGCTTTAAGTGGTTAATCTGAAGAGGTCGCGGGCACTGCGCTTTAAAGAAGTAAGCAGCCATAAAGTACTTGTTTAAATGGCTCCTCATTCACTTCTCTTTGTGCAATTGGTGATGAACGCGTTAAGTGTTTTGCTAAAAACGGCTATCAATTAAATTTATTCATAAAGACCTTATGAAAATACTGATATAATTTCAGTGCTAATTAAAAACTTAGTAACAAAGCTTTTACAAAGCAAAGGCTATTGCTTCACAATAGTGCACATGCTTTAATTAGTCGGTTAAAATACAAGTGCTCACCAAGGTTGGTGAGTAAGTGCAATATTAAAATAATTTTGGGATTCTACAATGGCGTTAAGCTGTAAATCACTCGCATCAATACTCGCAATACTAAGCATGACCGGCTGTACAATAGTACCAGGCAGCCACTTTGAAGGTATAGACTCAGGCGAGCAAACACAAAACCTCGAACAAGATCTCGAAAAAGTAAACATTCAAATAATCGACTCGCTACTAATAAATAAACAAAATCAAGCGCGTATAGCAGCTAAACCAATTTCAAGCACCGATGGTTTAAACGTAAGTAACTACGAATACAAACTAGGTGTTGGCGACGTACTAACAATAGGCGTATGGGATCACCCAGAGCTAACAATACCTGCAGCAGTACAGCGTACCGCAGAGTTTGACGGCTTTAGAGTACAACGAGACGGCACCATTACTTACGCTTACGCACCAAATATACCCGCCGCAGGTAAAACAATAAGCCAAGTACGTAATGAGCTTGTAAAACGCCTAAGCCGAGTAATAGAAGACCCACAAGTAGATGTAAAAGTAGTTGGCTTTAGAAGCCAAAAAACCTACGTTACCGGTGAAGTAAAACAACCTGGTGTATACCCAGTAACCGAAATTCCACTTACCCTAATTGATGCCTTAAACCAAGCAGGCGGCTTAACTGATGCAGCCGATTGGCGCACAGTAACATTTACCCGTGGCAACAAAACAGAAGTTATTAAACTTGATGACTTTTATGCCCATGGTGACATTTCGCAAAACCGCTTGTTACAGCATGGCGACATAGTCCATGTAAACCGTAACGATGCACAAAAAATATTTGTATTAGGTGATGTTAAAAAAGCAGGTTCAGTAACCCTTAACCGTTATGGTTTAAACTTGGCCGAAGCGCTAAGCGACTCGGGCGGCTTAAACGAAGCGACAGCAGACGCTAATGGCGTATTTGTACTGCGTAAAAGTGACGTAGAGCAAACCGGTATTATTGCAAACGTATACCAGTTACACGCTAAAAATATAGCGGCAATGGTACTAGCTGAGCAGTTTGAACTACAACCGCGCGATATTGTATACGTAACATCGGCACCACTTGCCCGTTGGAACCGTGTAATAAGTTTATTATTACCGTCGGTAGCATCGGTTGATAGCCTAGACGATATTTCATCAAACTAAGGGTTTTTAAAAATGTTTGATTCAGTTTTAGTAGTGTGTGCAGGTAACATTTGTCGCAGCCCAACAGGTGAGTATGTTTTAAAGCAAAAGCTTGAAGGCAAAAATATTAAAGTATCGTCTGCTGGGTTAACAGCGCTTGAAGGCAAACCAGCAGATGCAAAAGCAAAACAAATAGCACTTGCACATGGCGTTAATATGGATGCCCACCAAGGGCAGCAACTTACATCAAGTTTAGTAGCGCAAAACAGCGTAATACTCGTAATGGAAGAACGCCATTTAAACGACGTACATGCTCGCTATCCAGAGGCACGCGGTAAAACGTTTTTACTGGGTAAGTGGATTAATAACGCTGAAGTACCAGACCCATATCGTCAAAGCCAAGAGGCTTTTGAACACGTTTACACATTAATCGACAGCGCGTGTAGCGCTTGGCAAAAGTATTTATAAGGAATGGCTAATTTAATGAATACCCAGCCGAATAACAGCGCTAGTAGCGCTAATAATAAAAGCACTAGTAACACACAACCAACGCAAGAAATTGATTTAATGGCGCTATTAGGCGCATTGCTAGATCGCAAATATTTTATAGTAGCGGTAACTGCGTTGTTTATGTTTGTAGGTGTTATTTATGCAGTATTAAGTACCCCTGTTTACCAAGCAACAGCCATGATACAAGTTGAAGACGGCGGCGCATCAGTTCCAGGTTTTGACGATATGGCAGGCATGTTCGAAAGTACATCAGCTGCAGTAACCGAAATAGAGCTATTAAAGTCGCGCAGTATAATAGGTGAGGCAGTAGACACTTTAAAGCTTGATGTAACAGCAGAGCCCAAACTATTCCCGTTTATAGGTAGCAGAGCTTACCGTACTTTTACCCCAATGGAAGATGGCGATTTAGCTGAGCCAAGCTTTGGCGCTAATAGCTACGCATGGGGCGGTGAAAGCATAAATGTATTTAGGTTTGATGTACCACGCACTGCAGTAAATCAAGCATTTACATTGGTTGCACAGGCTAATAATAGCCTTACACTTTTAAATGGTGACGGTGAGCAAATATTATCGGGTAAAGTAGGCGAGGAGCTTACAAACGGTAAGTTTAACTTAACCATTCGTACTTTAAATGCACGCCCTGGTACAGAGTTTACAATTACCCGCAAAGATCGCCTTAATACTATTTTAGATTTGCAAACAGCTATTGGCGCAAGCGAAAAAGGCAAAGATTCAGGCATAATTAACTTAAGCTTACAAAGTACTAAACCAAGCTATGCTGAAAAAGTACTTGATAAAGTAGCTGCTATTTATGTGCGCCGCAATGTAGAGCGCAATAGTGCTGAGGCGCAAAAGTCGCTGGAATTTTTAGAAGTACAATTACCTGAAATTAAAAAACAGCTTGAATACGCAGAGCAACGCTTTAACGACTACCAAATAAAACGCCAGTCAATAAACATAACGCTAGAAACACAAGGCGTGCTTGAGCAAGTTGTAAAGCTTGAAACCAAGTTACAAGAGCTAAACTTAAAGCGTTTAGATATTGGCCGAAAGTTTAAAAAAGATCACCCTTCGTACCAAGGTATACTTGAGCAAATAGAAGCAGTTGAAAGCCAAAAGCAAGAGCTTGTTGGTGAGGTAGGTAACCTGCCAGAAACTCAACAAGAGCTACTACGCTTAAAGCGTGATGTAGAGGTAAGTAACCAAATTTACACGTTACTGCTTAGTAAAACACAAGAGCTTGATATCGTTCGTGCAGGTACCGTAGGTAATGTACGTATTATTGACTACGCTGAGGTAAATACCAGCAAGCCAGTTAAACCTAAAAAAGCATTAATCGTGGTAATGGCCACTATGCTTGGTGGTATGTTAGCCGTGGCTATTGTGCTTATACAAAAGGCAATGCACAAAGGCGTTGAAGACCCAAGCGAGATTGAAGCGCTAGGCCTACCGGTATACGCAAGTGTACCGCACTCAGATTATCAAGATAAGCTAAGTGGCTTTGCCGAGCGAGCCCGCAAAAACAAAGTTAATAAACCTAAAAGTATATTAGCGCTAGATAACCCAGCCGACCTAGCAATAGAGGCACTACGTAGCCTGCGTACTAGCCTACACTTTGCGATGATGGAAGCTAAAAACAATATTATTGCCATATCGGGCCCAAGCCCAAGTGTAGGTAAATCATTTATATCGGTTAACTTAGCCTCTGTGCTTGCACAAAGCGGTAAAAAAGTACTTATTATTGATGCCGATATGCGTAAAGGCTACTTACAAACACAGTTTGGTTTAAAATGGGACGATGGATTAAGTGATTACTTATCTGGCCGTTTAAACCTAGAGCAAGTTACTAAGCCAACTAAAGTTGAAGGTTTAAGTGTTATTACGCGGGGGCAAATACCGCCAAACCCGTCTGAATTATTAATGCATAGTAACTTTAGCAAATTAGTTGAAGAAGTAAGAGCAGCTTACGATATTATAATTATCGACACCCCTCCAATACTTGCAGTAACCGACCCCGCAATTGTAAGTGCGCATACAGGCACTACATTACTTGTAACCCGTTTTGGCCAAAACCATGTACGTGAAATAGAACTCACGCGCAATCGCTTTGAACAAAACGGCATAGATGTAAAAGGCGTGGTATTTAATGGGGTAGTTAAAAAAGCAAGTAATGCTTATGGGTATTATGGATACTACAACTACGAGTACAAAAGCGATAAATAGTTTTTAGTTTAAATTAGGTCCTATTTGGTGCTTTTAAATAAAAGTACAAAAAAATAAATTACAATGAAATAGTTTAAATTTATTTACTCAAAATAGAAGGCGTGGCTCTATGCTCTGTAGTATACCTGTATATTACTATGAAGAAATACAGCTACGGGTAGTGTAATTATCTACACTTATCGGAGTTAAGGGGGCTTATCATTAAAATAATAGATATCAGATTTAATCCATCAAGAATGTTCGGTTTTTTAGAGTTGTAAACTCGCTTTAAACGCAAAAATAGAGTCTTCTATAGAGTTTACTTCGCTGAGTTACTTATCCTTTTTACAGTTTGCGTGATTTTTATATACTAGTAAAAATAACTTATCAATAACCGTTTTTCTATTTGGGTAAATAATTTAGCTTAGTTTTAATATTAGACCTAATAGAAAAATACGATTAGTTACTACTGACTTGCGTAAAGACTCACTAATATATTTAATTTTATTTTCACTAGAAAGTGCAAAGTTCATGTTGCCGTTGAAAGTTAGTCATGTATAGGAATATTATAATTTTGAGATTAAATCAGATAGTTTATGAATAGTTTAAAGACATCAACTTTTTTGATGCTTGAGCGGTATATAAAAGTTGCATCTGGTGCTGTTTATATACTGTTACTAGCAAAGTTTTTGGGCCCTGAGTTGTATGGTTTATACAGTGCTAATTTAGCTGTCGCAGGGTTTTTAGGTGTGTTCTCGTTAGCTGGAATAGATGGTTTATTTCAGAAAAGACTATCAGAATCAAATAACCCTTCTGAGGTTTTTTTTAGCTTTTTTGCTATTAAATTTATTCCACTAATTATTATTATTTCATTATATTACTCTTGGAGTCATTTCTTTTCAGAAGATCCTAGGGAGTTATTAATTTACTTCCTACCATTTACAGTATCAATGATGATGTCTTTTTCTTATCAAGGGCTCCTTTATTTTGAAGATTACTCTAAAATTTTTATAGTGAGTTTTGGAGTCATTATTGTATCAAACTTATATCGTCTGTATATTTTTCAAACTGAAATTTCAATAGAATTTTTCATTTTGAGCTACTCTATCGAAGCATTAGCGTTTCCTCTAGGTTATTCATGTTTTTTTATTTTAAAAAACAAGCAGTTTATAATTCCTAAAATAAAAGTGATTAAAGGCATTTTGAGCGATGGTTGGTATCTAATCATCTCTACAATTATTATCGGTGCAGTTTCAAAGGTTTCGCTACTTTGGCTTGAAAAAAATTCTACTTTAGATCAAGTTGGTAAATTAGCTCTATCACTTAGGGTTTTAGATGCATCGTTAATTTTAGCTGTAGCAACTTCGATGATGGGGTTAAGACTGCTCTTAAAAAGTTATAATACAGATTACTATATAATTAAGAAAAATGAGTATCTAAAAAGAATGTATTTCTTATCGACTCTTGCTACTTTAGTTATTTTTGTTTTCTTCTACTACTTTGCTCCACTCTTTTTTGGAGTAGATTATGCTTATGATCTTGAAACATCTTTGTATATTAGTTTCTTAGTGTTTTTTAACTTTTTAGGTATATATAATGGACGATTATTGGTAGTTGAAGGCCTCTATCATTTTGCATTAATACGAAATACAATTGGGTTAATTCTATTTGTGTGTTTTTGTTTTTTATACTCTGACCGTTTTGATATAAAGATGGCTGTAGGTGGTTTATTAATGTTTTGGTTTTTTTCTTCATTTGTATTTATGGTTCTATTTAAAAGAACAAGAAGGATGGTGTTTCTTGAGTGTTAAAAGTAAAGTACTGAACAGGCTGGGTTTATCTAAAGTTTACTTTGATAAAACAAAATTTAATAATTCTATTACTGTGTTTGATACAAGCATAGGTACTATGAATGTAGGTGATGAAATCATTAATGATTCAGCTAAAAAATGGTTGAAATATTTATTTTCAAATGAACAGTTTATCAACCTAAGTACCCATGATGGGATAAGTAATGTTGGTATTAATAGATCAAGTACTAGTGACTACCGATTCGTTTGTGGATCAAATATTCTTAACTCTAATTTATTGACTTCTCAGCAGTGGAATTTTTCACCATTCGATTTTCTTAGGATTGAGCCTCTTACGCTTATGGGTGTTGGTTGGTCCAATTATCAAAAGAAACCATCTAGCTATACCAAATGGATTTATAACAACCGATTAGAAAAAGATATTATACATTCTGTACGAGATAGTTATTCATTAAGCATGCTCAATACTATTGGTGTGAAAAATGTTATAAACACTTCCTGTCCAACAATGTGGGGTTTAACTGAATCACATTGTAAAAAAATACCACAAGAGCAAGCTGAAAATGTTGTTTTTACTTTAACTGATTACAGAGCTGATTTAATTAAAGATTCTGAATTGATTAAAATTTTAATTTCTAATTATAAAAGTGTCTATTTTTGGATTCAAGGCAGTAGAGATTTATCGTATTTCAATCAATTAGATAAAAATCTAACGAAGCACGTTATATTAGTAGCACCAAGGCTTGATGCCTATGATGTCATTTTAGATAGTTCGGAGTCTCTAGATTTTGTAGGTACGAGACTTCATGCTGGAATACGTGCTATGCAGAAAGGAAGAAGAGCAATAATTTTAGGTGTTGACAATAGGGCGATTGAAAAACAAAAAGATTTCAATCTGCCCGTGGTTTTAAGAGAGAATATTCAGAAAGAATTAACTAATAAGATTAAAAGTAATTTTCCAACAAATGTTAGAATTCCTGAAGAGTCTATTAATAAGTGGATGGAGCAATTTAAATGTTAAAAGTGGCTCATGTTTTTAAATCACTTTCTGCGGGTGGGATAGAAAAATGGTTGACTGATATTGCTATACATAACAACACTTCAAAGGATTTTGAATTACATTTTTTGCTTCAAAGTAAAGATAAAGGATTCTTCGAAGAGCAAATTCCTAATAATTCAGTCCAAATAAAAAAAAGTGATTTGAAAAGAAGTTTTTTTAAATACTGTATAGAGATGTATAAGCAATTAAAAACTGAGAAGTATGATGTTGTTCACTCCCATGTTCATCATTTTAGTGGGATTGTAGTATTTATTGCATTTTTAGCTGGAGTAAAGGTTCGAGTAGCTCAAAGCCACAATGACAAGCGCGATGAGTATAAAAATGTGAGTTTTCAGAAGAAAGCATACTTCGCTGTATGTAAATTACTATTGAAGCTATTTGCTAATAAAAAAATAGCCGTTAGTGATAAGGCTTCCAAGTCACTATTTCAATTATCTAAGAATGTTTATATTTTACCTTGCGGACTTAGGTTGGTTGCACCTTTACCAGAACAAGTAAATAAAAATAATGAACCAATCATAATTGGACATGTTGGAAGCTTTTCAAAGCAAAAAAACCATAACTTTATATGTGAATTAGCAAAAGCTATTAATGATGAATTTCCCAATAGCTTTAAGTTTAAACTTGTTGGTGGTGGAGAGTTACTTACTTCTATACGAGATAAAGTACGGAGATTAAATCTAGATAATACTATCACTTTTCTCGGTCTACGGGATGATGTAAAGGAATTAATGTTATATGACTTTGATTATATAATCCTTCCATCGCTTCATGAAGGTTTAGCTATGGTAGCCTTAGAATCTCAGTATTATGGAAAGCCCTTAATCGTATCGGATACTTTATCCAAGCAACATACATTGTCTGATTATATTCTTTATAAAAGTATAAATGGAGTTGATGATTTCAAAAATACGATTCTAAACTTACAAATGCCTAAAGTAGAAAGTATACTTGAGTGTAGGAGTCGACTCGATAAATCCCCATTGAGTATCCGCTTTAATATGGAGAGGCTCAATGAGATATACGTCAGTTAGGTTGTTATAACCCATATGTATGCATACATTTTTTTTCCAATAATAGTCTCTATTATATTTTTCCTATACGATAATTACTTAGTCAGACTAAAGTCAATTGAGTTTAAAGCAGTTTCATTTATATTGTTATGCCTAACTAGCTTTTTCCTTTCGAGTTTATATGGATGGCGAGTAATAGAAGACGGATATGGTGGAATAGATGCAGATACGTATAAGTCTGTATTTGACGGGCTTTCTTATAGTTATTTTGATGCGCTCGAACAGCAGCGGTACGAAAAGGGATATGCAACTGTAGTTTGGTTTTTTAGGACTGTGATTGATAATTATCAAATTTTCCAATTTTTTTATTTTCTTGTTATGTTGTTTTTATATAGGTTGATTACTAAGTCCATCACAAGTTCTATATTCGGATTGTTTTCTTATTTTTTAATTGCTTTTTTCTTAATAATAAGTTTTAACCTTTCAAGAATGATGTTAGGTGTTTTTATACTTTTTTTTGTAGTTAAGTTTTTATCAAAAAATGAATACAAAAAGGCTGTATTGATTACTCTTCTTTCTTCATTGATACAAATGGTTTGTCTTTGGGGCGTTGTATTTATTATTTATTATTATGTATTGAATAAAGTGAAAAGTAAGACTCTTTTTATCTTCCTTTTTTTATTGGTCCTTGCTAATTCATTTTTGAT
The DNA here is from genome assembly GCF_015864375.1 of Pseudoalteromonas sp. SWYJZ19. Taxonomy (NCBI): domain Bacteria; kingdom Pseudomonadati; phylum Pseudomonadota; class Gammaproteobacteria; order Alteromonadales; family Pseudoalteromonadaceae; genus Pseudoalteromonas; species Pseudoalteromonas sp. SWYJZ19. The sequence goes on from NZ_JADYXI010000002.1 coordinate 104,602, forward strand.
TGTAGAAGTGTTCAAGGTAGTATTGATTAGTGTTAATTATGGGCATTACTTGTCTAAAGAAAGTGAGGGTTTTTCAGGAGCTAATTATTTATATGCAATCTATTTATCAATTATTTACTATTTATTTTTAAATAAGAGTGTTGTTAGTAATCCTGTATCTGATACGATTTTTAAGCTCCTACCAACAATGGTTTTTATTATTCCACTTTATTTTGCTATCCCTATAGCGTATAGATTTAACTTTATTTACATTCTCTTTTTTGCCTTCATTGTACCCGACCTTTTTATATTTCTAAAAAAGAATAATACTAGCTTTATATTGCGCATTATTATTGCCGTAGTCCCTGTTTTGTATATAACCTCTAAGGTTTATAATTTTTATACAAGAGATGTTTTAAGTGCTGAGAATTGGTCGTTACTACCTGCTTTCTATATTTTTTGAGAATGGTGTGTATGTTGTTTTATTGAAAGGTAGTTATATTGATTTTGTAGTATTAACTTAATTGAATTTGTATTTCGGAGGGCTCTATAAATTCACTTCGATGCGAAACTATATTGCGTAGAATAAAACCCACTTAATTACGAACTACTGTCATACAAAGGGGAACTAATAATGTTATAAAGAGTCTCCAATATTTTATTGAAGATATAAATTATCATAAGCATAAATTTTAAGTGTTATAAAGTACGGTTAATAAATTTTTTATTAAAGTATATACCCTTTGAAATATTTTCTTTCTTTATGATTAATACCATCGAGGTATCATTTTAGCATGGCTTCATATAAGACCTAGTTACGCTATGTAACACCGCATGTCATATCTAATTGATACTCATCGACACCTCTTATCTAGGATAAGTTGAATTTTTATTAACAGATTAAAAAATCTAAAACGTTAGGATGTCACGATGACAAATAAAGTTGTAATTGTACCGGCTTGTACAGACCTTAATCGAGGAGATCAGGCTTTAGTTTGGGAGGCTGCGTACTTATTGGAAAGCTCTTTAGAGGGAGATACCGACATTTCTATAGTTGACTACGGAAATAACGATGAAGACCGGGAAAAACAATCTAGGCAAACTAAAGACGCAGGCTTTAAAGTACTTAGAAACATAGTAGAGAATCCTAAGCGTATATCATCAGAGTCAACAGTGCACAGCTCTAAATTTGGTTTTTTCATAGCAGGTCTATTAGCTATTGCTGACTTTATTAGGCACTTGACTATTTTATTTTTTCCTGTTGATTTTCTATTTAAATTCTTATTTCCTAATGTTGAGCATCAAAAAACTTTTAAAGTATTTAAGGCTGCAGACTCTATCGTAGTTAAAGGGGGCGGTTTTTTACATACATATGGAAAGCTTGGTGATCTCTATTATTTATGGTTTGGCTTATACTATTTATTACTTGGAAAAAGGTTAAATAAAAAAATTATAGTTTTACCTAATTCAATTGGACCGATCACAGGATATGGAAATCGATTATTTACTAAATGGGTGCTAAATAAATGCGATTTATTGTACGTTCGAGAGCGAGTGTCACTTGATTTTTGCAATGAAATAGGGATAAAAAATGCAAAGTATGCATTTGACTTAGGCTATTACGCCGAAGAAAGTTTTCCTGAAGAGAATAATAAAAAGTTAATTCAAGCCTGTATTGAAAAATACAGCACGACTAAACGTAATGTAGGCATTACAGTTCGCCCATATAGGTTTCCTTCATCTGATAATCCTGGTGAAAAATACGAGAAATACATTAAATCTATAGCTAAATTTTGTAATGAAAATAAAAATGAATCTATGTTTCATTTTATTGTTCAAGTGCAGGGCCCGAGCGCCCATGAAACAGATCTTATTGCTATTAAAGATGTCGAATCTCGTCTCGACAATAATTGCGAGTACTCGATCATAGATTTGGATATAAATTACAAAGAAATTATGACTATATACGACAAGTTAGATTACTTAATCGGGACGCGTTTTCACTCTGTAATATTTTCACAAGTTCAAGGGATCCCTGCAGCTGCGATTGCCTATGGTGGTAATAAAACTCATGGGATTATGAAAGAAATTGGTTTACATGAATATGTAGTCGATATTAATGATATAGAATATAGTGCGTTGCAAGCTATCTTCGATAACCTAATAAAGAATAATTTAGATTATAAGGAAAAGCTTGCTGATGCATTTGAAGCCATTGAAATGGATAAAAAATCTGTAGCTTCTGAATTAAGAGGGGTACTTGAAAGATGAAGGTCGGTTTTTTTCATGATCATATATTTACCAAAGGTAATGGTGTAATCCATTCTAGTGGAACCCTGGCTGCACAGGTTTGGGATCGTTTTTTTGATGCTGGAGCAAAAAGCCTTATTGTTTGCGGCCGGTTTTCAGACAGCATAAAATTAGGACCAATAGCTGAAAGAGATAATGTTGGTTTTGTTTTTTCCAAGAATCTGTCGAATATTTCTTCTTTAACATTTGGTTCTAATTGCAACGAAGTAAAGCAAGCAGTAAGTGATGTAGACATCATTGTTGCTAGATTACCTAGTGAAATTGGATTTAAAGCGATTAAAGAAGCTAAAAAACAAAAGAAGAAAGTTCTCTGTGAAGTTGTTGCATGTCCTTATGATGGGTTGAATTATCATGGTGGGTTAATTGCGAAGGTATATGCACCTTTAATAAGGAAGCGAATGCAGTACTGGGTTAACCAGTGTGATGCTGCTCTATACGTGACGGAACATGCATTACAAGAAAGGTACAAATGTGATGGCGTTAAAGCGAATGCTTCAAATGTAGAGATTAGCACTGTCGTTGAAGCCGAGCAGTTGAATTCTAGGCATACCCGATTTATAAATCGAGTTAACAATGGTGCTGTTAAAGTTGGTTTAATTGGAACTATGCAAAATGATTCTAAAGGGATTGATATTGCAATAAAGGCATTACGCAAAATTAAAGGAGTAAGTTTTCATATTCTTGGAAGTGGTAATCCTGATAGATTTTCCGAACTTGCTATCAATTCAGATGTTACTTTAAAGTATGACGGTTTCAAATCAGTTAAAAGTGATGTTTTAGATTGGCTTGATGACGTTGATATTTATATTCAACCTTCTTTTCAAGAGGGGTTGCCAAGAGCTACTATAGAAGCGATGAGTAGGGCCTGTCCTATAATTTCGTCGGATGCAGGGGGGCTTTCTGAACTAACTATGGACTGTTATATTCATAGTGCTGGTGATCACTTGAAGTTAAGAAAAGATATAGAAGCCTTGCTCCATAATTCTGAGCTCATGAAAGACAGCTCTCTACACAGCATATCTGTTTCCTCTAAATATTTGAGTTCTACTCTAAAGAAAAAACGAGCGAACTTTTACTCGCAGTTTATTAAGGGTAATGAGTGCTAATTCAGCTGCGTATAGCAGAAAGGGTTCATTTTGGAGTTGATACAGTTGAAAAAGTTTTTATATGTAATTAATGCTGACTGGTATTTTGATTTGCACTGGGTCGAGAGAGCCCTATATTTTAAAGATGAAGGGTATGAAATACATATTGCTATGCCTATTAATGATCCTTTGATTTTAGATCGGTTAAATCAATTAGGTTTCTCAATACATGCTTTACCCCTTGAAAGAACAAGTATGTCTATTTTTAATGAGTTAAAAATACTAATTAAACTAAAGAAAATTATAATGTTAGTTAGGCCTGATTTAATTCATTCAGTCACAATAAAGCCTAACCTTTACTCAACTATATTATGTAGATTTAATAAAATACCACTAATATCTACATATCCTGGTTTAGGAACTTTAGGCGTATCAAAAAAGCTAAAATATACACTATCTAGAAAAATTATTTTTAGTATATTAAGGGCGTTTTCGTCGAATCAACAAAATATAGCATTTTTTGAAAATGATGAGGATTTAAGCCTTTTTTGTGATAAAAAGGTAATTCCAACAAGCAGATTAGAAAGGGTATTTGGCGCTGGAATTAATTTAGAGTCTTTCTCATTTTCTCCTAGTTATAGAGAAAACTCTGAGGGTTTAAATGTTTTTTTTGCTAGCCGGTTATTAAAAAATAAAGGGCTCACTCTTTTGTTTGACTCTGTTAAAGAGTTGAATGAGCAAGGTGTGAAGGTTCATTTGAAAATTGCCGGAATATTTGATTCTGACTCGCCTTTTGCTTACACGGCAGAAGAAATTGATAAAATGGCGATCTATCCGTTTGTTGATTGGCTAGGGAAAAGAAGCGATATCAAAAATCTTATTTCTGAATCTGATGTGGTTTGCTTGCCTACGACATATGGAGAAGGCGTACCTAGAATTTTGATTGAGTCGTGTGCAGTAGGACGACCTATTATTACGACTCCTCTTGGGGGCTGTAAAGATATTTGTTTAGATGGCTTGAATGGTTTTCTTGTTGAACCAAATTCTCGGCAGTCTATTTCATTAGCATTAAAAAAATTAGCGTTAAATCATGCTTTAATTAATGAGTATGGGTTTAACGGGCGAAAACTTGTTGAATCTAAGTTCTCAAATCAAAGTGTCTTTGAGCAGCATAAAGATAAGTATAGATTTATGTTAACTGAAAATGAGGTATAAGGATGATCGGAGTTACTGGTTATTCAGGCTTTGTTGGCAAGGTCTTACTTGCGCAGCTACAAATTTCAGATATCTTACTCTTAGGGCGTCAAAAATCACCGAATTATAACCAATTTAAGCTGTTTGATTTAAATTCTACTCAAAGTTTAGATCTAGTCGATGATTTACATCTTGTTGATACTATTATACATATAGCAGCACGCGTGCATGTTATGAACGATGGTTCAAGTGATCCGTTAGCTGAATTTAGAGCCGTAAACACTGAAGGAACTTTAAACCTTGCTAGGGAATCAGCACGGGCAAACGTTAAACGTTTTATCTTTGTAAGCTCGATAAAAGTAAATGGTGAAAGTACTACAGGTAAGCAGCCGTTTACTGCTTTTGATATCCCTAGCGCAGAAGATCCTTATGGGATCTCAAAATATGAAGCGGAGCAACAGTTATTAGAGCTGGGTAAGGAAACAGGTATGGAGATAGTGATAATCAGGCCACCACTAGTTTATGGTAAAGGTGTTAAAGCAAATTTTTATTCATTAATGAAATTTGTTTATAAAGGTTTGCCACTCCCTTTTAGATCTATAAAAAATAATAAGCGTAGTTTAGTGTCAGTTTATAACCTAGTTGATTTAATTAAAGTATGCATTGAACACCCAAATGCAGCAAATAAGATATTTTTAGCAAGCGATGACCATGACTTATCAACCGCTGAAATGGTTGCACTGATGGCTAAGGTACAAGGTAAAAAAAACTTAGCTATTCCAGTCCCTGTTTGGTGTTTTAAATTAGCCGGTAAATTACTTAATAAAGGTGATGTAATTGATAGGTTGACTGGTTCTCTTCAATTAGATATTACTCATACGAAGAATACACTTGATTGGGCCCCACCATACTCTGTTGAGCATGGTTTTAAACTTGCAGCTAAAAAGTCTTCAATAAAATAATTAATGGATTTATAAATGATACGTTTACTCGACTTTTTATTTTCACTTTTTGGTTTGCTTTTTGCTTCACCATTTTTAGTGATTTTATATATTATTGGTTTGTTTGACACTGGTTCACCTATATTTACGCAAGAGCGCGTTGGCCGCAATAAAAAACCATTTACGCTTGTTAAGTTTAGAACTATGGCGGTTGATACAGCTTCAGTTGCAAGCCACTTAGCTAGTACTGCATCAATAACGCCTTTTGGTAGTTTTTTGCGAAAAACAAAGTTAGATGAGCTTCCACAACTTTGGAATGTGCTAAAAGGTGAAATGAGCTTGGTTGGACCTCGTCCGGGTTTATTTAATCAAGAAGAGTTAACCCAAGCACGCGATGCCAAGAATATATTTGATGTACGCCCTGGTGTTACAGGCTTGGCACAGGTAAACGAAATAGACATGTCAACTCCAGAGTTGCTAGCTAAAACAGACAAAGAAATGATTGATACACTCACAATTGGTAATTATTTTAAATACATAGTAATGACAGTAACAGGGAGTGGGAGTGGTGATAGGGTTAAATAATTCGAAATATACTTCAGTTATTATGCTTTTATAATACCAGTCTCTCTTTATATTTGACACTTAGAACCTTACCTTATGTATCAGAGGAAAACTTGCAGTGGAAAGTTTTATTCGTACTATTTTGAATGCATCACGGGCTAAAAAGCGCTTAATTACTTTATGTATTGATTCGTTATTTATAATGCTGGCATTTTGGTTAGCATTAATAGTGAGACTTGATAGCCTAGAGCCCTTAAAACAATTAGATAACTGGCTTTTGTTGGCATTATTAACGCCTATAAGTTTATATACGTTTGTAAGTTTGGGGCTATACCGAGCTGTTCTCCGGTACATGAACTCGCAAGCTATATGGGCGATAGTACTAGGTACAGTTATAACAACTGTGATTTTAGTGTTACTTGCCTTTTTTATGGGTATTGATATACCTCGCACAATGCCATTTATATTTGCGTGGTTATGTTTGTTGACTGTGGGCGGTGCACGTGTATTAGTGCGCGCAATTATTGGTAAAATGACCACGAGTAAAAAAGAGTCTGTTATTATTTATGGTGCAGGTTCCGCTGGGCGACAATTAGCCACAGCTTTAAGTGCTGGGCCAGAGTATTTTGTTAGGGCATTTATTGATGACGATGTAACTAAACATGGCTCAATAATTCAGGGTATACCTGTCGTGTGCTTTAAAGATATTTATGAACTAATAAATAAACGTAAAGTGAGTAAAGTTTTATTAGCCTTACCTAGTGAAACTCGCGCACGCCGTAAAGAAATACTCGCTCAATTAGAGCCGCTCACCATTAAAGTGCTTTCTATCCCTGGTATGGCTGATGTTGTAGAGGGCAAAGCTAAGCTTGCTGAAATAACAGAAGTGGGCGTTGAAGATTTATTAGGCCGGGATCCAGTAGCCCCTAGAAAGGATTTAATGACTGCTAACATTTCTAATAAAGTGGTTATGGTAACAGGGGCTGGCGGCTCCATTGGCTCAGAGCTTTGCAGACAAATAGTTAAACAAAAACCAACAAAACTCGTTTTATTTGAGCTTAGTGAATTTGGCTTATATTCAATAGAAAAGGAGCTTAGTGAGTACATTACTAATAATAACCTTAATATTGAATTGATGCCTATAATGGGGTCAGTGCAGCGCATTAACCGCATTGAAACAGTAATGAAAACCTTTGGTGTGCAAACCGTTTATCATGCCGCAGCTTATAAACATGTGCCGTTAGTTGAACATAACGTAGTAGAAGGTGTGCGTAATAATGTGTTTGGTACTTATTATTGTGCTAAAGCAGCAGTTAATGCAGGGGTTGAAAATTTTGTGCTTATATCTACCGACAAAGCAGTGCGCCCTACTAATGTAATGGGCGCCACTAAGCGTATGGCCGAGTTAGTATTACAAGGCTTAGCACAAAAGCAGGGTGTTAATCACAAAACACGCTTTTGTATGGTGCGCTTCGGTAATGTATTGGGGTCGAGTGGTTCTGTTGTGCCGCTATTTCGCAGGCAAATAAAAGAGGGCGGTCCAATAACGCTCACACACCCTGATATAACACGCTTTTTTATGACGATTCCAGAAGCTGCTCAACTAGTAATACAAGCAGGCGCTATGGGTAAAGGCGGCGATGTGTTTGTACTTGATATGGGCGACCCTGTTAAAATTAAAGATCTTGCGACTAAAATGGTACGGCTTTCTGGTTTTGAAGTTAAAAGCGAAACTAATCCACATGGTGATATTGAGATTAAGTGTACGGGCTTGCGCCCTGGCGAAAAGCTCTACGAAGAGCTATTAATTGGTGATAACGTAGGTGAAACAACACACGAGCGCATTATGACTGCCAGTGAAGTAATGCTACCTTTAGCTGAACTTAATGTGTTTATAGAAGCGTTAGATATTGCGTGTCATAACTTTGATCACGAATCAATCCGTCAATTGCTGTTAGATGCACCAACAGGTTTTAACCCAACTGATGGTATATGTGATTTAGTTTGGAACGCTAAGGCTAAAAAGTTAGTTGAGGATGTCGCAAAAGATAATATAGTTAACATAAACAGTTAATTATATAAACTGTACAAGTGCGAAATAAGCCCCATCTAAAGTTTACGTATTTTGTAGGTGAGGTTTTATACCTCGCTTTTAATGAGGTTAAATAACATAAGAATGAGGAAGTTAGCATCTACTACTTGGTGTATATTTCAATATGTTCATCCTTCTCTTACTTATATTATTCTGCAAAAAATATTTAGTAATACATTCGATATTACATTCTAGCTAAAGTCTTTTAGCTAGAGCCTAATTTATAACTCTGATAAAATCATTTTATTACTTATTAACTAATCTTAAAGGATTAATATGAAAATTGCCGTAGTAGGTACAGGCTATGTAGGCCTTTCTAACGCTATGTTGCTAGCACAACACAATGAAGTGGTTGCATTAGATATAGACGAACAAAAAATATCGCTATTGAATGATAAAAAATCACCAATAGTTGATACCGAAATTAGTGAGTTTTTAACACGTAGTGATTTAAATTTTACAGCGACTACCGACAAAGTAGCAGCCTATAAAAATGCTGACTTTGTAATTATTGCTACACCCACTGATTACGATGTTGAAAATAACTATTTTAATACCAGCTCTGTAGAGGCTGTAATTAAAGATACAATAGCGCATAACTCTAATGCAGTTATGGTCATTAAATCAACGATTCCAGTTGGCTTTACGCAAAGTATTAAAGAAAAATTTGGTATTAATAACTTAATATTTTCGCCAGAGTTTTTACGTGAAGGTAAAGCACTACACGATAACCTATACCCATCGCGTATTGTAGTTGGTGAGCAAAGTGAGCGTGCAACTGTGTTTGCAAACTTACTTAAGCAAGGTGCTATAAAAGAAGACATTGAAGTACTGTTTACTGACTCAACTGAAGCCGAAGCTATTAAGTTGTTCTCAAACACTTATTTAGCTATGCGTGTCGCTTATTTTAATGAGCTTGATAGCTACGCTGAAGCTCATGGCTTGAACAGTAAGCAAATTATACAGGGCGTTAGCTTAGACCCTCGCATTGGTAGCCATTACAACAATCCATCGTTTGGTTACGGTGGTTACTGTTTACCAAAAGACACTAAGCAGCTACGTGCAAACTATGCAAATGTACCAAACAACATTATTGGTGCAATTGTTGATGCTAATACTACACGTAAAGACTTTATTGCAGACTCAATAATTAAGCGCAGCCCTAAAGTGGTTGGTGTGTATCGTTTAGTAATGAAAACAGGGTCTGATAACTTTAGAGCCTCTGCTATTCAAGGCATTATGAAGCGCATTAAAGCGAAAGGTATTGAGGTTGTAGTTTACGAGCCAGTACTTGAAGAAAATGAGTTTTATCACTCACGTGTCATTAAAGACTTAAATGAGTTTAAGCAAATATCTGACGTTGTTGTATCTAACCGTATGGTTGAAGAGTTGAGTGATATTGCTGACAAAGTTTATACTCGCGATTTGTTTGGTAGTGATTAATAAACAAAGTTTAAAGACTAAAGGTTAAAGGTTAAAGGTTAAAGGCTAAAGGCTAAAGACTAAAGGTTAAAGTATAAGTCAAAAACTAAGGTAAATTTATATTAGGGGGCGTTGTGCAATTTGAGGACTTAAATGTATGGCAACGCTCTGCCGATTTAGCTTGTGAAGTTTTTATTTATTTTAAGGCAAGTAAGCAATTTGGTTTAAAAGATCAAATTACACGCTCTGCATTATCAATTTCATCAAATATTGCTGAGGGTTATGAGAGAAAGACAGCTAAAGATTACTGCCGTTTTCTCTCTTACTCTAAAGGTAGCTGTGGTGAGCTTCGCTCACAAATATATATTGCCTTAAAAATTGGTGAGGTTGATGCAAAAACAGCAGAAATCTGGATAGAAGAGTCTAGGCAGTTATCAAAAATGATATCTGCCTTAATGAAAACTATTGAAACTTGGGATTAGGCTTTTAGTCTTCAACTTTCAACTTTATCAGCTTAAAGATTAGGAAATTATGAAATATTTAGTAACGGGTGCTGCTGGTTTTATTGGCGCGGCAACATGTCAAAAATTGTTAGCGGCTGGCCATGTAGTAGTTGGTATTGATAACCTTAACGACTATTACGATGTAAATTTAAAACTAGCTCGTTTAGCGCAGTTTGAAAGCCATGAAGCGTTTACATTTATTAAGCTTGATATAAGTGAACGCCCAGCAATGAGCGAGCTATTTAAAGCACAGCAGTTTGATAAAGTTATTCACTTAGCAGCGCAAGCCGGTGTTAGGTATTCAATAGAAAACCCTGATGCTTATGCTGATTCTAATTTAGTAGGGCATTTAAATGTGCTAGAAGGGTGTCGTAATAATAAAGTTAAGCACTTGGTTTATGCTTCATCTAGCTCTGTATATGGCTTAAACGAAAAAACCCCGTTTGAAACAACCGACAGTGTTGATCACCCAGTGTCGTTTTATGCTGCGACTAAAAAAGCGAATGAGCTAATGGCGCATAGCTATTCTCATTTATATAGCTTACCTACAACAGGTTTACGCTTTTTTACCGTTTATGGCCCATGGGGTCGCCCAGATATGGCACCGTATATTTTTACTAAAAAAATACTTGCCGGCGACACTATTGATATAAACAACAATGGCGATATGTGGCGTGACTTTACTTACATAGATGACATTGTAGAGGGTGTTGTTCGTACTGCCGATGTTATACCTGTTGCAAATCCTGACTGGAGAGTTGAAACAGGTTCGCCAGCTTCTAGCTCTGCTCCGTATGCCGTTTATAATATTGGCCACGGTAGCCCAATAAACCTAATGAAGTTTATTGAAGCCATTGAGGCTGAATTAGGTACTGAAGCTAAAAAGAACTTCCGTGAAATGCAAGCCGGCGATGTTTATAAAACTTATGCTGATACTACAGATTTATTTAATGCAACAGGCTATAAAGCGCAAGTTGGAGTTAAGCAAGGCGTAAGTGAGCTTATTAAGTGGTATAAAGACTTTTATAAATAAAGGTTACAATTTGTAAGTCATTTAAAAACACTGTTTTAAATTTAAGGCAGTGTTTTTTAATGTGTTTAGGTTGATTAACCTAAATGCATTAAACCATTGGTAAGCTAAATTTTACTGAAAGTTACTTTTTATTTACCATTCACCTATTTTTAACCTATTAGCTTTAAAAATTATTAATTTACAAATAAAGGACTACTCATGAAAGCTGTTATCCCTGTTGCAGGCCTTGGTACACGTATGCTACCAATGACTAAAGCAATTCCTAAAGAAATGCTGCCAATTGTAGATAAGCCACTTATTCAATATATCGTTAGTGAATGTGTTGCTGCTGGCATTAAAGATATTGTTTTAGTAACGCATAGTTCTAAAAATGCAATTGAAAATCACTTTGATACAAGCTACGAGCTAGAAGCCACACTCGAAAAACGAGTAAAACGTGCGCTGCTTGATGAAGTCCGATCAATTTGCCCGCCAGACGTAACCGTTATGAGTGTACGCCAAGGTGAGGCGAAAGGTTTAGGCCATGCAATTTTATGCGCCAAACCCATTGTAGGTAATAACGATTTTGTAGTGTTACTTCCAGATGTAATACTTGATGCATATACAGCAGATCAAAAAACTGAAAACCTAGCTGCGATGATTAAGCGCTTCAATGAAATACAAGCAAGCCAGATTATGCTTGAGCCTGTAGCGCAAGAAGATGTAAGTAAATACGGTATTGCCGATATTAATGGTGTGCAACTTACCCCTGGTATGAGCGCAGCAATTAAAACAATGGTTGAAAAACCGGCTGTAGATGTGGCACCTTCAAATCTTGCTGTTGTTGGTCGTTATGTTCTTAGTAAAAACATTTGGCCCCTGCTGGCTAAAACGCCTGTAGGCGCTGGTGACGAAATCCAATTAACCGATGCTATTGATGCGTTAATGACACAAGAAACGGTTGAAGCATTTCATATGAGTGGTGCTTCGCACGATTGTGGCGATAAATTAGGTTATTTAAAAGCAATTGTTGAATACTCAATGCGCGATGAAAAGCTAGGTAAAGATTTTACTCAGTATATAAATACCTTTGTTAATGATAAAAATTAATAACATAGTTAATTTATATCCCCTAGGTGAGATTTTATACGTCGCTTTTGGTAAAGTTAAGTTAGATGAGCGCAAAGTAAATTCGCACCTACAGGGTGTGTATTGTAGGTGAGGTTTTATATCTCGCTTTGGTAAAGTTAGGCTGCATTAGCGTGAGGTAAATTCGCACCTACAGGGTGTGTGTATTGTAGGTGAGGTTTTATACCTCGCTTTGGTAAAGTTAAATTACATTAGCGCGAAGTAAATTCGCGCCTACGGGGGGGTGTATTGTAGCTGAGGTTTTACACCTCGCTTTGGTAAAGTTAAATTACATTAGCGCGAAATAAATTCGCACCTACAGGGTGTTAAAAATTAGCAAATACACCTAACCTAGCAAACGTTTCCCCGTATACATCCTTTCCTTGATACAGCTCAGCTCCCCAACTTTTAGCGCCCATTATTGGTTTACTCAACTTGCGTGTGTACGTTGTTTGCAGTTCATAACTTGTTCTATAGCCACTGCGTTTATTTTCAAGTGTGCGAATTGTCGTATTTAAGCTTTCAATTTTACTTAATTGCCAATGCCAGTTTATGCTCATTGATTTAGCAGGAGTGTAGTCGGTGTAGTCATGCTCATCTCCCGCCCAGTGGCCAAATACATTGCCTGAGTTGCGGTTACCATCTAGGTAAATTCGGTTGGCGTACCAACTTTTTTGTAAGTTATTATGCTCAAAACGTAAGCTGTGGTCATTAGCAATAAAAGGTAAGTAAAGGCCAAAGCTATATGCATTGTTGCGAGAGCCACCTAGCGTGTCTTCAAGTGCTACTTCACCGTATAACTCATAAGGCAGTGCGTAAATACTATTGTTGTATGCGAATGTTATAGAGCCTAGCTGATCCCCTAGCTCGTAGTTACCACCTATTTCGTTGGCATCTTTGCCACCTACATTATCTTTTTCTCCCGGTGTAAAAAAACCTTCAGCAAAATCTTTTAACGTTACGCTTCGCGGGCCACCACCGAATTGCATTAGGCGGCTTAAACCTATTGTTAAGTTATCGGTTGCAGCAAAGCTGACATGCAAACCGTATAGGTAAGGTTTACCTTTTCCATAAGTACGTTCGGTAGCGTTTTGTTCTTCTTCATTCAAAATTCCGCTTTGCTCTGTCATTTTACTTATAGACATATCGTAGCGAATATTAAAGCTGGTTATTGGCTCTACATTACTAAGCGTTATAGAAGGCGTTGTTTTAGCTTGTGTGCTTAATAGCATGGCACTGTCGTTAAAAGGTGAGTACCAATGCTCACGATAACCTACATCTAACTGCGCGTATTTATTACCAAGATAAAAAAAGCTTTGTGTAGGTAATATTTCGTCTTCGTTGGCTATGCCTGCAACACTTACACCAAAGTAACGCCCGAAATTAGCGTAAGCGCCGCCTTCAACAATTAAATTAGTTTTAGTAGTTTGGCCGCGTTGGTTAGGCAGTGTTTTATCTTTTGTGCCAGCAGCAAGTGTTATTTTTGCAAATGTACCCGCGTCGCTTTGAATATAAGGGCTAAGCTGGTACGAAAGTGTTTGATATAGTTCTGGGTAAGTATGCCTTACTGTTTGCAGTACTCTATAAATATCATGCGCTTTATAAGGCTTGCTCATAATATGTGTGTTTTTACTTACGGCTAAAAGTCGTTGTACTTGGTGCTCAAGTTCTGGGGCTTGATTTAAAGGTAAATAAGGTGACACGCCACCTTTAGCAACAGCATTTGCACTGATTGCCATCCCGATAAACAGTGATATTTTTTTGAGCATAATTATTCCGTTAGCAAAAATTTGTTTAAGTAAAAACGTTAACGCGAGGTTAGCAATAAACGCCTAAGTAAGGAAGAAAAAAGCGATATATTAGTGGGGATATATAGGAGTAAGCTATCATTCACAGGGATTGACGCTGCGTTAAATTCGAGCGGGCTTTTGCATGTAGTGTTTTGCTATAAAGCAGGTGGTGAACGCATTTAATAAGTTATACCTACAAAAAATAGATTTATAAGTTATTTATTCACAAAGAGGTTAAGAGGGCGCTACGCTTTAGTGAAGGCAAAAGTAGGTAGTCTATTAAGTATAAATATTAAAAGCTTCGCTTTTCGCGTGAGCAAGTTTTACGCTTACCGGGAAAGTTTGACGCCGTGGTTAAAACGCGTAGCTTGCTGGCGTGACGAGCTAAGCTCGTAATTTATGTGCTTTAGTCTCTTCTCATTTACTCCTCTTTTGCTTCTCTTTGTGCAATAAGGTTTTAAGTAATTTATTCACAAAGAGGCTAAGAGGGCGCTGCGCTTTAGAGAAGTAAAAATACATAATTACTATTGTTTTATGTTTTCTCATTTACTCCTCTTTTGCTTCTCTTTGTGCAATAAGATTTTAAGTGATTTATTCACAAAGAGGCTAAGAGGGCGCTGCGCTTTAGAGAAGTAAAAGTAGGTAAGATAAATATTAAAAGCTGTGTTTTTTACGTGAGTAAGAACGGCGCCTTCTGATGAGGTTTTACATCTCACTTTTAAAGTCCTGATAAATAAAAACCCCGATGGTACATAGTACCATCGGGGTTTTTTAATCGTTTTAGTAAACCTAAACTTTAAATTCGTCTACCGACAAGCGAAGCTCTTCGGCAAGTTTTGCTACTTCTGAACTTGAAATGTTGGTTTGGTTTGCGCCTTCGGCTGTTTGCTCTGCGATGGCTACAATCGACTCAAGACGTTCGCTAATTTCTTGTGCTACTTGTTGTTGCTCAAGTGCGGCAGTCGAAATCTCTTCACTTACGTCGTGAGCTTGCGAAACCGCAAATGTAATTGAATCAAGAGCGCTACTTGCTAGGTCGGTTTGCTCAACACACGATACCGCACGTTGCTTACCTTTACTCATTGCTGTTACGGCAGCTTCTGCGCCTGTTTGAAGAGACTCAATCATTGATTGTATCTCTTGGGTCGACTCTTGAGTTTTACTCGCTAGAGAGCGTACTTCGTCTGCTACAACAGCAAAGCCTCGGCCATATTCACCAGCACGTGCAGCTTCAATTGCGGCATTTAGTGCAAGTAGGTTAGTTTGATCCGCTATGCCGCGTATTACATCTAAAATGCTGCCTATTGATGCGCTATCTTGATGTAGTTTATTAATTACTTGTGAGGCGTCGTCTACTTCACGTGCTAGCTGTTCAATCGTGGCTTTATTGTTATTCGAAATACCTTTAACGCGCTCAGCTTCTTTATCAGCATTTTTAATTTCGCTAAGTGCTTGTTGAGCGCTGTTGCTAACCGTTTGCGATGTACTGCTCATTTCGGTTGTTGCGGTTGCGGCTTGTTCAACTTGTGCTTGCTGGTTACGAATTGCTTGGCTTGATTCTGCGGTAATTGCAGATGTTTGTTCTGATGCTGCAGCTAGCTGAGTAGAGCGCGAAATAATGCCTTTAATTAGGCTGCGTAAGTTATCAATTAAGGTGTTACAACTTTTAGATAGTTCGCCAAATTCGTCTTTAGCGCTGTCGTCTAAACGTTGTGTCATGTCGCCACTGGCAACAATATCTAAAATTCGGTTAACTTCAGCCAGTGGTTTAGTAATACGGCTAACAGTAATAATAGCAATCGCTATAGCTAAAAGGGTGGCTATAATCATACCAACCCACGTCCATAAGTTTGCTGAGTCTACGTCGCTGCGTACGCCTTGCTGTAATTTAAAGGCAACGTCACTTGCTTGATTAACTAACTCATCAATTTGGTTAAGTGCCATTTTGGTGGCTTGCTCTGACTGGGCAAGCTCTGACTCTGTTAGGGTAATCGAATCAATTAATCGTTTTTTGTTTGCGGCTAAACCACTACTACCTTTTATATTGTTTTCTAAAGTATCAACATTTTCTTTTAAGCTTGAGTATAAATCGCTGTGAGTTTGCTCAATAGCCGGTTTAATTAAGGCAATGGTACGCGTTACTTCTTCTAGGTAATAGGTTTGCTCGTTTTTAACAATATCGAGTGTATTAAGCGTTTTAACGGTTAGCATATCAGTGCTGTTACTTACCACTGACATAAAGTTATTTTCTAAATTGTTTGCAGCTTGATAAGCACGAGGGTGGTTTTGCTCAAAGCCATCAATGTCAATAATATCGAGTACAACAGAATTGGCATCTTCTGCACTTAGCTCTATATTTTCTAATTGTGCTTTTAATGTTTTGTTTAATGCTAGCTGTTTGCTTTTATCTTCTAACAAGCTTTCAACTGTGCTTAAAAAGCTTAAGTAGGTTTTTTCTACATTTTGGCTACTTTGATTAAGCGTTGCATCATTTTTAACTACGTCTTGAAGTTCGCGATGAAGGGTATTGAATAACTGCTTTTGCTCAAGAACTTGTTTTTTAATGGGGGCTAGTTCATTTGCAGAAGTAGTGTAAAAGCTCGCTTGAGCGGCTTTACTCATTAAAATAAACTCGGCTTGTAGTTCTGAGCTTTTATTTAGTGCTGGAAGTGATAGTTGGTTCACTTTTTGAGTGGAGCGGTCAATATTTGCAATTTTTATTAAGGAGTTACCACCAATTATTAATAATAATAGTGTGATAAATATAAAACCACCCCAAATACGCTGGCTTACTGTCAGGTTCATAATATTTCCACTCAAAAGTACTTCAATTAAGACTTATCGGCGTTTGTACCAATAAGTTAAGTAATTAAAATCAATTACTTTAACTAATTTTAACTATTAATTGATAAATCTAACAGATGTACTGTTTTTTTTCAGTTTATTTAGACGAAAGGTGGGATTTTTCTACAATTACTTTTTTAGTACTTAGCTCCATTAGGGTCATGGTATTACCCCATACACAGCCTGTATCTAAGGCGTGAACCCGTGGATTACCTGTCCTACCTTCAAGCGCTGCCCAGTGGCCAAAAATAATATCGTGTTTAGTTTTAGCTATATTAGGATGGTTAAACCAAGGGGTTAGTGTTTGGCTATCGGTTATTGCACCCTTTGCATTAAGCTCGAGTTTGTTATCACTTGTTAAAAAGCGCATACGGGTAAAGTAGTTAACTATGTATCTAAATTTTTCAAAGTCATCAAGATTGCTTGACCACTCAATAGGGTGAGGCTGATACATGTGTTCAAAAAATGCTTTAGCATTGTTTGATTGATAACAGCTTTGTGCAAATTGCGCGTGCTTTAGAGCATAGTCAATAGACCAGTCGGGGTTTAATCCGGCATGAGATATAAAGCAGTTATGTTTTATAAGCTCTAAGGCCAATGGTTGGGTTTGTAAAAAAGCGATGTAATGCGCTAATTTTGGGCTTTCAAATATTGGGTTTAGTTTATCTTTTGGGTTGGTAGGTTTGTTAAGAAAGTAGCAGGCAACCATGTGAAGGTCGTGATTGCCTAAAGTGATGGTCATGCTATTTTGATGTTGGTAAATATAGTCTAAGCAGGCTAGGGATTCTGGCCCGCGGGCAACTATGTCGCCAACTAAATAAAGGTGATCTTTGCTTGGGTTAAAATCAACCCGTTGCAAAAGGGTGTTAAATTCACTAAAACACCCTTGTAAATCACCTATCGCATAATCTGCCATCAGTGGTTACTACTTAATGCAAAATGTTAGGACAAGCCAAACGAAACACATTAATAGGCGCCTGAAACTCAGAGCCAAACTCGTTGCGTAACGTGTAATGGCCTTGCATTGTGCCTACAGGTGTATCTAAAATTGCACCGCTGGTGTATTTATAGCTTTCGCCTGGGCCAATGTCTGGCATTTCGCCAACAACGCCTTCACCTTCTACTACTACTTCTTTGCCATTTGCATCGGTAATTAACCAATAGCGGCTCAGTAATTTTGCACTACATAAACTATGGTTTTTAATCGTTACTGAGTAAGCAAATACGTATTTTTCAAGCTCAGGTTGAGATTGACCTTCTACGTAAAATGTTTCTACAGATACCTTTACAGGCGATCCAATATTACTGCTTGTTGTCATAAATCCAGTTAGCTATATCAATAAATTGTTGTAAAGATAAGCGCTCAGCACGCAGCGTTATATCAATGCCAATGCTAGTAAGCTCTTCTGCAGTTAGTAAATTACCTAAACTGTTACGCAGTGTTTTACGGCGTTGATTAAAGGCTTCTAAACACACAGTGTTTAATATTTTAACGCTTTTTGCTGTACGTTGCTCTGGCTTTTTAGGTATTAAACGTATAACCGCAGAGTCAACTTTTGGCGCTGGTTTAAAGCATTCAGGTGGTACTTCAACAACCGGCATTGCGTTACAGTAGTATTGAGTCATTACGCTTAAACGGCCAAATGTTTTACTACCTGGGCCTGCTACCATGCGTTTTACTACTTCTTTTTGAAGCATAAAGTGCATGTGCTCAATATGATCTGAAAATTCAAAAAGATGAAACAATAACGGTGTCGAAATATTGTAAGGTAGATTACCAAACACTTTTAATTTTTTGTCATCGCGAACCAAGCTTGCAAAGTCAAACGTCATTGCATCGCCTTGGTTAACGGTTAATTTAGGACCCAAAAATGGGTGTTCAATTAATCGTTGCGCTAAATCTTTATCTAATTCAACAACCGTTAAATGGCCGCTTAATTCGGCTACTGGCTCAGTGATTGCGCCAAGGCCGGGGCCAATTTCTACTAGGTTGTCTTCTGGTTTAGGATCGATCGCAGAGACTATTTTGTCGATGATAGATTCATCAAATAAAAAGTTTTGCCCAAAACGCTTACGAGCGCGGTGTCCTAAATGTACTTTATCGGTCATTGATTTTGTGCTTTTTCTTGGGCGAGCTTAATTGCTTCGCGGATCGCTAATTCAAAACTGCCAACGTCAGCTGTACCAGTCCCTGCTAAATCGAGTGCAGTACCGTGGTCAACTGATGTGCGGATAAATGGTAAGCCAAGGGTAATATTTACCGATTTACCAAATCCTTTGTATTTTAGCACAGGTAATCCCTGATCGTGATACATAGCAAGCACTGCATCTGCTTCAGATAGGTATTTATCTTGAAATAAGGTATCGGCCGGTAGTGGGCCAATTAAATTCATACCTTCGCTTCTAAGTATCTCAAGCGTTGGCGTGATTGTTTCTATTTCTTCACGACCTAAATGGCCATCTTCACCGGCATGCGGATTTAAACCACACACTAAAATACGTGGTTTTTCTATACCAAACTTAGTTTGTAAGTCGTGATTTAAAATACCCGCTACTTTAGTTAAACGCTCTGGTGTAATGGCACGCGATACATACGCCAGTGGAATATGCGTGGTTACAAGTGCAACGCGTAAGCCCTCTGTTGCAAGCATCATAACTACATCAGCAGTATTTGATTGCTGCGCAAAATACTCAGTGTGCCCACTAAACGAAATACCTGCTTTGTTAATTATGCCTTTGTGAACCGGGCCCGTAACGACTGCATCGAAGGTGCCATCCATGTTTTTTTCGCTTGCTATACGCAAGGTATCTAACACGTATTGTCCGTTACCGTCGTTTAGTACGCCAAGTTCTACATCAACCCCTAAATCAACCTGATGAATATACAAGCTGCCAGCAGGTGCTGCGATGGCGGGTGCATTATCATCAAATTTAATTAAGTTTATTGTTAAGCCTAAATGTTTTGCACGCTCTTTTAATAGTTTGCCATCGGCAATCGCTATAAGTTGAACATCCCACGCTTGCTGAGCAAGCGTGAGTAGCAAATCTGGGCCAATACCGGCGGGTTCACCCGGTGTAATAGCAATTCTTAAGGTCATATTTATTAATCTGCTGTGAAAATTTCAACGTGAGCTTGCTCGCGCATTTCTTGCTGCCAGTTAAAACTTTCTTCCTTAAATTTACGGTTAAACAACATACCGTGAGCACGGTTACGTTTGGCTAGCTCAGTTTTATCAGCTACACGTTTACCAAGTAACTGCACAATGTGCCAACCAAACTGTGTTCTAAACGGTTCGCTTATTTCGTCTTGCTTAAGAGAAAGCAATGTATCTTTAAACGCAGGTACGTAGGTAGTTGGATCTGTCCAATCGTACTCGCCACCTTTAAGTGCAGAGCCTGGATCTTCTGAGTACTCTTTAGCTAACTTTCCAAAGTCAGCAGTGCCCGCGCGTAAGTCTTTTGCAAAGCCAGCAAGCATTGAGCGTGCTTTTTCTTCGCTTAAAATAATTGAAGGCTTAATAAGTATATGGCGTGAACGTACTTCAGTTGTTTCTACAATTTGTAAACCACGAACGTCTTGTACTTTAATGATATGAAAACCAGCGCCAGAGCGAAGTGGGCCTACAATAGCGCCTTTCTTTTGGCCTTTTACTGCTTCAGCAAAAAGTGATGGCATTTCGTTAATGCCCATGTAACCAAGCTGTCCACCTTCAAGTGCTTTAGAGCCGCTTGATGATGAAATAGCAATACGCTTAAATTCTTGGCCATCGTTTAATAGCTCAATAACTTTATCTGCGCGTGTTTTTGCGCCAGCAATTTCGTCAGCGTTCGCATCGTTAGGGATATCTATTAAAATATGGCCAATGTCGTACTCTTCAGCACTTTGACCTTGGGTTTCCATAATTTTTAAAAGGTTATCAACTTCTTGTTCGCTAATATAAATACGGCGATCGACGCTTGCACGTGTTACTTGCTGCGTTGTAATTTCTTTACGAATTTCTTCACGGTAAGCTTGAAAGCTTTCGCCCGAACCTTCAATAGTACGGCGTAAATCGGCAATTGTACCGCCTTGCTCTTGTGCCATGCTTGCAAGAGTTTGATCAAGTTGGCTGTCTGAGATTTGTAACCCCATACGTTCAGCCATTTGTATCATAAGGGCTTGATTAACTAAACGCTCAACAGCTTGTACACGAAGAGTTTCATCTTTTGGTAATTGCTGGTTTTGTTCTTCGGCTTGCTTTTTAACACGATTAATAATGGTGTCTACTTCGCTTTTTAAAATTACGCCTTGGTTTACAACGCCAATAACTTTATCTATTTCTACTGGTGCGGCCATTGCACTTTGACAAAGGCTGGCACTTAAAACTGCTGATGTTAATAATTTTTTTAAATTCATATTCTTTTTACTACTCTTGCTGATAGTACTGTTGTGATACTAGTTACTAAGAAAATACGGTCTACGATAGCCAAAAATACCTTGTTGTAATAATTTTTGTGCATCATAACGGCTTTTACTGCCAAGTCCTTTTAATACAAAATTCAAACTAATACCTGAATCAAAAGTTGCTTGTTCTTGGCCTATTGATTGATTTAAATCTGTTTCAATTTGGCGGTGCCCAGTAATTTGGATAGCCCAACAGCATGATTCATACTGTAATCCGCTCAATACTTCGATACTTCTGTTGTTTTCAAGATCTCGATGATAGCTTGCAATAAATTGCCATTCGTCGCTAATAGGAATACTTGTAAATACACCTGCTTGCTCGATTGTATTTCCTGAGACATCATTTGCATAGCGATGGTTCAATTGTACTAGCTGATTATTATCACCTTTATAATCAAGTGTTACATTTGACTGTACCATTTGCTTGCCATCTGTATCGTATTGAATACCTCCAGCGAGGTACCAACGGCGGTGCCAATGTAACATGGTTTGAGCTGCAAATAGTGCATTATAATTAGTGTCTGAGTTCAATCCTTGCTCTGTTGGCTTGGCGTCATCACTTAAATAAAATATTTGGCCGGCACTAAAATTAAATACTTCTTCTTGTTTTTTATCAAATAGGCGCGTTGTAGCACCTAAAGTAAACTGATTCGCTGCTGCTATGCGGTCAACACCTGAAAAGCGCACGTCTCTAAATAAACCATAATAATCGTCTTGTAGCTTGGTTGTATCAAACAAGCCAATGTCTGACTGGTCTTTATTAGGTGTATATAAATATTGAATTTGCGGCTCTAGCGTTTGTATAGCATCTTCAAAAAAGTAAGATGCGTCACGCTCAAAATTAAGCTGAGAATACAAACGTACTTTAGGAATAGTACGCGATACAGTATCGCTGTATTGCGTGCCTGTTAAGTTTCCGTTTTGCTTATAATTAGTTTGCAATAAGCTCACTTCAGATAAAAATGACCACGCATGCGTTGCGTAGTTGTAGCGGGCTTTTGGCTCTACGTGTACACGAGTTGCGCTGTCTATGGCCACTTCTGATGAATCATTAGTAAAATGGCTAATCTCGCCCGACACACTAAAATCAAAATTATCAAAACGCCAAGGCGCAGTTTGCGTAAAATTAACTTGTGGTATTGCAGTATATGACTCTAAGTGATCGCCCAATACTTCAAAGTTTTGTACTTTAATATCGGTGCGCCATGTATCACCCAAATGAGTAAGTGAGCCAGTACGATACAGCTGTGTATCGGTTTTACTTGCGTAATTTGAGCTTAAATCGGTGATGTAGTTATCATCGCTTACATTGGTTACATCAACGTTTGCGCGCCAGTTTTCACCCAGATAACTTTGCTGTTGCCAATGAAACATATAGCGTTCATTTAAGTCTGGCTCAGAATCATCACTATCTAAATATTCAATTCCTACTAAGCCTTCATGTTGCTCTGTTAAGTATCTAAATTCGGTTTGTAATTGCAGCCCTTTGTTAGACATATAACGAGGCGTAATAGTGGCATCAAAATTAGGTGCAATATTTAAATAATACGGCGTAATTGTTTCAAGACCGTATTTGTCAGAGCTTGAAATAGTCGGGGTAAGTAAACCTGATTTACGGCGCTCATCCAGTGGGAATGTAAAATAAGGTAGGTATAAAACCGGTGTATCGAGAATGCGTAATACGGCGTTATATGTTTCGCCCCAGCCTTCTTCGCGTGAAAGGTTTATTTCGTCAGCCTCAATTTCCCATACTGGGGTGTCACTTGGGCAAGTAGTAAAGCTTGCATTCATGAGTAATAGGCCAGACTGATTAACAGTGAGCTTTTCAGCGCCGCCTTTACCTTGTTGTTCGGTTAGGCTGTAGTCGGCGCCTAATAAACTGACTTCTGAATTATTTAAATCGGCATTTAATCCGGTGCTGTTTACTTTACTCACGTAATCTTGATAAGTAATTGGCCCCGTTGCATTTAATAAACCACGCTGTTTGTCTATCAACGCAGTTTGTGCGGACAAACTCATCTTAAGGGTGTTAATATCAACATTGCCGGTAAATTCAGCGCTTTGAGTGCCAAGCAGCTCAACATCATCAGCTTGAATATCAACTTCACCAAGGTTAAGGCCTTCAAGTGGTTGCCAAGCTCTGGTTTGCATTGAAATGCCACAAAGGTTGTGTGCCAGTTCAGTTTCGGCAAGCGATGGTGCGCTAACTACGCTTAGCATCAATATGCCCCAGGTTTTGCTCATTTATTGACCTTAATACTGTGTGTTTAATATAATATACACATAATAAAGGAAAATAATGGCAATTACAGTAATTGACCTAATTAACTTAGTGAAAAATAGATATCTTATAAAATGACACGCTTTGAGAATTTACAACAATTTATAAACTCACACCTTAATGCTAAGTCGCATACTTTAAACGCGATCACGGGTGATGCGAGTTTTCGCCGTTATTACCGTTTAAATCACGATAATAAGCATTTAATAGTGATGGATTCTGATCCAAAAAAAGTGAATAACGACCCTTATATTTCGCTAAATAAGGTATTTACTGAACAAGGTTTTTTACTTCCTACTATTATTGCAAGTGATGAAAAACAAGGGTTTTTTATTCTCAGCGATTTAGGCTGTACACACCTAGCCGACATGCTCGATGATGCAAACCGCACCGAGCACTATCAAGCATTAATTAGTTTAAGTGCTCAGTGGGCAAAAACGCCGCCAGCTTTTGCTATGCAAGCGTATAACGAAGACTTTATAAAGCTAGAACTTGATATATTTAACCAGTGGTTAGTGAATGATTTTATTAATGAGTCACTCAGCGCAGAGCAAAACGTAATGTGGCAAACAAGTTCAGCGCTATTAATAAAGGCCATGCTTGAGCAACCCACTGTTACCGTTCATCGCGATTACCATAGCCGTAATATTATGAATAGTAACGGCCAGTGGGCAATTATAGATTATCAAGATGCTGTACGCGGGCCGCTTTGCTACGATTTAGTATCGCTACTACGCGATTGCTACTTTAAACTGCCTCAAAAAGAGTTAACAAGCTTGCTTGATTTTGCTTATCAAGAATTTACAGCTCAAAACTTAATGGTTAACACTTCATTTGATGAATTTAAATATTGGTTTGATTTAACAGGCTTACAGCGCCATTTAAAAGCGGCAGGAATATTTTGTCGATTATATTTACGTGATGATAAAACAGGTTATTTAGACAATATTTTACCGACGCTTGATTATATTATTGAAGTAGCGGCAAACTATCCAGAGCTTAAAGCATTAAGTGAGTGGACTAAAAATACCATAGTGCCAAAAGTGACTGAAAAGTTAGCAAAGGAGCGCTCATGAAAGCGATGATTTTAGCTGCAGGGCGCGGACAACGTATGATGCCGCTAACGCAAAATATGCCAAAGCCAATGTTAAAAGTGGCAGAAAAACCACTTATTGAGCACCATATAAATAACCTCAAAGCTGCCGGAATTACCGATATTGTAATAAACCTTGCGTGGCAAGGTGATAAAATAAAAGACTACTTTAACGATGGCAGTCAGTTTGGCGTAAACATACTTTACAGCCAAGAAGTAGAAGGTGGCCTTGAAACTGCCGGTGGTATAATTGAAGCGTTACCACTGCTAGGCGACTCGTTCATTGTTATAAATGGTGATGTATACACCGATTATGATGTAAGTGCGCTTATGCAACTTCATTTACAACCCGGTGAGGCGCACATAGTGCTGATAGAAAACCCGCCACACAATCCAGATGGCGACTTTGCATTGAGCCATTTATCGGCCGAGAGCCAAAAATATACATTTTCAGGGATTGGCCGGTATCAGGCTGATTTTTTTAAAGGATTAACGCAAGGTATTCGCCCTTTAGGGCCTATTTTACGTGAAAAGCTAAATAAACATTTAGTCTCTACTGAGCTCTATATAGGGCAGTGGGATGATATTGGTACACCAGAGCGTTTAAACCAATTAAACACGCGCCTTGAGGCGTAATAACTCAATTTTTAAAAAGGCAGTATTATAGATGTGGGGAAAAATTCTCGGTTTTTGTTTTGGCTTTATGTTTGGCAAAATATTTGGTGCCATTTTAGGTTTATACCTAGGTCATTTATTTGATAAAAGCTTAAAAAATAACTTTGATAAAGCAGGCGGCTTTTCTAGCTTATTTAGTGGTGACGATGTTCACGAGCGCCAAGCTTTATTCTTTTCAAGCTGCTTTGCTGTCATGGGGCACATTGCTAAATCGAATGGTCGAGTTAGCGAAGTACATATAAAAGCGGCTAACTTGTTTATGGATGAAATGGGCTTAAAAGGCGAAGAACGCCGTGAAGCACAGCATGCATTTCAATCAGGTAAAGAGAGTGACTTTTCACTTAAAGAAACAGTACACGATTTTAAAGAACGCTTTGCTAAACGAAACGATTTAATACAGTTATTTTTAGAAATACAAATTCAGATGGCATTTTCTGATGGCGTGCTAGCCGAGCAAGAAAAGCAACTATTAGCAGAAGTAAGTAAACAGCTAGGCATTTCTAAAACACACTTTGCATTTGTATTAAAACGTTACCAAGCTGAGTTTAACTTTAGAAAGCAACAACAGCGCTTTAATCAGCAGCAACAAAACCAAGGTCAAAGTAGTAGTTACCGTGAAGGTTCTGGCCACCATGTACCGCCAAATAATAATATGAACCGTGCGCAAGCATTGGCGTTATTAGGCTTAAGTAGCGATGCAACGCAGCGTGATATAAAAGTAGCGTACCGTAAACTTATGTCGCAACATCATCCAGATAAATTAGTATCGCAAGGTTTACCAAAACACATGATGGAACTGGCTGTTAAAAAGAGCCAAGATATTCAAGCTGCTTATGAGTATTTAAAAAAGTCGGCGTAAAAAACCGTCTATTTCTTTTGTTAGGCGTGCGTGTTGATCTGGTTGATCGCGCAGGCCAAACAACTGGCGTTGGCGGTAATCAAACTTTGCATTTCGGTTAACCCAGCGCTGACGATTTTTAAGACTCATTAAGATGTCTGTGCTGTCATTTGCATAGTAAATATCAAGCAAGGCAGGTGTAACAAGTGAAGCCGTTTGGCTCAAGCTTTCGTTACGCTTTGTGTTAGGCAGGTAACTACTTAAACTTATAAACGCCTCAACTCTCTCGTCCGGAAAATCTGCATAGTACTCCAACAACACACCCGCACTCGTACCTTGTGCAATAACCACTATATTACTCGAGTCTTCCATTGCAGTTTGATACAGCGCATTAAAACGAGAAATGAGATTTATTTTGTAGTTATCGAGCACGTCATCAGTTACTTTTTCAATTGCATTAACGTAATGAGGTTCTTCTTTTATTTTTGCAGGCTGTGATTGTGCGCTTGCTGCTGTGTCGGGTGATGCAGGTTCATCGGCTTTACTAGGCGCAGCTTCGGCTTCGCTGGGCATTGCTTCGGCCATTTTACTTGCTTGCCAGTCAATGTCGGGTACTGTCATTGCGTAGGTGCTGTAACCTAAATTATTAAGCTCTTTGCGCAAGTAGCTCATACCTGAATTATTGGTAGGTGAAGAATGCCAGTCGGGTATAAGTATTACGATACCTCTAAAATTACTACTCATATACTCGCTGTAAAGGCTTAAAAATTCTGTTTCACCCGCCAATATAGGCTTTATTTCATCGCTTGGAAGTAGTCGCTCAATATCGCTATTTTCAATACTTGATAGGCTAGGTGGAGCAATATGTTCAGCTGCGCTGATGGGGTTAGCTAAAAGTAGGGCACAGCTGAGCTGTATATAAAAAGCCCCTTTTAAAAACCGTGGAAATAGCATAACGCACCTAACTAATGACAATTAGTTAGGTATCGGCAAGGTTATCTAAAAGTTTAATGTATAGAGCGAATTAGCTAGTAAATTTGAACCTGCTAAAACTCTAATTCGGCTTCAAAAGTAAGTACTTGCTCAGTTACAGGGTGCTTTAATTGCAGCATTTGTGCATGTAATTGTAAGCGAGGAGCGGCAGCAAGTGCCTCTTTGTGGGCGTAAAGTCTATCACCTAAAATAGGATGACCAAGGCTTAACATATGCACACGTAGTTGATGCGAGCGACCAGTGATTGGGGTTAGCTCTACACGGGTTGCATTTTCTTCACGCTCAAGTATTTTGAAATGCGTAAGCGAAGGTTTACCTCTGTCGTGATCAACCATTTGTTTTGGGCGATTAGGCCAATCACAAATAAGGGGTAAATCTACTGATCCTGTTTCAGCTTCAAGTTGTCCGTATACACGTGCTATGTAACGTTTAGCTGTTTCGCGCTCTTGAAACTGCATACTTAAATGTCTGTGCGCTGCTTTATTCATGGCAAGGCACAGTATGCCAGAAGTCGCCATATCTAAGCGGTGCACTATTCTTGCTGTTGGAAAAACACGATTAACACGATTAATTAAGCTGTCGGCATGTTTAGGATCTTTACCTGGGACAGTTAATAACTCACTTGGTTTATTAACTATCAGTAAGTCGTCATCCTGAAAAAGTATCGTTAAATACGGACTCATAGGGGGATTGTAATTAACTAACACGGCCGACCTTAGTAAATTTTGAAGGTCGCTATTTTAGTAGAGCAGGCCAACAGGCTCAAGTAAAAGTTTGGCTATATTGTTTTAACTAATAATCCAAGCCTTAGCTCCTTTAAAGCACTTTTATAACTTAATTTCTTGCGCTGTTAATAGTCGATATTCACCACTGGCCAAGTTTTCATCTAGGGTAATTCCCGCAATCTGCTCGCGATGCAGCTCAACTACTTTGTTATCTACCGCGTAAAGCATACGCTTAACTTGATGATACTTACCTTCACTTATTGATAAACGCAGGCCGTAATTAGCAAGTCTCTCTGCTATAGCTGGGCGGGTTAAATCTTTTTCGTTATGCAGCATGACACCTGTTCGTAATTGCTCAAGGGCTTCATCGGTAATCGGCTCTTGGGTTTCGACGAGGTAGGTTTTAAATTTATTGCTTTTAGGTGACGTAATTTTATGTGACCAATCGCCATCATTAGTAATAATAACTAACCCTGTGGTATCTATATCAAGACGACCTGCTACATGAAAGTCACTCATATTTGGCTCATCAAGTAAGTCAAAAACAGTTTTATGTAGCTCGTCACTGTTAGCACATACATAGCTAACAGGTTTATTTAGCATGTAATAGCGCTTACCTAAAAATACCAAAGGTGTACCTTGGTGTAGTACTTCATCTTGCTCGGCTAGCTGAAAATTATGTGAGGTAATTATTTCGCCATTAACGCTTACTTCTTTTCGCTTAATACTCGCGCGAGCTTGCGTGCGCGGTATTTCAGCTAAGTGGCTAATAAATTTATCTAAGCGGCAAGGGAATTTCATTTTGGTTCACATTTTTAGTCGGCTACAATGGGCGCGATTATAGCCGATAGTGAAATACCATGACAGTGCACAGCACACAAATTTT
This sequence comes from Pseudoalteromonas sp. SWYJZ19, assembly GCF_015864375.1. NCBI lineage: Bacteria > Pseudomonadati > Pseudomonadota > Gammaproteobacteria > Alteromonadales > Pseudoalteromonadaceae > Pseudoalteromonas > Pseudoalteromonas sp. SWYJZ19. The sequence goes on from NZ_JADYXI010000002.1 coordinate 133,401, forward strand.
AAGCCTTTACCAAGCAAAAATAGACACAGGTGAACTGTGTTTTGATGCTGCACAGCAAAATGCAGTGGAGGCTTTAAATACGCTAAGCGAGCAACTTCAAGCTCACACACCATGGTGGCAAAAAGCGCCTTTAATAAAAGGTGTATATTTATATGGACCAGTAGGGCGTGGTAAATCCATGTTGATGGATTTATTTTATAAAAACCTACCTACTGAGCAAAAGCAGCGGCTGCATTTTCATCATTTTATAGCGCAGGTGCATGCCCAACTTTCGCAGCTACAAGGTCAAAAAAATCCATTGATTTTGATTGCAAAACAGTGGGCTAAAAACATACGCGTACTGTGTTTTGACGAGTTTTTTGTGAGCGACATTGGCGATGCCATGATTATGGCGAGATTATTTAATGCCTTGTTTGAACAAGGTGTTGTGCTGGTGGCCACATCAAACGCAAAGCCAGAGCAGCTTTATTACAACGGCCTGCAACGGGCGCGATTTTTACCTACTATCGATTTAATTAATAGTCATTGCCATATAATTAACGTGGCGGGGGAGGACGATCACCGCTTTAGATATGGTAAAAACAGTCGTCACTATTTTATTAATTTATCAAATCACGATTTTAAAAATGAGTTTTTAGCTTCATATCCGGCTGTAACATGCAGCAATACAGTTAGTGTGCATGGCCGCGATTTACCTTATTTATTAAGAGCCGATAATGCCTTGATGATTGATTTTATGGCGCTATGTTCAGGCCCACGTAGTGCTAACGACTATATGTTTTTAGCAACGCAATTTGATGTGTTATATGTATCGAACGTGCCGCAAATGGGTGTTAAAGCAACGGGTAAAGTTATTGTTCATGGTATAGAAGATAGTTACCAACGCGAAAAACAAACGCTTGATGAGCATACTTTTGACGACGAAGCACGGCGCTTTATTGCCTTAGTAGATGAGTTTTACGATTGCCATAAATTGCTGGTAATAAATGCGCAAACCGACATTGAACATTTATATAAAGGTAAAAAGTTGAGCTTTGAATATGCACGCACACAATCACGCATAGTCGAAATGCAAAATTGGTAACGCTTTAATATATATTGTAAACGAGCTTGCTCAAGTGAGAAGCGCTGATAGCTATTCATTGCCTTATTAAAATGCAATGCCTCTTAAAATCCTTGCGAATAAATCACTTAAAACCTTATCGCACAAAGAGAAGTAAATGAGAAGACATTAAAACAACAGTAATTATGTATTTTTACTTCTCTAAAGCGAAGCGCCCTCTTAGCCTCTTTGTGAATAAATCACTTAAAATCTTATTGCACAAAGAGAAGCAAAAGAGGAGTAAATGAGAAGACATTAAAACAATAGTAATTATGTATTTTTACTTTTCTAAAGCGAAGCGCCCTCTAAACCTCTTTGTGAATAAATCACTTAAGATCTTATTGCACAAAGAGGAGTAAATGAGAAAACATTAAAGCATAGAAATTACGAGCTTTGCCCATCACGCCAGCAAGCTGTGTCTACAAGAAAGTTTAACCACGGTGTTAAACTTACCCCTCTTGGCGCACTATATTCTCAAGGGCGCGAATATTAGTAATTAAGTCTTGGCGTTGTGGGTTTGCTTGCAACGCTTTTCTAAGATGTTTTAACGCTTCAGAATAGTCTTTAGAATCAATCGCTATTTGCGATAATCCAAGCCACGCCGATAGTTGGTAATCAGGTAGGGCTTGTGCACGAACATACATAAGTTTAGCTTGGGTAAGTTGGCTTTTACTGCGATAAATACTCGCTAAACTAAGTAGGGCATCACCTAAATTCGGGTTTATTTTAAGTGCGTTATTTAAGCTTTTAAGAGCACGTTTAGTATTACCTTGTTGCATAGCAATTTGTGCGCTGTATACAGAAAACTGGGCCTGTTCATCACGGGGTAGTTGCTTAGTTAATCTTTTTGCGCTGCCTATTAGATCTTTAGCTAAATCCCATTTTTGTTGAGATACAAGCCAGCCTAAAGTTTGCATCGTGGTATTAATAACCTCAACTTGCTGTTTTTTAGTGGCGTGTTTTAAACCTTGCTTCAATAAACTAACAGCGCGTTCAGTGCTGCCTTCACTTAAGTGTAGCTGGGCTGCTAAAAGCTGGTTACTGGTATCTTTAGGGTTGAGTTTTAAGGCCACTTCAATAGCAGCAAGCGCTTGCTTTTTTTGATCAAGTTGTAATGCTATTTGTGCACGTTGCAACCAAAGTTCAGCTTTATCCGGGATTTTATTGAGTAATTCTTTTAATAATGCATTTGCCTGGCTTAAATCACCCGATTCAATTAACGCAAACAATAGCCCTTGTTGATATTGGCTTGTTTCTGGCGCTAGCATCAGCGCTTGGCGGTAGGCCGCTACTGCGCTCCAAGGTTGGCTGTGCTGCACGTGTATATAAGCAAGTTGCGCATAACTTTGTGCATCAGCCTGACCAAGTTCAATAGTGCGTACTAAGTGTGTTTGTGCTTTGTCATACTTTGCTTGTTGCATGTATAAAAGGCTCAAACCTTGGTGTGCTTTTACTAAATCAGGTGAAGCTTTTAAACACGCCAAGTAAGCTAGTTCAGCGTTATTAAAGTCTTTTGTTGAAAGCAGTACTTGTGCACGTAATAAGTTTAAAGCAGTGCTGTCTTGGCTTATATCACGGCCTTTAAATAGCGCAGCAACTTCACTGTAATTACCGGCTTGTAATAGTGGTTGCACTTGGCGAGCAAAACCGCGCTCGGTCGGCTCAATAAGAACCTCTGTAGGGCCTAATAATTTATTATTTATAGCCAACTGCCATGTTGGATCGCTAGGCGATAACGTTACTTTTAGTGGCGCATTAGCATCATTAGCAGCGCTTGCATGTACGTTACTTGAACTTAATAAAGGTAATGAGCACATTACAGTCGTAAACAGTGCGGAAGTTAATGGTTTTAGCGTTTTAAATATATTCATATTTTTCATTTTAATAGGCTTAAGGTTTAAATTCGATTGGCCAAATAAAGCGAGCGCGTACGGTTTCACCTTCTTTTTTAGGTGCACTAAAGCGGCTTTGTTTAATAATTTTGTCGATAGCTGGTTTAAGTTCAGGATATGGATTTTGCACTACCTCAATTAAACTTACCTTGCCACTTTCATCAATAAATACATCGAGTTTTACAGTAAATACATCAACACCTCGGCGGGTTAAGCTTTTTGGTAAAACGGCCTTGACGGGAGTAAGCAAAGTGGGGAGACCATCGAGTTGATTTAAGCTAAATGCATCCCAATTTACACTCATTGATTGCCATTGTGGCGCGCTTACTTTTACGCTAGGTGTATCGGGTTTTACAATACTTAAATTGCTGTTGATCTTAATTTTTACGGCTTGAATAGACGCGCCTGCACCTTCTACCGCTAAGCTTTGCATTGGCTCACTTGTTTGCTGTTGCGATATTGATGGCGGAGGAGGAGGTGGCAGTGCCACCATGGCAATCTCACGTACAACCACTTTGTCTTGTATATGGTGTTCGGCAAGTTGTCCAAGCCATAAAAGTAGTAATGCAGCACTAAGTACAATGAGGCTAAGGCCAAATGCAAAAAGTGGATGGCGATTGTTTTTCGTTTTTTGAGGCGAGTCAATCGTGTGCATATTATTGCTTCGTAGCTAAGTTAACTTGCGCCGCGCCTGCCAGCTTTGCTTCGTCAATTACTTGAACAAGTAACTCTGTAGGTACTGTTTTATCAGCTTGAATAACCACAGGGCGTTGTTGCTGTTTGAGCATTTGCTCGACACTACTACGCACGCCAGCAACACCAATTTGGCTACCATCAAAAAATACTTGTTGAGAGTCGGTTATTGCTAAAAATATAACTTGCTGCTCAAGGCGACTGGCCGATACGGCTTGTGGTTTATCAACTTCAACGCCGCTTTCGCGTACAAATACGGTTGTAACAATAAAAAATATTAGCAATATAAATACCACATCAAGTAGTGGCGACATATCGATATGTTGCCCCGCTTCTTGATCTAGTTTGTGCTTTAATCGTGATTGCATAGTGTTACCCTAACTGTTTACTTAACGTATGTAATTTAGGGTTACGCTGCGAATACGCTAAGTAAGCTTGCATTAACCATGCAGGAATAGCGCACACAAGGCCCAATTGAGTTGTTAGTAATGCATCACCAATGGCGTCACTCATTAACTCGTTATGGCCCAGCGCCATTACTTTAAATGTATCAAGCAAACCAACAATGGTACCTAATAAACCAAGTAGCGGAAGAGCAGCCGTTAAAATAGAGCTAACCTCTTGCCAGTAGCCTTTGCGCTGCGCTTGGTATTGTTTAAGGTGCAGTAAGTCATGAAAAATCAGTTGGTATACAAATAAAGCGAGTAAAAGAATACACCAGCAAATAGGGTTACTAACGATTTTTTCAAACATTGGTTTCTCCTTTTTCTAGTTGGCTTAGCTGTAATGCAAAGCCTTCTAGTTGGCTGTAATACGCTTTTGCTTTACGCGATAACAGTGCATTTAATACCAGAGCTGGTATGGCAACGACTAAACCTAATTCAGTTGTTATAAGTGCTTGTGCAATACCGCCCGATACAACTTCTGGGTCACCTGAGCCAAATAAAGTCATCATTTTAAATGTTTCGATCATGCCGCTAACAGTACCTAACAAGCCAAGTAGTGGAGCTACTGCAGCTGTAACGGCAATAGCGCCAATAAAGTTATCGAGTTTATGCTTATCGTGAATTAACTGATTAAATAATTGATCGTCTCGTATTTGGCCTTTTTCGCTTTGCAGCGTTAATTTAAATAACTGCTGCTGCATGCCTGCAAATTCACTGCTATTTTCAGCTGTAAAAAATTGCTGTAATTGCATTTGAGAGTGCATTTTAATTTTACTTAAACGCAGTAGTTGCGCGGCTTTTAATAGCGCAATGGTTAGTGCAAAGCAGGCAAATAAAATAATAGGGATAGCCCACAAGCCGCCTTTTTCTAAGTGTTCGAGCGGGCTTTCTTGTTGGGCTTGGCTAGTTACTAAGTGTGTTAAGCTCGGATCGAAAGTAAGTAATGTTGAGCCTACACCGTTTTGCTTTAAAGTATTATCAAGTGGGTTATCGTTACTCGTTGATTGTACTAACGCTACTTTTAATGCATTAGATTCATCATCTAAATTTAATAACCCCATAAGTTTAGGTGTTTGCGTACTAAACCATGCAACAGGCCCTACTTGTAGGGTATTAGCTTGGCTTAATTCGCCATTACTTAGCACAACCGATTGTTTTTTAAACTGTGGATAAAGTGCCTGCTCTTGATTATTAATTAGCGATACAACATGGCTTAATAACTCGTTTTGGCTATTAGCCGACTCGTTACTGCTAGCACTATTGCTGGTATTTTGGCGTACAAAACGGCTAAGTAAGTTTAATTGATATTGCTGCTGCTGTTGCCAAGTATCTAATCGGGTTTGTAACTGATCAAGGCTTAATGTGTTTTCGTCAGCTAGGCGGCGATTAACGGCTGCTTGTTCGCGCAATTTACTGAGCGATTGCTGCTTGGTAAAAATTTGCTTTGCAAGGGTAGCTTGCTCTTTTGAAATACTATTTTGAGTTTTATTTAGAGTGCGTTGCGCTGTTTTAATATCACTTAAAATACTTTGCTTGGCATCATCACTGCTGGCTGCAAAAGAAATGTTTGCGCTAAAAAGTAAAACCGTGGCGCTAAATACTGCAATTATGCTGTTAGTAGCCATTATTTAGCCCCTTGCTGGTTTTTATTTACATAACTTAATATTGGGAGTGTTACCCAATCAGCAGCGCGCTTTTTTTGCTGTACAGCAATACCCAGTGCAACTTGCTCAGCATTAATGCTTGGGTCAAATTCCCACTGCCAACCTAAGTCACTTGGAAAACCAATACCTACGTAACTTAAATCTTCGCTTACAAACCATGCTTGTGCTGCACCTAAATAAAGCTGCTTTACCCACACTTCTTGCCCATCAGGATGCTTAATAGCCATTTCGTGAATAGAAATACGTTGTTGAAAATCATTAAGTAACACCAGCATTTTTAGCGCTGTTTGTAATTTGTCAGTTGTACTGAGCTGTGAGTCGCTTAAATCACCAGTGTTTTTCCAACTACTTAAAAGTGGCGGGGGGAGTTGCACTTGTAATGAAAGTAATTGCTGAGAAATACGTGCTAGTTGATCATTTAATTGCTGTTGATCATTTTCAAGCTCTGATTGCTTAGTAACAAGTTGTTCGCGTTTTTGGGCAAGCTCACTGGTGCTTTTTTTTCTACGCTGATTAAGCTCGCTAAGTTGCTGCTGCTCAGCATTTAGAAGTGTTAAGGTTTGCTCCATGCTGCTTTTTTGTTCAAGCCAATGAGTATTTAATTCTGTGTTTTGATTTTCTATTTGTAGCCATTTATTAACGAGTTGTTCTAGCTCACTAACAGTGTCGGCTTTTACTGCCATGGTGCTACAAAGCGCGATAACTACGCTAATTGGTTTAATTAAGCTTCGCATTACTTAACAACAATCCTGAAAGTTACTACAAGCAATTACAAGGACGTAATTACTGTTAATTTTTGAGTGTGTATACAATATAGGAATTTACATAACAATGCAATTGATAACAGTTATCGTTTACATTGCGTTGTTTGAATGGTAGGATTTCGCCGAAATTAAATATGTACCTTAAATTAACAATAGTTAAGTGCTTAATAAAAACTACGGAGTAACCATGAGTAAGCCATCGAATAAAGGGAATGCCTACATAAAGCCAATTGCAGCGGTTGTTACGGCAACGCTTTCAACTTGGGCAAGTGCACAGGATGTCCAAGAACTATCGGTAACTAAAGCAGAAACTAAAACTGAGTCTAGCTATGTTGTTGAAAAATCAACGTCGCATAAATACACTCAACCGCTACTTGATACAGCTAAAACTGTAACGGTAATTAATCAAGCGGTAATGAAAGATAGAAACGTAGATAGCTTGCGTGATGCTTTGCGTAATGTTTCAGGTATTTCTTTAGCAGCAGGTGAGGGTGGTTCACCTACTGGCGATAGCATGTCGATTCGTGGTTTTAGTGCTACAAATGATATTTTTGTAGATGGTATTCGTGATGTTGCAGGTTATACACGTGATATTTACAACATTGAAGCCGTTGAAGTTGCAAAAGGCCCAGGCTCAGCAGTTTCTGGTCGTGGCGCAACAGGTGGTAGTGTTAATTTAGAAAGTAAAAAGGCGAAGTTAGACAACTTTAACGACGTTTCGCTACGTTTAGGCACAGAAAACGATTACCGTGGTCGTTTTGATACTAACATTCAAGTAAACGACACAAGCGCACTACGTATAAACCTTCTTACTGATAAAGGTGATGTTGCAGGTCGTGATCATATTGAAAACGAAACAAATGCTGTTGCGTTTGCATTTGCAACAGGGCTTGGTACAAACAGCCGTTTTGATTTAAACCTAGAGTATCAGCGCCAAGACAATTTACCAGATTACGGTATTCCTTGGGTTTACAGTGATACGCCAGTAGCTGAACTTGCAGATAGCGCGCGCTCACCTTCTCCTGTCGATTTTGATAACTTTTACGGTAATATTTACCGTGATTATGAAGATATTGAAGCCTACTCAACGACAGCTCGTTATGAGTATGATTTTTCTCAAAATACTACGTTACGTGTGCAAGGTCGTTTAGGTAAAGTTAAACGTGAATCAGTAACAACTGCACCACGTTATTTCTCGGTTACAACAGATACTGACATTACCTTTGCAGATGAAAAAACACGTGATACAGAAAATTCACTTGCTGCACTTCAAGTTGATTTAATTGGTAACTATGAATTTGCTGGCTTTACTCACGATGTTGTAGTGGGTGTTGAACTTGCAAACGAAACGTTTACACGTCATAACTTTGTTGCAACTACACCTGATAACCTAATTGAAGATGGAATACGCAACGACTTATACAATCCTGATGCAACAATTGCATTTACGGGTGTGTATGGCCGTGACGGTACAAGCATTGAAGCTAAAGCTAAAAACCAAGCTATTTATGCATTTGATACAGTGACACTTAACAAGCAGTGGGAAGTTACAGGCGGAATTCGCTTTGATAGCTTCACTACGGATTATCACAACGATTACAATGACCCAAGCGCTTTAATTTCTACAAGTGACGACTTATTTAGCTGGAATGCAGCTGTAGTTTATAAACCTACAGAGAACGGCAGTGTATATTTAGGCGCAGGTAATTCATTCAATCCATCAGCGGAAAGCCTAACGGTATCTACGCGTTCAAATGCAGCTGATTTAGACGCAGAAGAAAGCCGCAGCTACGAGCTAGGAACTAAGTGGAGCTTAATGGATGGGCGCCTGCAAACTAATGCGGCACTATTTCGCACTGAAAAAACTAATGCCCGTACTGATGACCCATTTGCAGATAGTTCAAGTGACGAAATACTCGGTGGTGAACAGCGCGTACAAGGTTTAGAGCTTTCTGCTACTGGCTTAATTACTAAAGAGTGGACTGTAATTGCTTCATACACTTACCAAGATAGCGAAGTAACTAAAGCCTTAGGTGATGACGTATCGCAAATTGGTAACGAGCTTGCACGTACGCCTAAAAACAGCGGGAGTGTTTGGACTACGTACGATATGTCGGATAAATTATCGTTTGGTTTAGGTGCACAATATGTAGGTGAGCGCTACAACGGCACTACGTCTACACGTTCTCGTGCACCGGGTTATACTATTTTTGACCTGATGGTTGCGTACGACATATCAAAAGATTTGAGCCTGCAGTTTAACGGTGAAAACTTAGGTGATAAAGATTACGTTGATCAGTTAGGTGGTGGACACTTTGTACCAGGTGATGGTCGTAAGTTTAGCTTAACAGCGAGCTACTCTTTCTAAGAGTAAAATAAGTACGGCATAAAAGGGCAGAGTTAACTCTGCCCTTAATTATTTGATGAAAATGTGAGAGGGCGCACATGCTAGTTAAAATTCCAGAGCTATTAACAAAAGAAGAAGTGGCTTATTGTCATGAGGTTTTGCTTAAAGCGCAGTGGGCCGATGGCAGTATTACCGCAGGGCATCAATCAACCAAAGCAAAAAATAACTTACAGCTACCTGAAAATAGCCCTGAATGCCAAGAGCTTGGCGATATTATTATGGCAGCACTTGCGCGCAGTAATTTGTTTATGTCGGCTACACTTCCTGCAAAAATTTTTCCTCCGTTATTTAATTGTTACCAAGGCGGGCAATCGTTTGGTGTGCATGTAGATAATGCAATCAGGCAAGTGCCGGGTACGCCTGTGAAAATTCGTACAGATGTATCAATGACGTTATTTATTAATGACCCCGAAGACTATGAGGGCGGTGAACTTGTTATTGAAGACACTTATGGCTCACATAGCGTAAAGCTGCCAGCAGGCAGTATGGTGTTGTACCCTTCAACGAGCTTACATCGTGTAATGCCAGTAACGAGTGGGCGCAGATTAGCCTCATTCTTTTGGTTACAGAGCATGGTAAACAGCGACGAAAAACGTGGTTTACTCTTTGATTTAGATATGTCGATTCAAAGTTTGCGCAGCAAAGTAGAAGATAGCCCAGAGATTATTCAATTGACGGGGGTTTATCATAACTTGCTAAGACAGTGGGCGCAGACATAACGAAGATACTCGTTATTAAATATTGGATATAAGTAATTAAAAGCTGCGCTTTTCGCGTGAGCAAGCTCTACGCCTACAGCCAAAACTTAACGCTGTGCTGAAATTACTTGTAGACGCGCTGCTTGCTGGCGTGACGAGTGAAGCTCGTAATTTCTGGGTTTTGGTCTCTTCTCATTTGTTCCTCTTTTACTTCTCTTTGTGCAATAAGATTTTAAGTGGTTTATTCACAAAGAGGTTAAGAGGGCGCTGCGCTTTAGAGAAGCCAAGAGTAAGTAACAATCAGTTATAAATATTAAAAGCTGCGCTTTTCGCGTGAGCAAGCTAAACGCCTACAGCCAAAATTTACGCTGTGGTTAAATTACTTGTAGACGCGCTGCTTGCTTGCTGGCGTGACGAGCGAAGCTCGTAATTTATATGCTTTGGTGTCTTATCATTTACTCCTCTTTTACTTCTCTTTGTGCAAAAAGATTTTAAGTAATTTATTCACAAAGAGGCTAAGAGGGCGCTGCGCTTTAGAGAAGCCAAAAGTAAGTAACAATCAGTTTTAAATATTAAAAGCTGCGCTCTACGCCTACAACACAGCTATAAAATTGAACTCGGTATTTAAAGTACTCTGTAGGCGCGGTTTTATACCGCGCACTTACTTTAAGTTTGAAGCTTGCTTTACTTAACCCTTATAACCGTTAGGGTTATTTGACTGCCAACGCCATGTATCTTGCATCATTTCATCAATACCGCGCACTGCTTCCCAGCCAAGTTCATTAAGTGCTTTTTCTGGCGCTGCATAACATGCAGCAATATCACCAGGGCGGCGAGGTGAAACCTGGTAGGGTACAGCCTGATCGCTTGCTTTAATAAATGCATTAACCATTTGCAGTACAGAATACCCGTTACCAGTACCTAGGTTATAAACTAATGCACCCGTGCTGCTGGCAATTTTATCAAGCGCTTTTAAGTGGCCAATAGCTAAATCTACAACGTGTATATAGTCGCGTACGCCTGTGCCATCAATGGTATCGTAATCATCACCAAACACAGCAAGTTGCTTTAATTTACCGACCGCTACTTGTGCAATAAACGGCAGTAAGTTATTTGGAATACCGTTAGGATCTTCACCAATTAAGCCTGACTCATGTGCACCTACTGGGTTAAAGTAACGCAAAATAGCAAACGCAAAGCGCTCATCTGATTTAGCGATATCTTGCAGCATCATCTCAACCATCAGCTTAGATGTGCCGTAAGGGTTGGTAGTACCGCCTACAGGGAAATCTTCTTTAATTGGTAAGCTAGCAGGGTCGCCGTATACCGTAGCTGACGAGCTAAATACTAATTTAAATACACCTGCGTCGCGCATTGCATCAACAAGCGTAAGCGTACCTTGTACATTGTTTTGATAGTACTCAATGGGCTTTGCAACCGACTCGCCCACTGATTTTAAGCCCGCAAAATGTATAACACTATCAACCGTGTGTTTTGCAAATACTGAATCTAAAAAGAATTTATCGAGAATATCGCCTTGGTAAAAAGTGGCCTCTTTGCCTGTAATATTCTTTACGCGCGCAAGTGATTCTTGTGATGAGTTACTTAAATTATCAATAACAACAACATCGTTACCTTGCTGTAAAAGTTCTAAAACAGTGTGCGAGCCAATATAGCCAGCGCCACCGGTTACTAAAATAGTCATGAAAGCTCCGTGGGTACCTTTTATCAATTGAGTTAATTTCACCATAAATAGAGGTGATTTACATGCTTTATCTGTAATTTCTATAGTTTAAATAACATCTTTTTTTAATAACGGTAAATTAAGTACTTTTGATTACATTTTACTCAGTACAAGTAACACTTTATACGTAAGATTAAGTTATAGTTAATAAACAAGTGCTAAAATGAGCCTAGTAATAGCTAATGCTAGGTTTACTCCAATCTACACTTTTGTGATTGGTCTACCTCTTTGGAGAAAGATATGAATTTAGTTAAAAAAATAGCAACAACAATGTGTATCGCATTACCTGCGCTTGCCCATGCTGGTGAGTCTGTTGTTAAATGGCATGACTTTAATGATTATCGTGATGTGCGAGCGTCAAACCAAACAAAGAGCTCATATCATAAAAGTGTGGCAGCAAGTTTCGAAAAGCATATGGCTAAACTAGCCGAGCAATTGCCAAAAAATTATAAATTAAACGTAGAGTTTACTGATTTAGATTTAGCAGGTGATGTGCGTTATGGTGGTATTGACCAAATACGTGTTGTTAAGCCAATCTACTTTCCACGTATTAAAATGGATTATTCGCTAAGCGATAGCGACGGTACAGTATTAAGTAAAGGTAGTGATGTAGAGCTTAAAGACATGGGCTTTATGGATAAAATAAAAATGGGCCGCGATGAATCATTTTATTACGAAAAACGCTTACTAACAGAATGGTTTGGTGAGCAAATATTACCAAGTTTAGATTAACTTATAATAATGCCGCTAAATAGCGGCATTTTCGTTTTTAAGCTTTACTTAAAAGTAGCTAACAACGTGAGTATTTGCTGTAACTTAATAACGGTCGTTTTAAGTTTTTCTTCATCAAAACCATCGTTAGATAAGCTTTCAACATCAGCGGCTACATCAAGAACATAAGGCTTAAAACGTTTAGCTTCAAAGCTAAAACCAGCATCTTGTGCAAATAAGGCTTTAAATTTGCCATGGCCTTGTTGTTGTAATTCGTCTAATTTTTTATCGGCATCAAGTGCCTGACGATAAACAATTTTTAAGTTAGTGTTGAGTTGTTCAATTATAGAATCCATGGTTTTCCTAAAGCTTTGTGCTGCATGGCCGACATAATACGTGGATTACATTTAAAAGTCAGGTTGATTAAGGCTTATAATTATGAATATATCAGGTGGAAATTTACCAGCTATGTCTGGTTCAGGCCAAGGCAGCGAGCTTTACACTGCTGCTTTGTCTAAAAAACAGCAATTAGCTGATGGCGCTGCAGCGCTTGCACTTATTGAAGGTGCTGCACAATCGTCAAGTGCGCAAACACCGGCTAAATCGGTAACTGCATCATTGGGTAACAACGTAAATATATACGTTTAAATTAGCTTAAGATCGATAGGTGTTTTGCTTTTTTGACCACCGATTTCTCTTACTAATTTAGGCACTAAAAATCCAGGCAGAGCTTTTAATAGCTCTGCCATTATTTCAATTGCTTGCGCTTCATTAATATCAAAGTGGCTCGCCCCTTCAACTTTATCTAGCAAATACAAATAATACGGCAATACGTCTGCGTCAAATAACGTTTCGCTTAAATTTATTTGCGCATCAACCGTATCGTTCACATCTTTTAAAATTACAGCTTGGTTTAGAAGCGTTACGTTTGCTTGTTTAAGCTTTTGCATGGCAGCTTTAAAATCAGCGTCTATTTCGTTTGCGTGGTTTATGTGATTAATAAAAATAATTTTTAATGGCGATTTTGCTAATCGTTCACATAACTCATCGGTAACTCGCGCCGGTATAACTACTGGCAAACGGCTATGAATTCGCATTCGTTTTATTTGTGGTAATTGCTCAAGCTCATCCAAAAACCAGCTTATTGCATCGTCTTTGGCCATCAGTGGATCGCCACCACTTAAAATCACTTCGTTTATATTGCTATCTGATTTTATATAGCTCAGTGTTTCTAGCAGACTTTTTTTATTGAGTTGGTTTTCTTGATACGGAAAATGCCTTCTAAAGCAGTAACGACAATTTACAGCACAGCCGGTTTTAAACATCACTAAAACACGCGATTTGTATTTATGTAAAACGCCTGGTTGGTCGTTATCTTGCTCAAGTAGGGGATCTTTATTAAAACCCAATTTAGTCAAAAATTCTTGATGGCGTGGCATAACTTGTAGCAAAAGAGGATCGTTTGGATCGCCTTTGCGTATTTTTTTTATAAAAGGGATAGGCACGCGTACCGGAAATAAACTACGGGCTTTTAGGTCGTTTTCATGGACTTGGCTCGATAAACCGACCATTTCAAGCAAGGTTTTTGGGCAGGTAACTACATTTGCTAATTCTTTTTGCCAGTTTTTATGCAAATTTGCTTCATTTCTTTGTATCATTGGCATGTAGATTACTCGAAAAAATATAAATAGAGGAAACGATGGCGAATTATAGCACCAACGAGTTCAAGGGCGGCCTAAAAATTATGATGGACGGCGAGCCTTGCAGTATCTTAGAAAATGAAATGGTAAAACCTGGTAAAGGCCAGGCGTTTAACCGTGTTCGTATCCGTAAACTTATCTCTGGTAAGGTGCTTGAAAAAACCTTTAAATCGGGTGAATCAGTTGAAGGTGCTGATGTAATGGATACTGATTTAGCGTATCTATACACAGACGGCGAATTTTGGCATTTCATGAACAATGAAACATTTGAGCAAATTGCTGCTGACGAAAAAGCACTAGGCGATTCAGTAAAATGGTTAGTTGAAAATGATTTATGCACAATTACATTATGGAACGGCAGCCCTATTGCTGTTACACCACCTAACTTTGTTGAGCTTGAGATCACTGAAACAGATCCAGGCCTTAAAGGCGATACAGCGGGTACTGGTGGTAAACCAGCAACGCTTAGCACAGGCGCTGTGGTACGAGTTCCATTATTCGTACAAATTGGCGAAGTAATTAAAGTAGACACTCGTAACGGTGAATACGTAAGCCGTGTTAAGTAAGCTTTAACATTGTTTATAAAATCCCAGCTTACGCTGGGATTTTTTTTTGGAGAAAATATGTCAGCAGATCTTTGGGCCCCAAGCGCAAGCATTGAAACACTAAAACAACGCGCATCGATATTACGTCGCATCCGTGAATTTTTTTATGTACGTGATGTTTTAGAAGTAGAAACGCCAAGCTTAAGTGCTGCCAGTGTAACCGATGTGCACTTAGCTAGTTTTAATACCAAATTTGTAGGTCCAGGGCATGCTGGTGGGCTTCCTCTGTTTTTACAAACATCTCCAGAGTTTGCCATGAAACGCTTGTTAGCAGCAGGCTCAGGCGCTATTTTTCAGCTTTGTAAAGCATTTAGAAATGAAGAAGCGGGTAGCCATCATAATCCTGAATTTACTATGCTGGAATGGTATCGCCCAGGCTTTGATGAATTTACACTTATGGATGAAATGGATGAGTTAATGCAACTTGTTTTAGGTGTCGAGCCTGCAACTAGACTTACTTATCAGCAAGCGTTTGAACAAGTACTCGGCCTCGATCCTTTAACAGCAAGCATAGAGCAATTAAAGCAACTAGCGTGTAAGCAGGGGTTTGCTGATATAGCCAAAAATGAAACGCATAAAGATACTTTACTGCAATTATTATTTTGTATGAAAGTGGAGCCAACAATAGGACAAGAAAAACCGTGTTTTGTTTATCATTTTCCAGCTTCTCAAGCGGCCCTTGCACAAATTTGTGAACATGATGCACGCGTAGCAGGGCGCTTTGAGCTTTATTACAAAAATATGGAATTGGCTAACGGCTTTAACGAATTAACAAATGCTAGTGAGCAAGCTAAACGATTTAATGATGATAACACATACCGCGCTAACAACGGTTTAAAGCAAGTACCAATGGATACGCGTTTAATTAAAGCGCTGGAGCATGGATTACCACAATGCGCAGGGGTTGCTTTGGGGATTGATAGGTTGGTAATGCTCGCAACAAATAAAGAGAAAATTAAAGACGTAATAGCGTTTGATGTTCAAAGAGCGTGATGCTTAGCCTGTAGGCGTAGGTAGAATATTTGTAGGTGCGAATTTATTTCGCGCTCGTGTAATTTAACTTTATAAAAGCGAGGTATAAAACCTCACCTACAATAAAAATCAACCCCAACAACATACGCCAAACCTGTAGGTGCGAATTTATTTTGCGCTTGTGTAACTTAACTTTATAAAAAGCGAGGTATAAAACCTCACCTACAATAAAGATTAAACCCAACAACATACGTCAAACCTGTAGGTGCGAATTTATTTTGCGCTCGTGTAACTTGGCTTCAATATTTTAAAAAGCAGAAAGCGAGGTATAAAACCTCACCTACAATAAACATCAAACCCAACAACATACGCTAAACCTGTAGGTGCGAATTTATTTCGCGCTCATGTAATTTAACTTTATAAAAAAGCGAGGTATAAAACCTCACCTACAATAAACATCAAACCCAACAACATACGCTAAACCTGTAGGTGCGAATTTATTTCGCGCTCATGTAATTTAACTTTATAAAAAGCGAGGTATAAAACCTCACCTACAATAAACATCAACCCCAACAACATACGCTAAACCTGTAGGTGCGAATTTATTTCGCGCTCGTGTAATTTAACTTTATAAAAAAGAGAGGTATAAAACCTCACTTACAATAAACATCAAACCCAACAATATACGCCAAACCTGTAGGTGCGAATTTATTTCGCGTTCATGTAATTTAACTTTATAAAAAGCGAGGTATAAAACCTCACCTACAAATAAAAACACCGCGTTTAATTTAAACGCGGTGTTTTTATTTGCTTGCAGAAAGCTTTCATTTGAAAGCCAACGGCTGTGCTTTACAGATTAAGCGTAAACGTAACACCTGCTACACGAGGCTCACCTAATTGTGTATAGGTATGCGTTGCGTAACCATCTTGTGGGTCATTACCAAACTCAAAACCACGTGTAGGGACTGTTTCGTCAAACACGTTACGAGCCCATGCGCGTACAGCCCACATGTCAGCTTCGTAGCCAAAGCTTAAGTTAACTAAGTTGCTGCTTGGTGCCTGTGAGTTATGACTATCTGAGAAGTAGTAGTCGTCCTTACCTTCAACACCAATCATACCGTAAAGCTCACTTGTAAAGTTATAGCGAGCAGTAAACGCATACTGGTATTTAGGTGACTGTGCTTGCTCACGACCGTCTTGGTTTAAGCCAGACTGCGTTACAAAGTCGTCTATTTCTGTATTTAGGTAGCCAGCACTACCCGTTAAAAATAAGTCATCAGTTAACTGGTAACTACCTTCAATTTCAAGTCCGTAATTACTGCCAGAGCTGGCATTATCAACATAACCAGTAAATTGCTGACCTTCTACTTGCCATGCTTTTAACTGAATATCGTCGCGGTGCATGTAAAATGCAGCTAAGCGAAGCGTAAATTTGTCATCAAGCGATGAGCCTTTAACACCAAATTCGCCACTCCATAAATATTCAGGGTCGAAACTGGTGTGTTGCTGGAAAAAATCAGCGCTTAGGTTTAAGCCTTCATCTTTGGCTTTAGCAAGCGCTTCTGAGTTAATACCGCCAGCTTTGTAGCCACGCGTAATGCTGGTGTAGATCATAGTGCGATCAATCACTTGATATTCAAGTGCTATTTTACCGCCAACCATTACGTCGTCAGTGTCTTGTATAAAGCCATTACTATCGGTGTAGTCGCCTTGGTATTGCTCTACACGTAAACCTGTAATTAATGTTGTTTTAGGGCCAATTGGAGTCGCTACTTGACCATATACTGCAACGTTACTCGTTTCGTAAGTTGAAGAAAACGGGCTTGCTAACCATGTGTATTGGCGCTCTAAATCAACATCACGGTTTTGGTAATAAATACCCGCAACCCAGTTACCCGTTTTAGAATTAAACTGTAAATCTACAGACTGATTGTCGCGATCGCGGCTGTATAAATCAGTTGAGCTGTATCCATCTGGATGTAAGCCAGCAGCACATAACTTTGGCTCACTTGTATCGTTACATACCCAGTCTTCGTCAAAGCTGTAAAGTAATTCGGTATCAATAGCCGACAGGTTTAGATTTACATCAAAAGCGTCAAAACCCGTATAAGTATTATTAACACCTATAGCGTAGCTTTCTTGATTATCTTGCCCTGGCTCGTCGGCAACACTATTGCGGCTGTTATCAAGCGTAAACGCATCGTATCCGTTATTAATATCGATATAATGCAGGTTTAGCTCAGTATTTAAATGCTTTGTAAGCTGGCTGTTTATTTTAAAGCGGGCTACTTGTTCGTCTTGATTTTGTGTTTCGTCATTTAAGTACAAGTTATCTACGTAACCGTCTGACTTTCTGCGAAAGTAGCTAACGC
Organism: Pseudoalteromonas sp. SWYJZ19; assembly: GCF_015864375.1. Taxonomy (NCBI): domain Bacteria; kingdom Pseudomonadati; phylum Pseudomonadota; class Gammaproteobacteria; order Alteromonadales; family Pseudoalteromonadaceae; genus Pseudoalteromonas; species Pseudoalteromonas sp. SWYJZ19. The sequence continues at coordinate 151,171 of NZ_JADYXI010000002.1, forward strand.
GTGCGCTAGTGTCATCTGTTAAACCAGTGCTTGCTGCAATACCTGCTTCGCGGGTGTTGTACGTGCCAGCACCTACTTGTAATTTTAAACTTGGATCGCTCGTGGCTTTAGCTGAACCCATTTGGATCATACCGGCCATACCGTCTGCGCCAAAGCGTGTACCTTGTGGGCCACGATAAATTTCTACTTGGTCTATATCAAATAATAATGAGCTGCCACCAAGACCAGAATAGTTAATACCATCTATAACTAAGCCTACAGATGGATTAATAGGGTCTACAAATTGTGAGCGAAGTCCCACGCCACGAATTTGGATGTAACGACCACGCGACGCACCAGATGCAAAATTTACATTGGCGGCACTGCCTAACATTTCGTCTAAGTAACTTGCACCACGTTGATTAATTTCATCTTCGCTGAATAAGCTCGCACTCGCGCTTAAAGTTTGAATGCTTTCGCGCTGAAAATCGCCGGTTACAACAATTCTTTCTAGGTCGCTATCATCAGCGTTAGCTGCAATTGGTGCACCAAGCAGCGGTAAAAGTGCGGCAGTAATTAAAGACAAACGTAAGTTCATTGGGTTACTTAACTCCATTTTAGGGACTCGTATGGTAGCAATTATTTAAACACATGTGCTATAAACGCGGCAATTATACGTTAAATAATCAGGATTACTAATATGACCTTTAAAGTTGACTTCAAAGTACGTGATTACGAATGTGACTTACAAGGCATCGTAAATAACAGTGTTTATTTTAATTATTTAGAGCATGCTCGCCATGAATTCTTGTACGTACACGGTATTGATTTTGCTCAATTAGCGAAAGATAAAATTAACCTAGTCGTGATGCGCAGCGAAATGGACTATAAACATTCACTACTACCAGGTGATGAATTTTATGTGGCTGTGGAACCGCAGCGTATTAGTCGTTTAAAATTTGCGTTTAAGCAAACGGTTATACGTAAAAGCGATGAAAAAGTAATGCTCAATGCAATGGTTATAGGAACGTCTGTTAATGAAAAAGGTAGACCGTTTTTACCAGAGCAAATAGATAACGTATTTAAAACTACAACTTAGTACTTAATCGCATAACTTTTGAACTATCATAGAACAAAAATTTACATTTAAAACATGCATTTTTAACGGATAAAGGGCATAAATATTGTTACAATTACATTAATTAGACAATTAGTTAGTAGTAGCATGAAATTAGCAGCAATACCGATGCTTATAGTCGGTTTATGTGTTGGTTGCGCATCAACAGGGACGGTTACCAGTGAGCAGCTTAAATACACCCAATGGCAATTATCACGTGTTGATGGTTTAGCAATTCCACCTTCGTTTAATGCATCAATGAGCTTTATTGAAGCACTGCAAGTAAACGGTTTTGCTGGCTGTAACAAATTTTTTGGTGAAGGCTCGCTTGAAGAAAGTAACCTTACCGTAAGTAAATTAGGAATGACGCGCAAGTCGTGCGGCGAAGACCTTGATGAGTTTGAGCAGCAGTTATTACAAGCCTTAAAGCAAGGTGCTGAGCTTAAAATGCAAGACCAGCAATTAGTCATGCAAGGCGAGCAAACATTTGTGTTTATCCCTAAATAATTTTAAGTTTTTGAAAAACAGCCCCTTGCGGGCAGTTTTTAACTGACGTACACTCAGCGCAGATTTGATGGATAACACCTTCAAATTAACGAACAGAATTTATATATCAATACTTGTCGGAGTGCCAAAGCTAAGTAATTAGTTTTTGGCTGAGATCGCGAAAGCGGGATCCGTGAACCTGATCAGGTTAATACCTGCGTAGGGAACAAGCTGCCTAAAATGGGACGCTTGTGCGTCTTTTTTTATGCGCACAATAAAGTGATTTTGTTTATTTTAGGCTGCAAAGTAGCATGTACGCTACTTTACGATCTTTCTCTATTCCTCGGAATATCTGACAAGACAACCCTTAAGCAATGAGGCAAGTCATGTCAAATACTACAAATAAAGCGTCACGCCGAGAAACTCGTGCTGCCGCGTCTGAATATATTTATAACTTAACGGGTCAACCGTTTCCAAATTCTCATAAAGTATACGTTGAAGGCACTCAACCTGGTGTGCGCGTTGGTATGCGTGAAATCACATTAAGTGATACGTTTATTGGCGGTACAGATGAAAACCCTGTTTATGAGTCAAACGATCCGCTTCGTGTTTACGATACGTCGGGCCCGTATACCGATCCTAATTTTGAACTTGATGTACGCAAAGGCTTACCAAAATTTCGTGAACAATGGATTGAAAGCCGTGGCGACACCGAGGTTTTAGAATCAGTGACGTCGCAGTTCTCGCAGCAACGCATGGCAGATGAAGGGTTAGATCATATTCGCTTTGATCACCTTCCAAAAATTCGCCGTGGTGTCGCTGGTAAAAACGTAACGCAAATGCACTACGCACGCCAAGGGATTATTACCCCTGAAATGGAATACGTAGCTGTTCGTGAAAATATGGGACGTGCAGAAATTCGTAAAGAATTACTTGCCGCGCAGCATAAAGGCGAGTCGTTTGGTGCGAGTATTCCTGAATTTATTACCCCAGAATTTGTACGCGACGAAATAGCCCGTGGTCGCGCTATTTTACCAAATAATATAAACCATCCAGAAACAGAGCCTATGATTGTAGGTCGTAACTTTTTAGTAAAAGTTAATGCCAACATTGGTAATTCATCGGTTAGCTCATCTATTGAAGAAGAAGTAGAAAAAATGGTGTGGTCTACCCGCTGGGGCGCAGACACCGTGATGGACTTATCAACGGGACGTTACATTCACGAAACGCGTGAATGGGTTGTACGTAACTCGCCTGTACCTATTGGCACAGTACCGATTTATCAAGCGCTTGAAAAAGTAAATGGTGTGGCTGAGGATTTAACGTGGGAGATTTTCCGCGATACGCTTATTGAACAAGCCGAGCAGGGTGTTGATTACTTTACTATTCATGCCGGTGTACTGCTTCGTTACGTACCAATGACGGCTAAACGTGTAACCGGTATTGTGTCGCGCGGTGGCTCAATTATGGCTAAGTGGTGTTTAGCGCATCATAAAGAAAACTTTTTATACACGCACTTTGAAGACATTTGTGAAATTTTAAAACAATACGATGTGTGTTTTTCACTCGGTGATGGCCTTCGCCCAGGCTCGATTGCTGATGCCAACGATGAAGCGCAGTTTAGTGAGCTGCGCACATTAGGTGAACTGACTAAAATTGCGTGGAAGCACGACGTACAAGTATTTATTGAAGGCCCAGGGCATGTGCCAATGCACATGATTAAAGCCAATATGGATGAGCAATTAAAGCATTGCGACGAAGCGCCTTTTTATACATTAGGCCCGTTAACGACCGATATTGCACCAGGGTACGACCATATCACCTCAGGTATTGGGGCGGCCCAAATAGCATGGTACGGCTGTGCAATGCTTTGTTATGTAACACCTAAAGAGCATTTAGGTCTGCCAAATAAAGAAGATGTTAAAGAAGGCTTAATTACCTACAAAATAGCTGCACATGCCGCCGATTTAGCAAAAGGTCACCCAGGCGCGCAAGAGCGTGATAACGCCTTATCAAAAGCACGCTTTGAGTTTAGATGGCATGACCAATTTAATATTGGTTTAGATCCAGACCGAGCTCGCGAGTATCACGACGAAACCCTGCCGCAAGAATCAGGCAAAGTGGCTCACTTTTGCTCTATGTGTGGTCCTAAATTTTGCTCTATGAAAATTAGCCAAGAAGTACGCGATTACGCTAAAGATTTAGAAACACGTGGTATTGATCCTAATAACGCTGGCGACGCTATTGAAATAAAAATGGTTGATGTAGAAGCCGAAATGAAAGCTAAATCTGACCAGTTTAAGCAAACAGGCTCAGAGATTTACCATAAAGCGGTATAAAGTAATTATCGCTAGAAGTTAGATGCAGACGTAGGTGAGGTTTTATACCTCGCTTCTTTAAAAATTGAAGAAGTGCGAAGTAAATTCGCACCTACTAATAACTGCTTTGGAGGTTTGTATGGTTTATAGCATTGCGGTGGTTGGGTTTGGTTTAGCGGGCAGATTAGCTGCGCTTACGCTGAGCAAACAGCACCATGTCACTGTTTTTGAAGCAGACGATGAGCGTACACAAAATAGCGCAGGTAAAGTGGCAGCAGCAATGCTTGCTCCACTTGCAGAGTCGGTATTGTGCGAGACTGATTTAGCTTTAATGGGTCTTGATTCAATAAAGCGCTGGCCGGGTATTATTGCTGAACTTGAAAGTGACGTTTTTTTTCAGCAGCAAGGCACTTTGGTCATTGCGCACCAGCAGGACAAAGGCGATTTACAAAGCTTTGCACAGCGTATAAAACCGCTAGCTGATCACACTGCCGAGCATGTAAATGCTCAACAAATTACAATGCTTGAACCTGAACTTGCAGGGCGTTTTAACCAAGGTCTATTTTTACCCTGCGAGGGGCAAATAGATAACCAAGCATTTTATAAAGCCAGCTTTGCACAGCTCAACAAACGCAAAGTAAAGTTTGTATTTAATCAGCGCGTAACCATTGGCGACAACAAAATAAACAATCGACCCTTCGATTACATTATTGATTGCCGTGGGCTTGGTGCTAAAAATACTCAAGATGATAAACCGCTTAGAGGTGTGCGCGGCGAAGTAGCAAGGTTATACGCACCAGAGGTAAGTTTAATCAGGCCTGTGCGTTTAATGCACCCGCGTTATCCAATTTATATAGCGCCTAAACCTAACAGTGAATATGTAATTGGTGCGACCGAAATTGAATCGCAAGACAGCGGTGCAGCAACCGTGCGCTCAACCCTTGAATTACTTTCAGCGGCTTATACCGTACACAGCGGATTTGCCGAAGCACGGCTCCTTAATATTCAAACCGGATTACGCCCTGCATTTAGCGATAACCGCCCAGAAGTATCACAAGTTGGTAATGTAATTAGCATTAACGGTTTGTATCGACATGGTTATATGTTGGCGCCGGCATTAGTGGCGCAAGCAGTTTCACGAATAGAGTGAGAGTAGAATGAATATTACAATTAATGGCGAGCTACTTAATGTTAATAGCAAAGCACTCGTTGAGGTACTTCAAAGTTTTGGTGCAGTCGCGCCTTTTGCTGTGGCTGTTAATGGCGAATTTATTCCACAAAGTCGGCACAGTAACTATGTACTTAATGAGGACGACAGTGTTGAGTTGCTGTCACCCATTCAAGGCGGATAAAGCTCATGCAAACTAAAGACTGTTTAACTATTTATGGAGAGCAAATAAAGAGTCGTTTATTAATAGGCTCTGCACTTTATCCGTCGCCCGATATTATGACCCAATCACTAACCGCATCAGGCGCTGAAATTGTAACGGTGTCGCTTAGGCGCCAACAAAGTGCAGCAGCAGGCGATGATTTTTGGCAGTTAATAAAAAATACAGGCTTAAAAATACTGCCTAATACCGCAGGGTGCCACAGTGTCAAAGAGGCGATTACACTTGCAAAAATGTGCCGAGAGGTATTTGCCACCGATTGGATTAAGCTAGAGCTAATTGGCGATGATTACAATTTACAGCCTGACCCTTTTGCGCTACTTGAAGCCACAAAAATATTGATTGATGATGGTTTTAAAGTATTACCTTATTGCACCGATGACTTAGTACTTTGCCAGCGTTTAAATGAGCTAGGGTGTGAGGTGCTTATGCCGTGGGGGGCGCCAATAGGCACCGGTAAAGGCTTGTTAAATAGTTATAATTTAAAAACTATTCGAGAGCGCTTACCCAATACTACATTGATAGTAGATGCAGGTTTAGGTTTACCATCGCATGCCTGCCAAGCACTCGAAATGGGGTATGATGCGGTATTATTAAATTCAGCCATTGCAGGGGCGGGTTGCCCAATTACTATGAGCCGCGCATTTAAAGCCGCAGTAGAAGCAGGGCGCTTTGCATACAAAGCAAAGGCGATGCCGGAAAAAGACGTTGCAGCCCCATCAACCCCTACAATGGGTATGCCTTTTTGGCATCAGCAGTAAGGAAAGAATATGAATAACGTAGTATGGACAATTGCCGGATCTGATTCTGGCGGCGGTGCGGGCATTCAGGCCGATATAAAAGCAATGCAAAGTTTTGGTGTACATGGCTGCACGGCAATTACGGCGCTTACTGCGCAAAATAGTTTAGGCGTAGAGGCTATTAATGCAGTCTCTACCGATATTATTGAATCACAGTTACTAGCGCTTGAAAAAGACATGAAAGCCAAAGTGATAAAAATTGGCATGTTAGCCAATGTGCAGCAAATTCAGTTGATCAGCGAACATATAAGTCATTATAAAACTAAGTGGCCTGTGCCTCCCGTTATTGTATATGACCCTGTCGCTATTGCCTCAAGCGGTGACTTACTAACAGAAGAAGATACCGTCAGCGCAATAAAAGAGTGCTTACTGCCGCTGGTGGATGTAATAACTCCAAATACACACGAAACACAGTTATTAACCGGTGTGTATTTAATTGGCCCGGCTGCAATAAAAGAAGCGGCTAATAAGCTATTAAGCTGGGGTGCAAAAGCCGTTGTTATTAAAGGCGGACATTGGGATTACCCAAGTGGCTACTGCATTGATTATTGTATTGATAGTAATACGCAAAATGGTGAAGAATATTGGTTAGGCAATCAAAAAATACAAACACCGCATAACCACGGCACCGGGTGTAGCATGGCTTCGGTAATTGCTGCGTGTTTAGCTAAAGACTACCCATTAAAAGACGCCTTTATTTTAGCTAAAGCGTATATAAACCAAGGGCTAAAACAGTCTGTTCGATACGGCGAGGGGATTGGACCGGTTGCTCATACATCGTTCCCCACTAATTTAGCTGACTACCCACAAGTAATTGAGCCCGGTAGCTGGCTGGGCGATGAACTAGATTTTGATGTGCCGCTTGATTTTAATATGGCTGCTGATTTTGCACCTTGTGAAAGTAAATCGCTGGGCTTATATGCGGTTGTTGATAGCACCGATTGGTTAGAAAAATGCTTACAACAAGGCATTAAAACAGCGCAGTTACGCATTAAAAATAAAACGCAAGACGAGCTGGATGAGCTCATTAAGCTAGCTGTTGAGCTGGGCAAGCAATACAATGCACAGGTATTTATAAACGATTACTGGCAGCTAGCTATTAAGCATGGTGCGTATGGTGTGCATTTAGGGCAAGAGGATTTAGACATTGCTAGTTTAGCCGCTATTAAAGACGCTGGGCTAAGGCTTGGGCTTTCTACTCATGGCTTTTATGAAATGCTGCGTGCGCATAATTATCGCCCTAGTTACATGGCATTTGGTGCTATTTACCCAACCACAACAAAAGACATGACAGGGCAAATACAAGGTCTTGAAAAGCTGATTAAATTTGTACCGCTTATGCAAAGCTATCCAACAGTGGCAATAGGCGGTATTGACTTAAGCCGTGCTGAGCAGGTAGCGAAAACCGGCGTAGGCAGTGTTGCCGTAGTGCGTGCGATTACCGAGGCTGATAATTACGTAGAGGCTATAAGTGCTCTGCAAGTAGCCATAAGCAGTGCAAATTAATACTAACAAGGCTGGTAAACGTGAATGAGCTAAGCGAAAAAGAAACCCTTCGTTATAGCCGCCATTTGTTGCTTGAAGAAGTTGGGCTTGAAGGGCAGTTAGCACTTAAATCCTCAACGGTTGCAGTAGTGGGGGCTGGTGGTTTAGGTAGCCCAGCACTTTTGTATTTAGCTGCGGCGGGCATTGGAACGCTTATTTTAATTGACGATGACGAAGTTGAACTTTCAAATTTACAGCGCCAAGTGCTTTATAAAATAAACCACTTAGGGCAAAACAAGGTCGCTGCGGCGGGTAAAGTATTAGCGAGTCTTAATAATCAAATAGAAATAGTAACGCATTGCCAAAAGTTAGATGAGAATAATGCAGCTAACATGCTAAAAGGTGCCGACATCGTACTTGATTGCTCTGATAACTTTAGTACTCGCTATAGTATTAATCGTTATTGTATTGCTAATAAAACACCGTTAATTTCTGGTGCTGCATTGGTAACTAAAGGTCAGTTAATGGGCTTTGATTTTAGGCAAAGTGATAGCCCGTGCTATGGCTGTGTTTTTCCACAAAGCGAAGCTACACCGGTTATAAATTGCAGTAACGCAGGAGTAATTAGCCCGCTACTTGGTGTAATAGGCTCTATGCAGGCGCAACTTACGCTCAACTTATTAATGGGGCATGCAGAGGGATGTGTATTTATAACGTTTGATGCGCTTACTTTAAAGCAGCAGCACTTTAAAGTGATTAAAGATTCAGAGTGTAAAGAGTGTGGTAAATAGGTTTTTGAGGGGCTTGTGCCTGTTATTACATGTGGCGTTAAAGAATTAAAAGCTGCGCTTTTCGCGTGAGCAAGCTTCACGCCTACAGTACATCAAAATTCTTACACCAAACTTGTAGATGCACAGCTTGCTGGCGTGACGAGCAAAGCTCGTAATTTCTATGCCAGATGTCTTCTCATTTACATCTCTTTTGCTTCTCTTAGTGCAATAAGATTTTAAGTGATTTATTCACAAAGAGGTTTAGAGGGCGCTGCGCTTTAGAGAAGCCAATAAGTAAGTAAAGTATCAGTTATAAATATTAAAAGCGGCGCTTTACGCGTAAGCAGGCTTTACGCCTACAAAAATAAAAAAACCGCGTTTAAATAAACGCGGTTTTTTTATTTCTAATTAACGATTTATTTTAATCGTTAATTTTTGCAAACGCAGTACCTAAGCGAGTAACCACTTCTGGTAGTTGGTCATCCAGTATTTCAGCTTTATCAGCACCCCATGCTAGTACCACAGTAGAGCCTAATTTAAAGCGACCCATTTCTTCACCCTTTTTAAGCGTGATAGCGTTATCGCCAGTGGTTGGGTATTTCCAACTAAATACATCGCTACCTGCTGGTGGCGTGACAGTGCCTGCCCAAATAGTTTCTATGCTGGCTACAATTGTTGCGCCAACAAGTACCATTGCAAGCGGACCAATCTCAGTTTCAAAAATTGCTACCACACGTTCGTTACGTGCAAACAAGTTAGGCACGTTTTGCGCTGTAAGTGGGTTTACTGAAAATAAATCACCTGGCACGTAAATCATTTTGCTTAGTGTGCCATCAATTGGCATATGAATACGGTGGTAATCTTTAGGCGCTAAATAAATAGTGGCAAACTTACCGCCTAAAAATGGTGTTGTATCATCTTGTGAGCCGCCTAGTAGCGCTTGTAAGCTGTAATCGTGGCCTTTAGCTTGTATTAGCTGTCCGTCAACAATATCGCCTAGCTGGCTGATTGCGCCATCCACTGGATGAATGATGATATTGCTATCTTCTACCATTGGGCGCATGCCGTCTTTTAAAGGGCGAGTAAAAAATTCATTAAAGCTTTTATAATGAGCCGGATCTGGGTATTGGGCTTCGCTCATATCTACTTTATATTGCTTAATAAATAGTTTAATTAAAGTCGTTGTTAAAGCACCCGCTTTTGCGGCAGCTAATTTGCCGACTACGCGTGAAATAAAATGTTTTGGCATTGCGTACTGCATTGCGATTTTAAATTTGTCTAAACTCACAGTATTTTTCCTAAATTATACGCGAGGCGCACGGGCGCCTGCACGGCCATCGGCCATTGTTTCTAAAATTCGGTGGTAGCTGTCAAAGCGCAATTGAGAAATTCTTCCATCGGCTACTGCTTCTTTAACGATGCAACCCGGATCGTTTAAATGTTTACAGTCTCTAAAGCGGCACCCGCCTATAAATTCTCTAAACTCTTTAAAGCACCACGTTACACGCTCAACATCTAAATGCCATAAACCAAACTCACGAATACCTGGCGAGTCGATTAGGTTACCGCCACTTGGTAAATGGTGAAGTCGCGAAACAGTTGTTGTGTGCTGGCCTAAGCCGCTGTTTTCAGATACTTCTTTAGTTAATATTTCAGCGTTAGGCAATACAGTATTAACGAGGGTTGATTTCCCCACACCACTTTGGCCAACAAAAATATTATTTTTATCAACAAGTACTTCTTTTAATTTATCAATACCATCGCCTGATATATTACTAACAAGGAGTACTTGGTAATCAAGTTTACGATAGATATCGAGAACTTTTTGTATTTCGTTAAGGCCTGCTTCGTCAATTAAATCGGTTTTATTGAGCACTAAAATTGGCTCAATGCCCATATCTTCACAGGCTATTAAATAACGGTCGATAATACTGGGTGTAAACTCGGGTAATACAGCCGATACCATGAGTATTTGGTCAATGTTGGCTGCAATAACTTTAACACCGTCGTAAAAGTCAGGGCGGGTAAGTTGCGAGCGACGCTCTTGCGTGGCTTCAATTACACCGGCTAAATCACCCTCACTTACTTTGGCACGGCGAAATAATACTTCATCACCACATACTAAATTAGACACAGTACGGCGTATATTACAGCGAAGTACATCGCCATTTTCAGTTTCGACATCGGCGTGTTGGCCAAAACGACTGATCACAATTGCGCTCTCGACCTGACCTAAGTTATCGGTTTGCCATTCTTGCGCCCCTTTTTTAGCCGGTCTTGAGTCTGCGCTATTAATGCGCTTTTGGTGATTGGCCTTGATCTGACGCGATTGGCCTTTACTTAATTTTTTTTGTTTTGCCACTGGAGGCCTATAACCTTAGTTAAATGTCGCTTTTCCTAAAAAAAGCTTTAGCTCGACGGTTGATGCTAATATGATATATCGAAATGCGTTGGATCTAAAGGAAAGCACCGCTTAGGTAATTATGACTATTAATAAATCAAATTTAATTTGGCTCGATCTTGAAATGACAGGGCTCGAACCAGAGACCGATAAAATACTCGAAATTGCGACGGTTGTCACTGACGCAGACCTGAATATATTAGCCGAAGGGCCAACTATAGCTATTCATCAAAGTGATGAATTACTAAATGGCATGGACGAGTGGTGTACTACTCAACATGGTAAGTCGGGTTTAACAGCTCGCTGCAAAGCAAGTACCTTTGATGAAGCCTATGCTGTAGAGCAAACTTTAGCGTTTTTAAAGCAGTGGGTACCAGCAGGCACTTCGCCAATGTGTGGTAATTCAATTGGTCAAGACCGCCGCTTTATGAATAAATATATGCGCGAGCTTGAAGACTTCTTTCATTACAGAAATCTTGATGTGAGTACTATTAAAGAATTAGCACGTCGCTGGAAACCAGAAGTGCTTGCAAAAGTGAACAAAAAAGGCTCACACCTTGCTTTGGATGACATTAAAGATTCGATTATGGAATTAAAAGTCTATAGAGAAAATTTCTTTAATTTGTAAAAAAACACTTGCAAACAGACTGTATTATTGTAGAATCCTGCCCCGCTCAAGACGATAACCCACGCGGGGTTAGTGTGTTTGAGTGATTGAATTACCATCAATAAATGCGGTACTAGCTCAGTTGCTAGAATGTTGAACGCGACCTGTCGCGCTTAAGCGTAAAATAACTGAAGAAATAAAAAATGCGGTACTAGCTCAGTTGGTAGAGCGCGACCTTGCCAAGGTCGAGGTCACGAGTTCGAGCCTCGTGTACCGCTCCAATTTCTAACCAAAAGAAATTGAAGTGTTGAATGAAAATATAATGCGGTACTAGCTCAGTTGCTAGAATGTTGAACGCGACCAGTCGCGCTTAAGCGTTAAATAACTGAAGAAATAAAAAATGCGGTACTAGCTCAGTTGGTAGAGCGCGACCTTGCCAAGGTCGAGGTCACGAGTTCGAGCCTCGTGTACCGCTCCAATTTCTAACCAAAAGAAATTGAAGTGTTGAATGAAAATATAATGCGGTACTAGCTCAGTTGCTAGAATGTTGAACGCGACCTGTCGCGCACCAACGTAAATAACTAAAGAAGTAAAAATGCGGTACTAGCTCAGTTGGTAGAGCGCGACCTTGCCAAGGTCGAGGTCACGAGTTCGAGCCTCGTGTACCGCTCCAATCTTTTTATATCCTTTCAAAATTTTCTATATTAAAAATCATAAATAAAATTATAATTTAAAATCTCTCTTATCTACTTTATTCTATGTGCAATATTCAGCATTGAAGTTTTGGTTGTTAGAAGCTATCGCTTCGCGCGAGCTCAGCGCCACAAGAAAGGTGTCGTACTTTGAAGTTATGAGGTATGAGTGAGGTACAGAAGAGCTAATACTTTGAAACCTGAAGCTTTTGTTAAAATAGCTCCCCCTGAATAGTTGCTATAATACGTCTAGCTCCGCCTGAGTTACGATGTTCACCTAAATAAATGCCTTGCCATGTACCTAACGCTAAATAACCATTTGAAATAGGAATACTTAGCTCGCAGCCTAACGTACTGGTTTTAATATGCGCGGGCATGTCGTCATCACCTTCATAATCGTGGCGGTAGTAAGGTTGACGCTCAGGAACGAATTTATTGAAATGGCTTTCCATGTCCATACGAACAGTGGGATCTGCATTTTCGTTTATTGTAAGGCTCGCTGAGGTATGCTGAATAAATAAATGTAACAAGCCTATTTTGTAACTCGCCAGTTCAGGAAGTTGAGATAATATTTCGCCATCAATTATATGAAAACCTCGCAGGCGAGGTTTTAATGTAATTTGCTTTTGCTGCCAACTCATAGTTTATCGAAGCTAACTTCAATGTTTGCATTACCTGCGTCACAGCTAAATGGCATGATGATCTTTTTACCTTGGCTTTTATGAGTAATTGTATGACCTTTACCCGATACCACAATAGGCGTTGCCATATCAAAGTCGAAGCCTTTCTCGCCAAGTAAATTTTTAGCACCACCAGTTACCATGTTGGTTATTTCGCCAACCATATCGGTAACTTCTTCATCTATGGTATCAGGGCGTTCGCCAAGCATACGCTCCATGATGGTTAATGCTAATCCTTCATCAAATGTAATTGAAAATGATCCTCGCGTTTGCGGGCCAACCATACCAATCAAACCTGATACATCACCACAGGCTATCTCATCAGTTTTAATGCGAGGTTTACCCGGCTTCAATTGAGTTTGAGCCATAGTGCTTAAAACATTAATTAAAGAAGATAAAAAAGGATTGATGAATTCTACATTCATAGTGGCTACTCTTAAATTTGTTCTGTGAAATGACTATATAGTTTGAGTATAGTCACTAAGGATAACTTTGAAGGATTATGATGCTCTGCAAGATTCACATTTACCATGTGCTTCTATTGTTTGCCCTGATACGACAAAGCCACCTTCGGCAGCTAGATTATTAAGCTCATGCGAAATTACACTCGAGTGTAATTCTTTAACAAAGCCACATGTATCGCAAATTAATAATTGTACCGGGTGAATATGATCAAAATGATGGCACAGCATAAATGCATTTGTGCTTTCAATTTTATGAATAAAACCTAGTTCAGCTAAAAAGTCTAATGCACGATAAATAGTTGCAGGTTTAGCACCTGTTTCAGTTACTTTTAATTGCTCAAGCAAATCGTATGCACCAACACCACCTTGTGCACTGGCTAATAGACGAAATACTTTCTCGCGGATAGGCGTAAAACGCGCACCACGGTTGTCACAAACTTGTTTTGCTTTACTTACGAGTGATTCTATATTCATCATTACTCTTATCCTTATGCTACCGTGATATACTAACATACTGTGTTGTAGTTGCAGCGTTTTTATTAAGCGCTTTTTACCTAGGAAACCCAGTAATGCACGAACTATTGGCTATATTTATTTTCTTTTTTGCGGTTATTGACCCCATTGGCACTGTACCTGTATTTATTGCAGTCACACGTGGTGATGATGAGAAATTTAAACGTAAAGTTATATTTAAAGCGGTAGGCGTATCTGCATTAGTGCTCTTATTTTTTGTACTCGCAGGTGAGCAATTACTTAACGCAATTGAAATTCCACTTTCGGCTTTTCAAATAGCCGGCGGTATCATATTACTTATTTTTGCGCTTTCAATGATATTTGGTGAAAGTAAACCTGAAGCCGAAATTAAAAGTGTACGCGACAGCACTGAAACCGCTATTTTTCCGCTTGCGATTCCGTCTATCGCAAGCCCTGGCGCTATGTTAGGCGCCGTATTAATGACTCGTAATGAAGAATATACCTGGGTTGAGCAATTACTAACGTCTTCAATGATGCTTGCTGTATTAGCGGTTGTACTGGTTTTGTTACTGCTTGCAACGCATGTACATAAATTAATTGGTGATAGTGGTGCAAGTATAATAAGTAGAATTATGGGGCTTATTTTAAGCTCGGTTGCGGTTACCAATATTTTAAATGGCATAGCCCATTATTTTGGCTTGCAGGTATTTAATTAAAAGTAGTCCCTACTTAGAGGTGCAAGGCGTTACGCTATATTGCTGTTCTGGGTTTTTGGCGATCATTATGATCTAATGACGACTTAATATCTTCGTAGCTTCCTCTCAACGTTTTTTAAGTGTTCCCTTACTTCTTTCTATAGAGTGCTGTACAGAGAATAGGTATTAATATAGCCCTCAATCTATGTTGCTATCGTGATTAGTGATAAGAGTTACCCCACCCAGCAAAAATAAGCATGTTTCATATAAATAAAACTGCGTCATTTATAGTCTTGAATGATTTCATAAAAAATTTTACTAAGTAAGCAACCCTTCCTATATTTACTAGTGATATTGCCCCACATATGAAATAAATTTTTTTTAACAGTTTATTTAGTTATTACATTTTAGCTTTGTTATAAGGAATACTGACGGTGATGTAGTGTGGGAGTTTTTTTGTTTCCTTATTTAAAAGAGAAAATTATGAAAAATAAAACTGTAAAGCTCACGGTATGTTTATTAACTTTTTTAGCTCCAATTGCTCAAGCCAGTGATGAGGTAAAGCATATTCCTGGTTTTTTTATTGGTACTACACATTTTGATAGTGAGACTGAGTTTACGTTTGGTGTTGAATATGAATATAAGTTTACTCAAGCTTGGGGCGCTGGGGTGATATTTGAGCGTACAAACGATGCTCATCATGGCGATGGTACTGCTGTAGCTTTGGCTTCGCTTTATTATCATCCAACCAAAAGTATACGTTTAGGTGTGGGCTATGGTGAGGAGAGAATTGGCGGAGCTCACCCTCATAATGAAAATTTATACCGCATAAGTTCTGCTTATGATTTTCATATAGGAGATTTTGGAATTGCACCCACTATAGCTGTTGATTTTATTGATAATGAAGAAGCAATTGTTGTGGGTTTAGCTATTACCAGACCTTTTTAATGTGTTGACTTGTAACTGTAGAGTTAGGTTAAACCTAAATTATTAAGAGGTCTGAAATGTTAAATAAATTGTCTATTACAAGTAAAATATACCTTCTAGGGGTATCACAAATACTACTAATGTTTGTGATCGGAGTTATATCTTTAATACAAATGAATAAAATTGGTATAGAGCTAGTTGATATAGCTGAGCGAGATATACCGCTTAGCAATATGCTTTCTAAAATGTCTGAGCATAAATTAGAACAGACAATATTATTTCAGCGAGCTTTATTACAGGTAAGTTTAAATCCAGAGGGTGACAATGCAGAAATTGAGCAAAAACTCACTTCATTAACACAGAAAATTAAGAGTGAATTTGATAAGTCAGAAAAATTTGTCACTGACTCAATTGATAAATTGCATAGTGAAAAAGCGAAATTGAGTTTTAAGTCTCTCGCGAGCGATTTAAAGCTTTTAAATAAAGAGTATCAAAGTATTGCTGTGAGTATTAGTGATGTTATTGAGATGACTAAAACGCAGACCGTTTCTAGTGTGAGTAATAAAGTAAAATCAATAGAGGTTGCGGAAGATAAATTCGATAAAAAGCTTATAGCTTTACTGTCCCAGATCCAAAAATTTACCTTAAATTCAGCGCTCCAAGCTGAAAATGATGAAAAACAAGGTATTCATTTTATTCTTTATATATTTATATTCTCCGTCATTGTTGGCGTTGCTTTATCATATTTGATCAGTCGAGCAATTGCTTTACCAGTGAATAAGCTAAAAAATAGATTGATTGAAATAGCTGATGGCGATGGTGATTTAACTTTAAAACTTGACGAGAGCGCTGGTGATGAAACTGGAGATACAGCGAGAGCATTTAATAAATTTTTACTAATGCTAAGAGAAACAATAAACGAGGCTAATATACACCTCTCCCAATTAGATGAATCATCAAAGTTTGCTGTAACTGTAATGCAAGAAACAGTCGTTAATGTTGAAATGCAAAGAGCTGAGACAGAAATGGTTTCAACCGCTGTAGAGGAAATGAATTGTACTACCCAAGAGGTTGCTAGTAATACCCAAAATGCATCGGACGTAACTGAAGCAGTTAAAGAGCGTGTATCAAAGGGGAAATTAGAAGCTTCACAAGCAAAAGTTGTTATTCAGCGTTTAGCTCAAGAAATAGATGAAGCAAGCACTGTAATAGAGTGCCTTGTTACTGAAACGAACAGCATTGGTAGTGTTTTAGACACAATACAAAGCATTGCCGAACAGACTAACTTACTTGCTTTAAATGCGGCTATAGAAGCTGCACGCGCTGGTGATACTGGTAGAGGCTTTGCAGTAGTTGCGGATGAAGTGAGAGCGCTTGCTCAACGAACGCAGGTTTCAACCATTGATATACAAGGACTGGTTACTCGCTTACAAAGCGAAGCTAAAAATGCGGTTATTAGTATGAATAAAGGCATTAATAGTGCTGACGAGTGCCTGCAAAAAAGTACTCAAACGTCAGAAATATTTGCCAACTCAGCCATCGCTGTTAATGAAATTACAGACTTAAACTTACAGATTGCTACCGCAGCAGAAGAGCAATCTGCTGTTGTAAGTGAAATAAATCAAAACCTGATTAATATTACTAACATTGCAATAGAAACGTCTACAGGTGCAAAAAATACATCAGAAGCGAATGAAAGTATTGCCCGATACATCGCAAATTTAAGAGTGAATTTAAATAAATTTAAAGTTTAAATTATATTTTTGGCTTAGCGGCGTTAATGGAATCGAATTATTGCTCGTCAAAAAATATATCCCTAAGGTAGATAATCGCTTTATGAAATATGGTTATGTGCTTGTCTTGCTGCAGTTGTATTAGTTTCATTATTGCCGCACAGACAAATTAATCAATAATAGTCGCGTTAATATATTGAGCCTGTTAAATATTCAGTTTTAAGATTTGTTTTATCTAGGGGAATTAATCGCGGCGTGAGGTTTGTAACCTTGTGGGCTCGCTAAAAAACGGGGCAAAGTTTTTGTGTTCTGTTAATGTCCCTAATCTAAACCTATGTAGGCTACAAAGGTAAATCGCCCCAAGGGCGAATCCAAAGGGCAACATCTGTTTGGTATTTATACTGCGTTATCGCCTATTTATAGGGGTAGCCACATCACGTAGACTTTGCCTTACCTAAAAATAAACATAGCTGTTGAAAGTTTAACCTCACAGGTAAATGGGCTTTAGCAGAGTCATATGGTTTATTTTAATTTGTGTAGATTATTATTTTGGTTTTTAGGTGTTTTCTTTACATTGATGCTCGCTAGGCTTTTGTGTAAAATGCAGCGCCTTTTAAGCTGTGCTTAATAACTTTAATACCCTGAGGTTTGCTTTGAATAAATGTACTTTGGATAGACGCTTTTCTGTGGCACCAATGCTTGATTGGACTGATCGCCATTGTCGTACTTTTCATCGCAAAATGACTAAACATACTGTGCTTTATACAGAAATGATAACCACAGGGGCTATTTTATTTGGTCGAGGCGACTACTTACATTTTAATAAACACGAAGGCCCAGTTGCACTGCAACTTGGTGGCTCTGATCCTAAAGCGCTTGCGCAATGTGCAAAACTGGCAGGTGAGCGTGGCTATGACGAAATAAATTTAAATGTAGGTTGCCCGTCAGACAGAGTTCAAAATGGTCGATTTGGCGCATGCTTAATGGCTGAGCCTCAATTAGTTGCTGAGTGTGTTGCAGCAATGAAAAACGAAGTAAGTATTCCTGTAACTGTTAAAACGCGTATTGGTATTGATGAGCAAGATTCGTATGAGTTTTTATGTGCGCTTATTGAAGCATCTCATAAAGTAGGATGTGATGATTTTATTATTCATGCTCGTAAAGCATGGCTTAATGGTTTAAGCCCAAAAGAAAATCGTGAAGTCCCACCGCTTGATTACCCACGTGTTTATCAACTTAAAAAAGATTATCCGCAGCTAGACTTAAGCCTAAATGGCGGCGTTAAAACAATTGAGCAGAGCCTAGAACATCTACAACATATTGATGGTGTAATGATTGGGCGTGAAGCTTACAGTAACCCATTTATGCTCAATGACGTTGATGAGAAAATTTATGGTGATGCTGCAAACACACAATCACGCCACGACGTAGTGCGCTCAATGTACAGCTACATTGAAGAAGAAATGCGTTTGGGTGCTAATTTTTGGCATATTGCACGTCACATGCTCGGTATTTTTCAGGGGCAGCCTGGTGCACGAGGTTTTAGACGCCATCTTTCTGAAAGTGGTCATGGTAAGCAAGCTGATTTATCGGTAATGGATAAAGCATTAAGCTTTGTACCAGAATAAAGCTAAGCTTTAAAAGTTCTAAATTTAAGCCACTTTCGAGTGGCTTTTTTGATCCTAAATATTAGTCAAAAGCATGATTTATTGGCCAATTACACTCTATGCTGTTCAGCTGGAAGTCACTAAAAACTAGAGTGCTTGTTATTTATCACTATGATTTTAAATGCTTTATTTTTTTTGATGAACTTGGCACAACTCTTGGACTGTCCTTGTTGAAATTAATTAAAAATCAACAGGAGAATACCATGGGAATATTTAACCGCGTAAATGATGTAATTCAATCAAACATTGTCGCTATGCTTGATAAAGCAGAAGACCCAGAAAAACTTTTAAACTTGATGCTTACCGAGATGCAAGATGCGTTGAATGAGTGCCGTAGTACAGCAGCCGCTTTATTGTGTGAAGAGAAAATAATTAATCGCCAAATTGATACTAAAAAAACAGAATTAGCAGCTTGGCAAATTAAAGCAGAACGTGCGGTTGAGAAGGGCAGTGATGACCTTGCTAAGTCTGCCTTACTTGAAAAGCAGCGCGTTAACGAAAGCATTGAAAAGAAGCAAACTCAACTAGAAACACTGCAAGAGTCTATTGCAAAAATTAAGTCTGATTGTGAGCGTCTGCAGCAAAAAATGGCTATGGCTAAAACTAAGCAAGCTCAGTTAATGCAGCGTCATAATGTTGCTATTGCTAGAGGGCGAATCAGTACGCAACTACAAAGCGATAAAGTAGCTCATGCGTTGTCTCGTTTTGAACAAATAGAGCAGCGTGTTGAAGGTATTGAAGCTCAAGTAGAGGCTTATGAGCTGACTGATACAGCAAGCTCTATGAGTGCCCAAATTGAGTCGTTAGTTAAAAATGAAAAAATTGATGCTGAACTGGCTCGCTTAAAAGCGGACTTAAATACTAATTTAAAACAAACTGCTTAGGAGATTGCTATGAACAGCTTTAATCGTCAACGAGGTTGGTATAAAGATACTCTAAATAAAAAAATATCGGGTGTGTGTAGTGGTTTAGCTCATAGATTGGACTTTCCTGTATGGGCAACACGCGTAGTTACTATTTTATTATTTTTGAGTTTTCCGTTTGCAATTGCACTTGGTTATTTTATAGCGCATTGCTGCCTTGAAAATAAAGAGTATTAATACCAATAGGCATAAATATTTGAACAATTTAACGAATTAAATCACTCTATAACGTTGTTAAAAATTTTTATTTAGAACAACTAGATATAAAAATTTTTGCCTAGTTATAGCGCAATTTTCTTATCGTTAAATCGACCTCATATATAAGCCGGTTGGTATAAGGAGAATTACTATGAAAGCTTTGGCAGTATGTGTAATTATCTATTTATTACTGTTTACTGATTTAATAACGTTTGTGCAGATTGATTCTTGGCAGTTGCCGTTATGGATTGCTGATATTAGCTGGGCTGGGCTTGAGCTTGTAGGTGCTTTGGCCGCAATTGTTGCTGTAGTTGCTGTAGTGGCTTTAATTACTATGGGATTAGTTGGTGCGGGTGTAGTGGCATTAGCAGGGACTGTTTTAGCGCTTTTATTCGGATCTATAATGATTGCATGGCCGTTACTATTTGTTGCAGTGTTGTGCTGGCTTGTTGCCGATAACAAAAAAGTAGCCTCTTAATCCTTAATTTGACTGACTATTATAGGTTAACTATGTTAAATTTAGCCTGTAATTTAAAGTTTTCATAAGGATAAGAATGATGACGAAACTATGTTTTTCGATGGCTTCTGCATTAATATTTAGTTTTTTTTCGTCATCGTTGGCGGCGCACTCAGGGCACGATCATGGTTCTGATGTGGCTGTGCTCGAAGTAACTAACGCGCAAATTAGAGAGTTTTTACCTGGCAGTACTTCAACTGTAGGTTATTTAACGCTGATAAATCACAGTGGAGCCGCAGCAACTTTAACTAAGGCAACTATTGATGGCTTAGGGCGTGTTGAAATACACGAGCATTCACATGTAGACGGCATGATGAAAATGCAACAAGTTGAATCAGTTGAAATTAAAGCGCACGAAAGTGTCAGTTTTCAACCTGGGGGTTATCATTTAATGGTATTTGAACCACAAGAGCCATTAAAAGTAGGGCAAGAACGCAAACTCACGCTATATTTTAGTGACGGTAATCGCTTGTTCACTAATGCTCAAGTCGTGTCGCTTGAAGCGCAAGCTACGCAGTCAAAACCATCTACTCAACACGCTCATCACTAGGAGTACACATGTCGCAACACAAAGGAAAAATAGCAGGAATAGTTGTTTTACTGCTTATCATATTTTACGCAATTGCTGTTTATTGGAGCACTGAACCTTCACGTTTTGATGTTGTTGCAAACGCCAAAGAGCAAGCGCAGCTTCGTAATGAAAAAATAGTTACGGGTTATGTAACGACTTCTACATTAATTACAGTAGCAAATACCTTACTAGATAAACCCGGTGGCTACTTATCAAATGATGTAATACCACCAAGTATTATTATGGATGATATGCCGGCGTGGGAATATGGCGCGCTAGAAATGGTGCGTGATTTGTCGCTTTCTATGCGAAAAGATTTTAGCCGTTCGCAATCACAGTCTACTGAGCATGAAGCACTTAAAAAGGCGCAGCCACAGTTTAATATAAGCTCTGAAGCATGGGCATGGCCAAGTGCTGAAGGTGAGTATCAAAAAGGTATTGATTATTTAATGGTATATCGTGGACAAATTGCTAACGAGCATGAGCGCGATAGCCAATTTTACGCACGAGCAGATAACTTACGTAGTTGGCTTAAAGAAGCTGAAAAACGTTTAGGTAGCTTAAGTCAGCGTTTAAGTGCCAGTGTAGGGCAAGAAAAAGTGAACACCGATTTAGCGGGTAATTCATCTAATAAACAAGCAACTCTTGCTCCACTGCAGCAGCAAGTAAGAACACCGTGGTTAGAAATCGACGACGTGTTTTACGAGTCGCGCGGTGCTACTTGGGCGTTACTGCATTTTTTACAAGCGATAGAGTATGACTTTAATGATGTACTTGAAAAGAAAAATGCACGTGTAAGCGTTCAACAAATCATACGTGAACTTGAGGCAACTCAAGAAACAGTATGGAGCCCACTTATTTTAAACGGGAATGGTTTTGGCTATGTTGCTAACCACTCTTTAGTTATGGCAAATTATATTTCTAGAGCCAATGCGGCTTTAATCGAACTTAGCGAACTACTAGCTCAAGGATAAAAAATGAAAAAGTATTGTTTAGCAGCAGCCCTTTCAATGGCATGTTTAGCACCAGCAGCGCAAGCTGACACTCTACTAGGTTTATACGTAGGTGTTGATGGATGGAAATCAGATAACGATGGCCAATTTTCTTACAAAAATAATGCATCTCAAGATTTTAATTTTGAAGATGAGACTTTTGTAAGTTATTACGCGGCGCTTGAGCACCCAGTGCCGTTAGTACCAAATATCAAATTAAGGTATACAGAGCTTGAGTTAAATGGTTCTGCGCTGCTTACAGATACATTTAGCTTTAATGGTTCTGATTATGTTGTTGGTTCTACTGTAAATACGGTAAGTGATTTAACGCATATTGATTATATTTTTTATTATGAAATTTTTGATAATGACTTAATTTCAATAGACCTAGGTTTAAATGCTAAACAGTTTGACGGTGATATTGTTGTAAGCGGCACTACCCAAAATGGTGGTACTAACTTTACCGAAACCAAAGACTTCTCTGGTTTTGTTCCTCTTGCATACGGCCGTGCCGAAGCTGGCTTACCATTTACTGGTTTAAGTGTATTTTTTGAAGGTAGCTTTTTGGCTATTGACGATAGTAAAGTACAAGATTACCAAGTAGGCGTAGCGTGGGAACTTATTGATAACCTAGCAGTAGATGTTGCTGTTAAAGCCGGTTACCGCTCTATGGTATTAGAACTTGATGATGTAGATGATATTACTACTGATATTGATGCATCTGGCCCATTTGCGGGTATTCAGGTTCATTTTTAATTAGTATTTTCTAATTAAATGAAGCGTGGCATATTATTTTATTGCGTGCCACGCTAAATCAAACTCTCCCTCTAGCGCATTATTAATCAACTGCTTATAGACCTTATTGACAGGGAAATTAATGAGTTTAGATAGCTCATCACCTGTTTGAGTAAATTTGTAATAGCTTAATACCAAATCACTACTCTTTGCTTTTAACGTTACTTTTTGCGATAAAAATGAAAGGGTAAGTTCTTGCCCCGCTTTAAGCACTGCAGATTCAATTTCTTTTCTATACAGTAAATTAAGATCCATGAGCGTTAAAATATCAGGAAAGCTAATACCCGTTTTTCCTAAATTTAAAGATACTTTATTGCCTTTTCGTAGCAAATCAAACAACGATGGTTTTTTGTAAAAGCCGAGTAATATAAAGTGGCTGTCGTCTTTTTCGTTATAGCCTGAGAGCGACACACATTTTTGCAAAGAGTCTGCTTCTCGCTGTGTCATATGCTTTAAAGTTTGTAGGCTTTTAATTGAAAACGTACCAGGATTGAGTGTTTCTCCTGTTAAAATTTTTGCCCATAAAATTTGCATTGATTCATTAGAAGTATCTTCACACAGAGCTATAAAATGCTCTACCCAATCAACATCGGGCTGTTTACTACTTGCTACATCAGGGCAAAATCCCATAGCCACTGCTAAAATTGATTCTATATTTTGTTGTTGTTTAATGAGTAATAAATCTTGGCGCTTTTGAGCGCGAGCTAAAACAGAGTTTTCACTGTTGATATGATAAAGCGGCTTAATTTTGCCCTTAATATCGTAACTTTGCTCGTTAGTAGGTAGTACACCGTTACTACCTACTTTTGTTATAGGGTAACCAAGCAAGGACTCGATGATGTTGGCAAGATTAATTCTCGCCTGTGCTGTTTTGACTGTCATGACTGTGCATTATCCTTTGTGGATCACTAAGCTGTGCAACAGTTTGAAGGTTATTTAAACCCAGTGAAACTGTATTACTGAGTACGTACTCGCTCAAAATTGCAGTGTAACCAGATATTAAAGGAGCAGTTGTTTGACCTTTAATATTACATATTAACGTAACTATACCGTTTTGCTCGCTAAGGTTAAAAGTGCCTCTAATAATATGTTCAGCATTTAAAAGTATGTTGAAGCTGACTTTATTTTGGCTTACCGAAGTTATGATCATTTCACCATACCCCCATTTTCCTTTCCAAGACTGATGAGCCCCTAGGCCAGAACTGGGTTCGCCCAAAGTAAAACGTATGCTGGGGTCTACTTTTTCCCATGGAGACCATTTTTGCCATTGGCTAAAGTCGGTGATAAGCGGCTTTATTACTTTAAGATTGGCATTAATTTCGATTGTTTTATTTACACTATAACTTTGAGGCAGTATTAGCCCTACCAGTGCCAATACTAATAGTAATAACAGTACGCATTTGATTAATATTTTTAATGGTTTAATAAGCACACCTTTTATTAGTTTTTCAAGTTGAAATACAACAACTTTTTATTAATCGACTATAGTATGAATTAGATTATAAACCAAAAATAATTTATTGATTGCTACTTAGGAGAGCGAATGTCGTCAGATCAAAACGATTTTTTATTTTTTGAACAAGATTTTGAAGACGATGCTGTTGTTGAGCAGACTAAGTTTTGGGATATTTTAATTGTTGATGACGAACCTGAGATTCATTCTGTAACAAAATTAGCTTTGTCTGGCGTTGAGTTTTTAGGGGCTGGCTTGCGATTTCACGATGCTTATTCGGGTGCAGAAGCAATAGAAGTGCTAGCTAAAAATAAAAATATTTCGGTTATTTTTTTAGACGTTGTTATGGAAACTGACGATGCCGGTTTGCAGGTTGTAAAAAGGGTGCGTGACGAATTAAATAATCAGCATGTAAGAATTATTTTAAGAACAGGGCAAGCAGGTATTACACCAGAAGAAAAAGTAATACGAGAATACGACATAAATGACTATAAAACGAAAACAGAGCTGACTCGTTCTAAGTTAGTAACTTCGCTTATAACCGCTATTCGCTCATACGAGCAGGTATGTCAGCTTGAATATCAAAGTGATGCAATGAACACGATTGTTTCAGCATCAAAGTCTATTTTAGGACTTACTGATGTTAAGCAATTATGCAAAGAAATCATCAAGCACATGAGTATTATTTTAAAATGTTCACCTAGAGGGCTTGTTTGCAGTAAGTTAGATGGCGATGATTTTATTCAGGTCTTAGGTGGTTGCGGGCATTACGAAAGCTATTTTGGTAAAAAATTAATTAATGTTGATAGCAAAGTATTTGAACAAGTTGAGTCGTGTTTTGGTTTGTCAAAGCACCAACACATAGACTCAAGTTCAACATTTATATTAAAAAGTAAGCATCGAAAAGCGGCTTTATATATAGAGTGCGACCACATTCCCTTACAAGCACAGCTACAATTTGCTGAAATTTTCTTAACTAATGTAAGTGTAGCACTTGATAACATAAGGTTATTTGTAAAGTTAAGAGATGCTGCTTATAAAGATGTGCTTACTGGTATTTCAAATCGTACTAACTTTATTGAGCGTGTGGTGAGTTATCAAAAGCCACACGTGAACGATCATGTATTTGTATTACTTGATGTAGTTAATTTTGCAGATATTAATAACGGCTTAGGGCAAGAGGTCGGCAATAAAGTATTAATTGGCATTGTGCAAAGGTTAAGAGAAAATTACCCAACAGCTAAATTACTATCACGTATTGGCGCTGATGTTTTTGGTTTCATTATTCGCCAAGACGAATTTGACTTAAAAAAGTTGAATGAGCAATTAGGTATTTCATTTTACGCAGAAGAACATTTACTCCCTATCGATTTTAGAGTGGGCTTATGCCAACAACAAGACTTTCAAAGTAGCGGTATTGATACACTGAAAGTTGCTTATATTGCACTTGACCAAGCTAAAAAAGCAAAGCATAAAGAAGGCGTTTATTACAATATTGATATGCAAGATAAGATGGCTTGGCGGATAGGGATCATTAGGCAGTTACGTCATGACTTTGCTCGAAATAAATTAGAGGTATGGTACCAACCTCAACTTTCACTAGATGACTTATCACTAATTGGATGTGAGGCATTATTACGCTGGCCGGCAGGTGATGGCGTGTATATATCACCGGCTGTGTTTGTGCCACTTGCAGAGGATGCGGGCTTAATTGTTGATATAGGGCAGTGGGTATTAGAACAAGCTTGCCAACAGCAAAAGCGCCTAGAAAATATGGGCACAGAAATTTGTATTGCAGTTAATGTGTCTGTCCCACAGTTTAAAGTAAAAGGTTATGCGCAAACTGTTAAAAATACATTGTTAAAATATGGTGTTAAGCCAAAAAACATAGAATTAGAAATCACCGAGAGCGTAGTAATGGATGAGCTGGAAACGGTTATTAGTACGCTAAGTGAGCTAAAAGAACTCGGAATGGAAGTTGCTATTGATGACTTTGGTACTGGTTTTTCGTCGCTGAGTTACATTCAAAGTTTACCTTTGGATCGGTTGAAAATAGATCGTGCATTTATTAAAGATTTACCAAATGACGACACTGGCGCTATTGCTGCCTTAGTTATATCACTTGGTGCTAAATTGGGCTTAAAAACGATTGCTGAAGGGGTCGAAACACAAGAGCAAGCCCAGTTCTTAAAAGATTTAGGATGCGATGAAGTACAAGGTTTTATGTATGCTAAACCCATGCCTGAAAATGAATTAATAGAATTTATAAATAAACGCTAAAAAGATTAACTTATTATTTAAGCTAATGAACGATTTAGAATTTAAGGCGCGATATGCTTTGACTACTTTGTATATATAAACAATTTAGTAGGGTATAATTCGCGCCTTTTGTTATTCTACGGCCACAATTATGAGCACACTCAAAGCTAAGCGCGCCTTATTTTCATACCCTAAATACTGGGCTGAATGTTATGGCACCGCGCCATTTTTACCAACTACACGTGAAGAAATGGATGCACTTGGCTGGGATAGCTGCGACATAATAATAATTAGTGGCGATGCGTACGTCGATCATCCTAGTTTTGGTATGGCGGTAATTGGCCGTGTACTTGAAGCGCAAGGCTTTAGAGTGGGGATTATTGCCCAGCCAGCATGGGACTCTAAAGATGCATTTATGGAACTAGGCAGACCGAATTTATTTTTTGGTGTAACAGCTGGCAACATGGATTCGATGATCAATCGCTATACAGCTGAAAAGCGTATGCGCCACGATGATGCTTACACGCCAGATAACGTAGGTGGTAAACGTCCAGATCGCGCCGTAATGATTTACTCGCAAAAATGCCGTGAAGCATACAAAGGTATCCCAATTGTTATTGGTGGTATTGAAGCGAGTCTTCGTCGTATAGCTCATTACGACTATTGGCAAGAAAAAGTACGTCGTAGTATTTTGTTTGATGCAAAAGCTGATATTTTAATTTACGGTAACGCAGAGCGTCCGTTAGTTGAAGTTGCACACCGTATTGCCGCAGGCGAGACAATGGATACTATTCAAGATATTCGCGGCACGGCTGTTATCAGAAAAGAACCTTTACCAGGTTGGCGTGGAAGTGACTCCACCGCTATAGATAAAATTGGTAAAATTGATCCAATTCCAAATCCATACGGTGCTGATGATGTTGGCTGTAGTAAATCTGAATTTAAACAAGCGGGTATAGACTTAAAGGCAGAAGCTGCAAAACCAATTATGGTTCAGCCTGCGCGACCTAAACCGTGGGAAAAAACCTATGTTAAGTTACCTGCTTATGAACAAGTAAGTGTTAACAAACCTTTATACGCCCACGCTTCGCGTATTCTACATCAAGAAACAAATCCTGGTTGTGCAAGAGCACTGTTTCAGCGACACGGCGATCGTTCTATTTGGGTAAACCCGCCAGCATACCCATTAGAAACACATGAGATGGATGCTGTGTTTGGTTTACCGTATCAGCGTATTCCTCACCCAAGTTACGGCGACTCTAAAATTCCTGCTTACGACATGATAAAAACGTCAGTTAATATTATGCGCGGCTGTTTTGGAGGTTGTTCGTTTTGCTCAATTACGGAGCATGAAGGGCGTATTATTCAAAGTCGTTCGCAAGAATCAATTATTGAAGAAATTGAACAGATTAGAGATAAGGTACCCGGTTTTACTGGTGTTATCTCTGATTTAGGTGGCCCAACGGCAAATATGTATAAACTGCGTTGTACTAGCAAAAAGGCAGAAAGTACCTGTAGACGTTTATCATGTGTGTATCCTGAAATTTGTAAGCATATGGATACAGATCATACGCCAACAATAGACTTATACAAAAAAGCACGTGAAGTTAAGGGTATCAAAAAGGTATTGATTGCTTCTGGTGTTCGTTACGACTTAGCTGTACGCGACCCGCGTTACGTTAAAGAATTAGTAACGCATCATGTAGGTGGCTACTTAAAAATAGCGCCAGAGCATACAGAAGATGGTCCATTATCAAAAATGATGAAACCAGGTATGGGGGCGTACGATCAATTTAAAGAATTATTTGATAAGTACTCTAAAGAAGCCGGTAAAAAGCAGTATTTAATTCCTTACTTTATATCTGCTCACCCAGGGACAAAAGATGAAGACATGGTAAACATGGCTTTATGGCTTAAATCAAACGACTTTAAGCTTGATCAGGTACAAAATTTTTACCCATCACCGATGGCTAATGCGACGACTATTTACCACACAGAAATGAACTCTTTACGTAATATAAAAAACAATACAGAAGTTGTTCCAGTACCTAAAGGTGCTCGCCAACGTAGATTACATAAAGCTATTTTACGCTACCATGATGCAGCAGGTTGGCCGATGATACGTGAAGCACTGCGTAAAATGGGTAAAGCTAATTTAATTGGTAAAGGGCCTAACTGTTTAGTGCCTGAAGAAGGGCGTGATGAAAAAGCAGGTAAAGGTGGCAGTAAAGGCGGACGTCCTGCACTAACGCGACATACCGGTTTTAGCCAATTTAAAAAGGCAAACACTAAACCAAAAGTAGGCGGTAATCGTCAAAGTACACGTTAGTGATTCAATCTAATAATAACTAGGGCGTGTTGATCTTTGGTGGGTTAATTTGCAGCAGTATGTTTGGTTTTTAGGCAAGGCGGAGCCTATGTAGTGTGGTTATTCCCCATGAATAGGCGATAACGCAGCATAAATACCAAACATGCGCTGCCCTTTGGGTTCTTTCTAGGGACGATTAACTCTTTGTTGCTCGGTTTTTACTTAGCCCACTAGGTTACAAACCTCGCGCCGCGATTTAATCGCCCCTAGATTGAACAAATTTCAATCCACAAAGATCAACACGCCCTAGTAGATTAGTTTAATTACGCTAAGGTTTTTTAAACCTTTTTAATACGTAAATTAAGTAAACCTTGCTCTTTATTACTTATATTATTGTAGGTGATAAAGAGCGAGCTTTTAGAAACCCCTCTTGAGATAGCACGTATTTAGTGCCTATATACTTGCAGTTAGTTTTTTCTTAAAACGTTGATGATAACCACAAACGTAATTTTAGTGACCATAACGGCTGAATGCCTGTTAGCCCTTGCGTCATTTTATTATCTTTTAAGATTATATAAGATGGCGTGACTTGCCCTTGCCAATCGGCAAATATCTCACCGTGTTGATCGTTGACAGTGGTAAAACTGTAGCCATGATCATTTAGATACTCATGTAGTTTTTGATCCGAGCCTGATTTTATTGCGATACTCACGACAGGGTAGTTATTCTCGTTTGCGAGTTCGTTTATGGCAGGGGAGGTAATACTACAAATAGGGCACCAAGTTCCCCAAAAATAGACAAGTGTTGGTTTATCTTGGCTCATTGCTGACAAATCAATGTTTTGCCCTTTATAATCTATTAATTGTAATTGAGGATTTGCTGGCATAACAGGTTGTCGCCACCAATTGACAGCGTTATAAATTACGAAAAATATGAAACCATATATCAACACACTTTTTAATATTGATAGGCCTTTTTGTTTTGGCGTTTTTTTAGGTGTGTCTTTTTTATTTTTGGTACCCGTTGTCATAGTTGCAGCTTTACCCTAAGTGTTTTTTACTTTAGTTATTTGCAAAAGTTTCTAATTTAAACCAGCAACCAAGTAGCAGTACCTAAAAAGGCGAATATACCCACAATATCTGTCACCGTGGTTAGCACCACACTCCCTGCAAGTGCTGGGTCTATATTCATTCTTTTAAGAATAATAGGGATACTCGCACCAGCAACACCTGCCACCACTAAGTTCATAAACATAGCGAAGGCGAGTACGCCACCAAGCATAAAGTCCCACTGCCATAGGGCAATAACACCTGCTATTAACAACGACCACAAAACACCGTTTAACGCGCCAATAGCAAGCTCTTTCATCATCAAGAAACGTTGGTTTGTTTGATTTATATGACCTACCGCAATACCACGAATAACAAGCGTTAATGATTGGCTACCTGCAACACCGCCCATAGAAGGGACAATACCGTTAAGTACAGCTAAAATAGGTAAAACATCTAAAGTGCCTTCAAAAAAGCTAGCTACAAAAGCAGCTGCAAGTGCAGTTAGTAAGTTGACACCTAACCAAACTGAGCGTTTTTTAGAGCTTTTTAGTACTGGCGCAAAGGTATCTTCTTCATCATCAAGGCCGGCTAAGCCCAATAAACTATGCTCAGCATCTTCGCGGATTACGTCAACGATGTCATCGATAGTGACACGGCCAAGGAGCTGATCGTTATCATCGACTACGGGGGCCGATATCCAATTATGACGTTCAAATAATTGCGCGACTTCACTTTCATCCATTGAGATTGGAATGGATTCACAATCTTCATCCATTAAATCGCGAACAATCTTTTCTGGCGGGTTAGTTAATAATGTACTCAGCGATAAAGCGCCTATAAAGCAGTTATGCTTATCAACAACGTACAAGTCATCGGTACCTTCTGGTAACTCGCCACGTAGCCTAATATACCTAAGTACAACATCAAGCGTAACATCAGGGCGAATGGTCACCGTATCGGTGTTCATTAGCGCGCCAGCAGAACGCTCTTGATACGAAAGTGCTTGTGTTGCACGTTCACGGTCTTGAATGTCCATCGCGCTAACAACGTCTTTATAAACGGTGTCCGGCAGACTACGTAATACTTCACCTAAGTCATCGTGGCCCATATCTTCTGTTGCGGCTGCAATGTGCTTAGGTTCCATTTGGGCAATAATGCCTAAACGAACATCTTCTGAGAGTTCTTCAAGAACATCGCCTTGCACATCAGGATCAACCAACTGCCAAAGGAGTCGGCGAATTTTATGTGGTGATGATTCTAATAATAATGCGGTATCACAAGGAGCTGTTTTTGCGAGCATGCGCCTAACTTGAACAAATTGACCACTATTGAGTGACTTAGTCACCTGTTTTAGTTGCTGTAGTGGGTAATCTTGTTCAAAAGCTTCAGGCATTGGCGTCCTTTATAAATTTTTATATTACTTTATGGGGAGAGGTGAGTTAACTGGCGTCACTAACCGTATTTATTTTATATATCTGTTTTAGTTGGGGCATTAGTAATGCGAGCATTATTTTTATAACTGTTTATTCTTGTTCATTAAAACGTTGTGCTATTAATTCTCCAACAGCATGTAAAGCTTGCTCAGAATCGGGGCCTTTACATACAACTTTTACTTCTTTGCCTTGGCTACTTTCAAGTAACATTAATGCAAGTACGCTATCGCCTGCAGCTTCTTTGTCATCTTGAAATAATGTAATTGTCGCATCAAACTGCACTGCTAATTGGGCAAGCACGGTGGCTGCTCTGGCGTGCAATCCTAATTTGTTTTTTATTAAAAAAGTGTCTTCACAATGCATAACTTACTCTACCTAAGCTGAACAGGTGATTATTCAGCTATATTATTTTTCTTGTTCGCGATGGCGAATTTTAACATTGGGATGTGTCATTGCAAAACTTTCACCGATAGTTTGCGCTAAATATACAGAGCGATGTTGTCCGCCTGTACACCCAATAGCAATGGTTAAATAACTGCGGTTATTTCGCTCTAAGTGCGGTAACCATGTTTGTACAAATGTCTGAATTTGCCATGTGAATTTTTGCACTATGCTGTGATTGGCCAAATAATCTTTAACGGGTTGATCTAACCCATTTAAAGGTTTTAATTCAGGTTCCCAATGTGGATTTGGTAAAAAGCGTGCATCAAATACGTAATCTGCTTCTTTTGGTATACCGTATTTAAAACCAAACGATTCAAATGTGACAATCAGTTGCTTATCTTTTTTACCTAAAATCTTTTCACGAATAGATTCAGCAAGTTGATGAACACTCAAATCAGTTGTATCTATCATAAAGTCGGCGCGGGTGATTAATACATCAAGTAATTCTTTTTCTTTTTTGATGGCTAAATCAAGAGGCAACGAGTCAATTGATAGTGGGTGTAATCTACGAGTTTCAGAAAAACGTTTGATCAATGTTTGGTCGTCGCTATCTAAATAAAATAACGTAGGTTTTGCAAAGCCAGGCAAGTATTCAAGAATATCGTTAAATTCATCTTGTTGTTTAGGGATGTTACGCACATCAATGCTAACAGCAATTTTATCATAGCTATCAGACACACTGCGAACTAATGAAGGAAGCAAGTTAACTGGAATATTATCTACGCAATAATAACCTAAATCTTCTACAACGCGTAAAGCAACCGACTTTCCAGAACCAGAACGGCCGCTTATGATAATTAACTCCATTTAACACCCTTTATAAAACTATGATTGATTGACAATAACTTGGTAAAGCTCAGCATCTGATTTTGCACTGCGTAACTGTTTACAAAAATCTTTGTTGTTTAGTTTATCAGCAATGGTTGCTAGAGTCTTTAAGTGCTGCTGGTTATCGCCATCTGGTACGATGAGTGCGACGAAAATATCAACAGGGCGATTATCGATTGCATCAAAATTTATTGGAGTTTCGCTAACGAGTACTAAAGCCAAAGGCTCTTCTGCACCGCTCATTCTTCCATGAGGAATGGCAATGCCACGCCCTATACCTGTACTACCCAATTTTTCTCTGCTCATTAAAGCATTAAGAATATCTTGTTGCGGTAAATACGGAAGTTTGTCGTGAGCAAGTTCGCTAATGAACTCTAAAATTCTTTTTTTGCTATTAAAAAGGACCGCAGCTTTGCTGCAGTCCTGGCATATAAGTGAGCTTAATTTCATCATATTAGTGTCGAGCAAGCTTCTCTTTGTGTTTAATTACTTGTCGATCGAGCTTGTCGATCAACGAGTCAATGGCGGCATACATATCTTGATGTTCTGTAGAGGCAAATAGCTCAGCACCGCTTACGTGTATGGTGGCTTCTGCTTTTTGATTTAATTTTTCTACATCGAGAATGACATGAACATTATTAATATGATCAGAGTGTCTTTCTAGCTTCGCAAATTTGGTATTAATATAGTCTCTTAGTGAATCGGTTAATTCTACGTGACGACCAGTTAAGTTTAGTTGCATAAGCATTACCCTCTTTTTTTTGCGTCTTAAATCAAACTTTTACGTTGATTTGACGGTGGAATAGCCAGAGATTCGCGGTATTTTGCGATTGTACGTCTCGCTACTTTAATTCCTTGCTCAGCCAATATATCCGCTATTTTGCTATCACTCAATGGTTTTGCTGAGTTTTCTGCTGCGATTAATTTTCGGATAAGCGCACGGATTGCTGTAGATGAACATTCACCACCGTTTTCGGTGCTTACATGGCTTGAGAAAAAATATTTAAGCTCAAATATACCACGGGGTGTGTGCATATACTTTTGGGTTGTTACGCGCGAAATTGTTGATTCGTGCATTTCTACCATTTCAGCAACATCATTTAAAACCATTGGTTTCATGGCTTCAGGACCGTGTTCAAAAAAGCCTTGTTGTTGCTTAACAATACAATTTGTCACTTTTAATAGCGTGTCGTTTCTACTTTCTAAGCTTTTAATAAACCATTTAGCTTCTTGTAAATGCGAGCGAATAAACTGGCTGTCACCACTGGATTTTACAGTGCGAGACATTGCCGCGTATTGGCTATTAACACGAATTTTAGGCATGCTGTCTGGGTTTAACTCAACAACCCAGCGGCCTTTAATTTTTTTAACTGACACATCAGGAATAACATACTCAGATTCTTCTCTTACAATAGTATCTGCAGGTTTAGGGCTAAGAGTATGTATTAATGTCATTACTTCCTTAAGCTCTTCTTCTTTGAGCTTAGTTTTCTTCATTAATGTACGATAGTCACGAGCAGCTAATAAATCAATATGCTCGGTTAAAATCATTTTTGTTTCATTAATGTAAGGTGTTTCTTTATCAAACTGGTTAAGCTGAATACACAAACACTCTTGTAAACTACGTGCAGCAATACCGACAGGATCAAACAGTTGGATGCGCTTTAGTACTGCTTCAATTTCATCAAGTTCGACTTCGTTATCTTCTTCGTTTTCTTGATTAAAGCTTTCTAAAATCTCTTCGCAGCTTAGTGTTAAAATACCTGAATCATCAACTGCTTCTACAATCGCAATAGCGATGGCTTCGTCTGTAGGGCTAAATGGCGTTAGTTGTAATTGCCACATTAAATACTCATGAAGCGTCTCTGTTGAGGCGCCTTGGTATATTGATTCGTCTTCAGGCATTGGACCTGATGATGCTGCAGGGGCGGCACTCATGTACTCATCCCAGCTAACATCCATAGCCATGTCGTCACTTAGCGTGTCTTTTGCAAGTGCTTCACCACTATCTTGTTCGTATTCGCTTGGAGCATCATCGGCAGATGCGCTAACAGTTATGTCATCGGTATCAGCTTTTTGCTCGTTTTTACCTGCAGCGTCTTCGGAATAGTCTGGTTCTTCAACCTCTAATAGCGGGTTGCTGTCGAGAGCTTCTTGTATTTCTTGCTGGAGATCCAATGTACTGAGTTGCAACAAACGAATAGCTTGTTGCAGCTGTGGAGTCATTGTAAGTTGCTGGCCCATGCGCAGCTGTAGTGATTGCCTCATGTATCTCTAACAATCCTTTTATGTTGTTATAATTAATACTAGCAGATGCTTAAAGACATGGCGTAAATGTTACAGCCTAAATTGCTCGCCTAAGTAAACATCGCGTACTGTTTTATCATTTAATACGTGTTCTGGAGTACCTGATGCAATCAGCTCCCCATGAGAAACAATGTAGGCTTTTTCACAAACATCAAGGGTTTCTCTTACATTATGATCGGTAATCAATACACCAATCCCACGATTTTTGAGATGTTCTATTATTTTCTTTATATCTAATACAGAAATCGGGTCAACACCTGCAAATGGTTCATCCAATAATATAAATTTAGGATCGGCTGCCAGCGCACGTGCTATTTCCACGCGGCGACGTTCGCCACCCGATAATGCCATACCTTGGCTATCACGAATGTGTTGTATGCTAAATTCATCTAATAATTTATCGAGCGTGTCTTCTCGGGCTTGTTTATTTAACTCTTTGCGTGTTTCTAAAATTGCCATTAAGTTTTGATAAACAGTCAGTTTTCTAAAAATTGAAGACTCTTGTGGTAAGTAGCCAATGCCTAATCTAGCACGACTATGCATAGGTAAAAGAGTAATATCGTTATCATCGATAGAGATTTTACCTTTGTCGCTAGGTACAAGTCCCACAATCATATAAAACGTGGTGGTTTTACCTGCGCCGTTAGGACCAAGTAAACCAACAATACTGCCTGCTTTTACTTCAAGGCCGACGTTTTTGACAACTTCACGACCTTTATAGCTCTTTGCTAATAGTTCTGCTTTTAATGTACTCATGGCTGACCTTTATCGTCTTTTTTACTTTTTTTAGTTTCGATAGGCACTAAAATCGTGTGAACGCGGTCAGTTGAGTTTTCATCTTTTTCGGCACTGATTAGCTGCTGCTCTATATCGTAGGTAATGCTTTTAGCATTTATTTTTTGTCCCGCTTGCGATACTTGTGCATTACCAACAAGCGTTAAAAAACGCTTAGATACATCATAACGTACTTCGTCAGCACTGGCGCTCATAGTCGTGCCATCTGATTGCTTTTCTTCAAAGTGCGCAGGGCTACCTGTAGCAATTAATAATTGTTTATTATCGCCAAGTTCATCGCGTTTATGTACTTCTAAGCGGTCTGCTGTGATACGGCGGTTACCGTGAATAATTTCAACGTTTTTCTCAAAAATACCCACGTTAGCTTTTAATTGACCTTCTTGCTTATCGGCGCTTATTGAAATTTGATTTGCAGCCGGTTGCGTGTTTTGCTCTGCAGCACTACTATTAAACGCTAGTATAAGTGTAGGAATAATAAGTGATTTTAATATTTTATTGGTCATAATATATGGTTCGCGTATGGTTAATTAGTTTTATCACTTCGGTTTTTAAGTCGGCTTCTAGGCCTTTACCAGTGATTTTTAAATTGGGTCCAGTGATGATAACGGGTTGCTCCGAACGCATTGTTAATAGCTTTATATCTACCTGAATATTATCAGCATTGATTTTGTCTATCATGGCGTTATCGGTTAAGTTTTTGGCAACCACATTGCCTTCTAAAATTAATTGTTTGTCTTCGTATAATGTTGCTTCGTCTGCATTTATTTGCCACGTTTGCTTTTCGTTATATAAAGTAAAAATAGGTTTTTCAAAAAACGTAAAACCTAATTGTTGATATAGCTCCATTTTAGCCGCAGTGACTTTGTGGCTAATTTTACCTTGTTCGTCATAGGCTGTTTGTTTGAGTTCTATGGCTATGTAATCAGGCTTGGCAATAACTTCAGGCTCAGTCTGAGGCACAATATTTGTTTGTGTAAAATAAGGGTACCAAAGCCAAACCATACAGCTAATGAATAAAACGCTTAATATTATGCGCGCTGCATTCATGAACTAGTGCCTTGTGTAGTCAATGCTTTACCATTTTCAAGCATAAGTAAGTCGGTGAGCTCTCTTACTGCACCAAAGCCGCCAGGCATTTGCGTTACATAGTGTGATAAACGTTTAATAAGTGGATGGGCATCATTTACTGCAACAGCAAAGCCGACTAATTCCATAACGGGCATGTCAGGACCATCATCACCGATATAAGCAATTTGTTCATCGCTAAGGTTGAGTTTGTCTTTTAGCTCTTGATAGGCAATGAGCTTATTTTCTTGGCCTTGATAAATATGCTGTACGGTTAAGCTGCTCATACGTTGTTGCACTATTTGTGAATGACGACCAGTAATTACAGCCACTTCAAAGCCACTGTTTATAAGCGCTTTAATGCCAAAACCATCTTTTGTATTAAATGCTTTTAGCTCTTCACCTTGATTACCAAGATAAATACGGCCATCAGAAAATACACCATCAATATCGCATATAAGTAGCTTTACTTTTTTAGCGCGTGCTTTTGCATCATCGCTCAGCGGTTGATAGAGTTCTTCAAATTGCATTTATAACACTCCTGCTTTTAATAGGTCTTGCATGTTTAATGCGCCAATAGGTTGGTTTTTATCATTGACGACGATTAAGCCATTTATACGTTTGTGTTCCATAATATTAAGCGCTTCAGCAGCCAAAATATCTTGTGTAGCCGTAGTACATGACTTAGTCATAACAACATCTATTTGTGTTGTATGAATATCAATTCTCTGCTCTAAAATACGACGCAAATCGCCATCGGTAAATAATCCCACGAGCTGCTGATCTTCATCAACAATGGCTGTCATACCTAGCCCTTTAGCAGACATTTCAATAAGGGCGTCTTTAACTGTTTGTGAAACGCTAATAATAGGTGTATTTGCGCCGCTGTGCATAACATCTTTTAAAGTAAGTAATAAGCGCTTGCCTAAACTACCACCTGGGTGAGATAGCGCGAAGTCATCAGCTGTAAACCCGCGAGCTTCTAATAATGCAACTGCCATGGCATCGCCCATCGCAAGCGTTGCAGTGGTACTTGATGTAGGAGCTAGACCCAATGAACAGGCTTCTTTTTCTACTTTAATACACACATGTACATTAGCAAGGGTCGCCATGGTTGATTGCGTATTGCCAGTCATCGATATCATTTTGGCACCAAGTCGTTTTAAAACCGGAATGATATTTAAAACTTCGCTGGTCTCCCCTGAATTAGAAATAAGCATAACCACGTCATTTTTAGTGATCATACCTAAATCACCATGACTTGCTTCACCAGGGTGAACAAAAAATGCTGGACTGCCAGTGCTTGCAAGGGTTGCCGCTATTTTATTGCCAATATGACCTGACTTACCCATACCAATGACAATAATACGGCCTTCGCAGTCGTACATTAATTGGCACGCGTTATGAAAATTTTCATCTACATATTGTGCAATATCACTAAGTGCTTGGCGTTCAACATCTAAAACGCGAAGGCCTTGTTCAATAAAATTTAGCGTTGCCATCATTTACCCTACTTGACTAAAAATATACCCTTGGTAACCCAAAAACGCTATTAGCAATAAGCCGCCTTCTACTCTATTGATACGTTGGGTGCCTCTAAAGTTCAATGACATAATAATTAGGGCAAGTGTTGCGCCAATCATAATTAATACATCTCGACTTACTAATGATGGGTCAATGGCAGAAGGGTTAATAATACC
Source organism: Pseudoalteromonas sp. SWYJZ19 (assembly GCF_015864375.1). Classification (NCBI taxonomy): domain Bacteria; kingdom Pseudomonadati; phylum Pseudomonadota; class Gammaproteobacteria; order Alteromonadales; family Pseudoalteromonadaceae; genus Pseudoalteromonas; species Pseudoalteromonas sp. SWYJZ19. Next base: position 189,494 of record NZ_JADYXI010000002.1, read on the forward strand.
GGCAAGTGGTAATACCGCTAGAATATTAAATATGTTTGAGCCAACAATATTACCTAGTGCTAAATCATCTTCATTTTTAAGTACACCTGCAACCGAAGCGGCAAGTTCTGGCAAGCTAGTACCAATGGCAATAATCGTTAAACCAATTACTAGGTCGCTTAAGCCAAAGTATTTAGCAATATCGACAGCCGATCCTATTAAAAAATGAGAGCTAACAGGTAGGAGTATCATGCCGACAACTAACCAAAATACCGCTTTTTTCGTAGGTACATCGTTTGGTACATCGTCGCAGGCTTCTGAGACAAATGGGTCATCTTGGTTTTTTGCACGCATAGATACAATAATTAACCCACCGATGAATACGATAAAGCCAACCAAAAGTGCAACACCTTCATTAAATGAAAAGTAGTTATCTGAGAACACATACCAAGTAACTAAAGATACGAGCATTACCAATGGCATTTCGCGTTTTAATGTACTTGATGAAACTGAAAGAGGGCGAAATAAAGCTGTGATACCTAACACAAGTAAAATGTTTGTAATATTAGAACCAACAGCATTACCAACTGCTGTGTCGGTTTTATTAGCCAAAGCGGCAGAGGCTGAAACCATCATTTCGGGTGCTGAAGAGCCCATAGCTACCACGGTTAAACCAACAATAAGTGTAGGTACACCAAAGTTTTTAGCAAGAGCCGCAGCGCCATAAACAAACCTGTCTGCACTCCAAACAAGAGCTGCAAAACCAAGAATTAAAATAACAAACGAGGTAACCATTGTGTTAAGCCAGTTATACAAAATACGGATGGCGCGAATAGTAACAAAAGCCAAGATGAAAGTATAAATAAAAGAGTAAGGTCAACTACGTAACAATGCTGCTTTTAAACAGCTAATTTAAAAATTTAAGCCGGGGTTAAGCTGTTTTGAGCGAGTCTTATAATCCTTTTCATGGGTGTATTACAAAATCTTACGAATTGTTTTTTCCATCTTTGACAAAAAAGCTTTAAAATAGGTGCACTAGTGAACATTTTTATGGAGAGCGACTTGTCGCAATCAATAGTAGAAGTCAAGGATGTTAGCTTTTCGAGAGGCAATAGAATCATATATAAAAATATGAGTTTTAGCGTTCCTAAAGGTAAAATTACTGCGATCATGGGGCCAAGCGGAATTGGCAAAACCACTATGTTGCGTTTAATTGGTGGTCAGCTTAAACCAGATTCAGGTGATATTTTATTTGAAGGTGGCAGCATTCCTAAAATGTCTCGTAAAGAGTTATACGAAGCACGTACTAAAATGAGCATGCTTTTTCAAAGTGGTGCGCTGTTTACTGATATGTCGGTATTTGACAATATTGCGTTTCCTATAAGAGAGCACACAAAGCTAAGTGAAGACCTTATTCGATTAGTTGTATTAATGAAATTGCAAGCGGTTGGGCTACGTGGCGCTAAAGATTTAATGCCCTCTGAGTTATCGGGCGGTATGGCAAGACGTGCTGCACTTGCGCGCGCTATAGCACTTGATCCAGAGCTAATCATGTACGATGAACCATTTGCAGGACAAGACCCTATTTCGATGGGCGTATTGGTTAAGCTAATTAAGTCGCTTAACGAAGTATTGGGTTTATCGTCTTTAATTGTGACACACGATGTGACAGAGGTAATGAGTATTGCCGATCACGTTATAATTATCGCCGATCAAGGTGTAATTGGTTGTGGTACTCCTGATGAAATGCGCAATCATGAATCTCCTTTAGTTCAACAGTTTTTAAAAGGCTTGTCGGATGGTCCTGTACCATTTCATTTTCCGGCTCAAGCTTATGCAGATGAACTGCTTGGAGAAAAAGCATAATGTTGGATTTATTTCAAAAGCTAGGGCATAAAACGCTAGGACGTTTTGCGGCTCTTGGCCGTTCGGCTTATATGCTGTTTAGTGCGCTTGCGCATGTTCCTAATTTTAAAAAAGGCACACCGTTACTTGTTCGCCAACTTTATATGGTCGGTTCGCAATCGTTGCTGATTATTATGGTGTCGGGTTTGTTTATCGGCATGGTGTTGGCTCTACAAGGTTACACCGTATTAGTTGGTTATGGCGCTGAGGATAGTTTAGGGCCGTTAGTGGCACTGAGTTTATTGCGAGAACTGGGCCCGGTTGTTACTGCATTACTATTTGCAGGACGCGCAGGTAGCGCATTGACTGCTGAAATTGGCTTAATGAAAGCAACAGAGCAACTTTCATCACTTGAGATGATGGCAATCGATCCGCTAAAACGTATTATTGCACCGCGCTTTTGGGCGGGTTTTATAAGCATGCCATTGCTTGCATTGATATTTTCAGCCGTAGCAATCATAGGCGCTCATTTAGTGGGTGTAGATTGGCTGGGGGTTGATACAGGTAGTTTTTGGTCAATCATGCAATCACAAGTGTCGTTTCAGCAAGACATACTAAACGGTATTATTAAGAGTTTTGTATTCGCCATAGTGGTGACCTGGATTGCGCTTTATAAAGGATATGACTGTGTGCCGACCTCAGAAGGGATCAGCAAAGCAACCACCGAAACGGTTGTTCATTCGTCATTAGCAGTTTTAGGTTTTGACTTTATTTTGACAGCGGTAATGTTTACCAGCTAATAGGGTATAGATAATGAATTCACGGAAATTAGAAATTTTAGTTGGTTTTTTTGTAGCACTTGGCATTTTAGCTTTTGCGATGCTCGCACTTAAAGTTGCCAATTCAGGTATTAGTGGCTCTGGCGAAACATATACGCTTAATGCCAAGTTTGAAAACATTGGCTCATTAAAAGCGCGTGCGCCGGTAAAAGTAGGTGGTGTTGTAATTGGTCGTGTTGAATCAATTTATGTACACCCACAAGAGTTTTTACCAGTGGTAAACATGACCATTGATGCACAGTATTTATGTCGTTTTTCAGACACAAGCTCAATCTCTATTTTAACGTCGGGTATTTTAGGTGAGCAGTACTTAGGTATTCACCCTGTAATTTCTCCAGATTCAGCTAAGCAACGTTGTTTAGGCGAAACAGTGACTGAAAACAAGCAAGATGAAGCAATTGACGATTTGTTTGGTGTGGAAAGTAAAGCACTAGGTGATGGCGATTCAATTACTGATACTAAGTCTGCCATTGTACTTGAAGAATTAATCGGGCAGTTTTTATTCAACCAAGGTAGTGAGTAATTATTATGTTGAAAAAGTTTTTAGCTATTGTAGCAATTGGCACAATGACGCTAACTCAAAGCGTAAGTGCAGCAGATGTTAAATTGGTTGATCCAAATAAAATGGTACGCCAAGTTGCCGATAATACATTTGCACGTATTAAAAAAGATCAGCCATTAATTGTTAAAAATCAAGAGCATCTTCGCGTAATCGTTGAAGATGAATTAATGCCTTATATCGACTACAAATATGCAGCACTTCGCGTACTAGGTAGTGAAGTATCTAAAGTACGTGCAATTACCGACGAAGCTGAAAAAGCCAAAGCAATTAAAGAAATTCAACGCTTTATTGGTGTTTTTAGAGAGTACTTAGTTGCTACTTATGCAGGTGTATTCACTCAATATACAAACCAAAAAGTTGAGTTTGGTGCAGAACAAGCATTTAAAGGCAAAGATGTCGTTGTCGTTAAAACTAAAATTATTGAAGATGGTAAACCTGATATCAGAATCGATTTTAAAGTACGCGAAGACCGTGACGGTGAATGGCGCGCGTACGATATGATTGCTGAAGGTATTAGTTTACTAGATGCAAAACAAAGTGAGCTACAAGGTATTTTGCGTCAGCAAGGTATTGATAATGTAAGTAACCTTTTAGAGCAAAAGAGTCAGCTACCAGTTCAGTTTAGAGGCAGTAACTCGAATGACTAAATTGGCAATAAGCCAAGTTGATGGACAACATTTTCGAGTAAACGGTGAGCTTACTCGAAATTCAATTGGCGATGAACAGCTTCTGAACAACAAGCTATTAACCAAGCATAAAATCATCTATTTCGACCTAAGTGGTGTATCTAGGGTTGACACAGCGGGCTTAGCTTGGTTAATTCACTCTTTTGCAGAATTAAAGCAGCAAGGCATTCGCCTTGAATTGCAAAACCTACCTGAGCAATTGCAAAATTTAATGCAACTGGGTCAGGTTACAACCCTATTTGAGTGAGAGTTATGGAAACTAGCCAAGTCGAAACATTATTACGCGAAGAACTTCAATTAGCTGAAGTACATGTAAAAGCCAATGGTAGTCATTATGAAGTTGTTGCAGTAGGTGAATGCTTTGACGGTTTAAGCCGAGTTAAAAAGCAGCAGCTAGTTTATGGCCCATTAATGAATACAATTTCAGATGGCACAATTCACGCAGTATCTATTCGTGCATTTACTCCTGTAGAGTGGAAGCGTGAACAAAAATTTATTTTACCGCAATAAATAGGGCCTCTTAATGGATCAATTTGTAATTCAAGGTGGTACTTCACTTGCTGGTGAAGTGACTATTTCTGGCGCTAAAAATGCCGCACTTCCTATTTTGTTTGCTTCATTATTAGCTGATGGAAAAAGTACATTTACTAATGTACCGCGCCTTCGCGATATAGTGACCACTGAAGCCTTATTAAAAACTCTAGGCGCTGATGTTAATTGGCACGGCGATACGCTAGTGATTGACGGCGCAACGGTTAATAAGACATTAGCGCCATACGACTTAGTTAAGCAAATGCGTGCCTCTGTACTTGCATTAGGCCCTTTAGTTGCTCGTTTTGGTGAAGCTCAAGTGTCTTTACCTGGTGGGTGTGCTATTGGTGCTCGCCCTGTTGATATTCATATTCAGGGTTTGGAGCGCATGGGCGCGGTAATTAACGTTGAAAATGGTTATATTAATGCCAAGGTAAACGGTCGCTTAAAAGGCGCTGAAATCTTTATGGAAATGGTAAGCGTAGGCGCTACCGAAAATCTATTGATGGCAGCTGCCCTCGCTGATGGTAAAACCATACTTGATAACGCTGCACGCGAGCCCGAAATAATTGATTTAGCTAACTGCTTAATTGCTATGGGCGCTAAAATTACGGGTGCAGGCACTAGCCGCATTGAAGTTGAAGGCGTTGAGCGTTTAGCAGGATGCGAGCACAGCATTTTACCAGATAGAATAGAAACAGGTACGTTTTTAGTCGCTGCAGCAATGGCAGGCGGTGAAGTACTTTGCAAAAACACTGACTTTCATTCTCTTGAGCCTGTGATTGAAAAGCTACGTGCAACAAATGCACACTTAGAAGTACATAACGACAGTATTTATCTTGATATGCGCGGCCGAGAACTGAGAGCCGTAAATATTAAAACAGCTCCACACCCAGGTTTCCCTACGGATATGCAAGCTCAGTTTACAGCATTAAATGTAGTAGCGAATGGTAGTGCGACTATTACAGAAACGATTTTTGAAAACCGTTTTATGCATGTACCTGAGTTGCAGCGTATGGGCGCTAATATTCGTTTAGAAGGGCATACCGCAATTTGTGGTGAGACTGAGAGCCTAACGGGCGCGCAAGTGATGGCAACCGACCTACGCGCTTCAGCTAGCTTAATCTTAACGGGTATAGTGGCACAGGGTGAAACGGTTGTTGACCGTATTTATCACGTTGATAGAGGCTATCAGCGCATTGAAGATAAGCTAAGTGCATTAGGCGCAAATATTAAACGTCGAAGTAGTTAAGTAGATATTTAACTAGCTAAGCTATTTTAAAAAGGTCGGATACGCAAATTGCTATCCGACCTTTTTATTGACGATTTATGAAAGTTGGTATTATTTTTTATTAAAGCTTTGTTTCAAGCTCAGCTACCACCACCATGATTTTTTCTATTTTACCATTCCGGTAAAGCTCAAATTCTATTTCTTTACCTGGTTCTGTATTACCTATTTCTTCCAACACTTTTTGTGGATTTGCTACCGAAAGCCCTGCAATTTTAATAACAATATCTTGCTCTTCAATGCCCGCTTGCCATGCTGGTCCCAAAGGGTCTAAATTAGTAATACGCATGCCAGTAACTGGGGTTAGGCTGTCGTTTACTTCCTTGCCGGTACTATCTACTGCTGTGCCCTCAAAGCCTAAATAGCCACGCACAACGCGACCATGACGAATGAGCTTACCCATTACTTTTTTAGCAAGTGAGTAAGGAACCGCAAAGAATATTCCTTGAATATTCAAGTTCTCACGCGTTTTAAACTGCGCAGAAGTAATGCCGACTAAATCACCATTGGAGTTAACTAATGCGCCGCCAGAGTTGCCCACATTAATAGCCGCATCCATTTGCAATAAGTTATTGTACGGACTGTCTGTAATTTTTTGCTTACCCGTTGCGCTAATAATGCCTTGCGTGATTGTTTGGCCTAAATTAAGCGGGTTACCTATGGCAAGTACAACATCGCCTACACTGGATACATAGCTATCATTTACAGGAATTACCGGAAGGTGATCTGCATTTATTTTAAGTAAGGCTAAATCAGTAATAGTATCAAAACCAATTAGCTGTACATCAAAAAAGCGTCTGCCATCGGTTAGAATAACCATAATTTGATCTGCATTATTAACAACATGGTAGTTGGTAAGAATGTAACCGTCTTGCGACATGATGACGCCAGAGCCTAGCTCTTGTACCGTGTTTTTTCTTTTATAACGAGGTTCTTTGGAAATACTTTCTGAAAAAATAGTAACCACAGAAGGAGCAGCTCGTTTAACTGCATCAGAAAAACTCAGGTGACTCGAACTCATTGCGCTTGGTAGGGGAACATTTGGAAGTAAAGCCGCTCGCATATTAGGGCTGAAAAAAACCACTAAAAAAGCAATACTTAGGCCTGCAAATAAAGGGGGAAGAATAAATTTTATTAGTTTCAGCACGATTTTCTTATTATGTAAGTGAGCAATCTCTTTATGATGACATAAAAAAAATAACAGCGGCAAGTGCCACTGTTATTTTTATTACATTAATAGTGCTATTTATTACTGAATTAAAATAAATATAGACTCACGACCACGTTGCACGCCAAGTACTATATTACCTTTTGTACTGTCGATGATTTTATTCATGTCGCGAATTGTTTCTACTCGTTGACGATTCACTTGCATAATAATATCGCCTTCTTCAAGGCCAACACGGGCAGACGGTGAGCGAGGATCTACAGAAGTAACCTCAACACCTTTATTACTGTTTTTTTGTACATTTTCAAGTGTCGCGCCTTGGAATGCAGGATGCAGCTCTTCACCGGTCGCTGTAACACCTGATGCACCATCAAGAGTTACTTTCACTGTTTTAATTTTACCATCGCGGTAAATGCCTAGTTTTATCTCACGGCCTTCACCTAGCGTAGCAATTTTACTACGTAGTTCATGAAAGCCACTAATGTCGCCACCGTTTATGCTAACAATAACGTCACCAGCTTCAATTCCAGCCTTACTTGCGGCAGTGTCGTCCATTACTTGCATTACATAAGCACCTTGTTTGACATCAAGTTGCTGTGCTTTTGCAAGTCCAGCATCAAGTGGACGACCAGAAATGCCTAACGAGCCTCGACGCACTTCACCATGTTCAATAATTTGATCGACTAGATTTTTCATCATATTAGATGGAATCGCAAAACCAATGCCCACGTTGCCGCCAGAAGCACCTAAAATAGCGGTATTAATACCAATCAACTCACCATTGAGGTTAACTAAGGCACCGCCAGAATTACCTTGGTTAATAGCTGCGTCGGTTTGAATGAAATCTTCGTAGCCCTCAATGTTTAAACCACTTCGACCAAGGGCGCTAACAATACCTGATGTAACTGTGTGGCTAAGACCAAATGGGTTACCAATAGCGACAGCAAAGTCACCCACCCGTAAATTATCTGAGTTAGCGAGTTTGATTTCGGTTAAGTCATCAGCGTCTATTTGTAAAAGAGCGATGTCTGATTCTGTGTCAGTACCAATTTTAGTAGCTTCAAATTCACGGCCATCTTCGAGAGTAACTACCATTTTTTCGGCGTCCTGGATTACGTGGTTATTAGTCACTACATAGCCCTCATCAGCATCAATAATGACCCCAGAACCTAATCCACTAAATTGGCGTTTTTGACTGCGAGGCTGTTGCTGTCCAAAAAAATATTCGAGTGGATCTGCACGGCGGCGTACTTCTTTAGAGCCTGAAACTTGGATACTTACAACACCAGGAGATATTTTCTCTAGCATGGGGGCAAGAGTGGGTAGTTGTTGACCATTTACTGCAATTGGCATTTTTGCATAAGACGCTACAGGGCTCATTAATAAGCTTGTAGATAGAATAGCTGCGCTGATAAGTGATAATTTCATTTTCATAGTCAGGGGTAACTCCACTTAAGATAAAGCAAAAACAAAAAGGGCTACTTTAAAAGCAGCCCTTTTTGGTTTATTAAGATAAAACAACAAAGCTGTTATATCTAAAGACTATGGGGTCTAAAAAAAGTTCATCAAGATACTTTAGAATGTTCTGAAACTTTATTTTGACCAGCAAATAAACCAGATTCACCCGATACATAATCAGCTGGTTGTGCTGCGGCTGAAGAACGATCTGAACGACGCTCTTTTAAAGACGCTTGTAGTTGTTCTGTTGTTTCTTTAGAAAAATAAGGTTCTGCTGGTGCTTTATTTCTATCTTCTAGAAGAAGTTGGTTTGTTTCTTCAACGTGACTAAGCAGTTGATCATAGTTTTCTTTCATTTTATTTACGAGCTTGCCAGTATTCGCTAAATGATCAGCTACATCTTGACGATACTGCTCTAACGCATTTTCAGCTTGCTCTGCCTGCTCTTTTAATTCATCTTGTTTGAATTGTTTTTTAGTAACAAATGCGCCAATAAAAAATGCTACAACAGCAGCAATAACAATTAAACCTACCCACATAACTGTGCCCATAAAAACTACCCCTTTGGGAAAATAACTAACGAATGCCGATTCAATTATAAATCATACTAAGTGTAATATACCCCGAGTTATGATGCGTGTTAATATGCTTTGCAAATTAAACTGTGTTTTAACTGTAAATAGATATGACTCCTTGGCAAACATACCAACAAGACTTAAAGCGAGATGACTTTGTACACGACGCAGCACAAGAAAATGCTGTGCGCCATTTACAACGTCTATACGATGACCTGACTCAGGCAAAGCCAAAACAAAAAGGTTTTTTTGCTAAGTTATTTAGTAAAGATGAACCTGCGCCTATAAAAGGTTTGTACTTTTGGGGTGGAGTAGGGCGTGGTAAAACTTATTTAGTTGACACTTTTTACGAATCACTACCGGGCACACGTAAAATGCGCGTGCACTTTCATCGATTCATGCACCGAGTGCATAATGAGCTTAAAAAACTAAACAATACGGCTAATCCATTAGAAAAAATAGCCGACACTTTCAAAGCTGAAACAGACATAATTTGTTTTGATGAGTTTTTTGTTCAAGACATTACCGATGCTATGTTGCTAGGTGGCTTAATGGAAGCGCTATTTGCACGGGGTATAGTACTTGTTGCTACATCTAATATAGTGCCTGATGAGCTTTACAGAAATGGCTTGCAGCGTGCCCGCTTTGTCCCTGCTATAGAACTGGTTAAGCTCAATACAGAAATAGTTAATGTAGACTCAGGTATTGATTATCGGTTGCGTACCTTAGAGCAAGCCGAAATTTTTCATAGTCCGTTAGATAAAGAAGCGGATAAAAACTTATTTGAATACTTCGATAAGCTATCGTCAGAGCCTGGACAATTAGATGAGCCGATAGAGATAGAAGGTCGTTTAATCAAAACGCGAAAAGTAGCTAAATGCGTGGTGATGTTTGAGTTTAGTGAATTATGCGAAACAGCGCGTAGTCAGGTTGATTACATGGAGATTAGCCGCTTATATAATACGGTGATTATTTCTAACGTAAAACAGCTCGGGCAAACTAATGATGATGCCGCTAGACGCTTTATTGCTTTAGTGGATGAATTTTACGAGCGCCATGTAACTTTAATTATATCGGCTGAAAAACCTATTACCGAACTTTATACCCAAGGTAATTTAAACTTTGAATTTAAGCGCTGTATAAGCCGTTTGCAAGAAATGCAGTCTCTAGAGTATTTAGCTAGAGAGCATTTGGTTTAAATTAGTAGGTAAAAGTGTAATAGGTTAGCCATTAAAAATAAGAGGTGCATATATAGTACTTCTTATTTCTAAAATTTCTTGTGGAAAAAACAACCGGCGAGTAGCAATGTGTTTTAAGTGCTGGTATACTCCCGCGTCTGCCACGTTGCGTTCTATGCCCTCATATAGTCTAGCCACTTGTGAGCGGCGCAAAAGTCTAAAACTCGAAGGGGTTATAGCAAACTTAGAGCAGTAGTTAATATTAACTACTTGTGGTTTTAATTGAAAAACATTGGATTTTTATAAATGAAAACGTTTGTTGCTAAACCAGAAACAGTAAAACGTGACTGGTACGTAGTTGACGCTGAAGGTAAAACTTTAGGTCGCATCGCTACTGAAATCGCTCATCGCCTACGCGGTAAGCATAAAGTTGAATATACACCGCACGTAGATACTGGTGATTATATCATCGTTATCAACGCTGAAAAAGTTACTGTAACTGGTAACAAATTCAAAAACAAAGTGTACTATTCACACTCTGGTTTTCCAGGTGGTCTTAAGTCTACTACTTTTGATAAACTTCAAGCTGCAAAGCCTGAAATGATCATCGAGAAGGCTGTTAAGGGCATGTTGCCACGTGGTCCTTTAGGCCGCGCTATGTACCGTAAACTTAAAGTTTACACAGGTACTGAGCACAACCATGCTGCACAACAGCCTCAGGTTCTAGACATTTAAGGAGCACCATCATGGCAAATCAATACTACGGTACAGGTCGTCGTAAAAGTTCAAGTGCTCGCGTATTCTTACGCCCAGGCACTGGTAACATCGTAATCAACAAACGCTCTCTAGAAGAGTATTTTGGTCGCGAAACAGCACGCATGGTTGTTCATCAAGCTCTTGAGCTAGTTGATATGACTGAAAAATTTGACCTTTACATCACCGTTTCTGGTGGTGGTACAACTGGTCAAGCTGGTGCTATCCGTCATGGTATCACTCGTGCACTTATGGAGTTTGACGAATCATTACGTTCACAACTTCGTAAAGCAGGTTTTGTTACACGTGATGCACGTAAAGTTGAACGTAAGAAAGTGGGTCTTAAGAAAGCGCGTAAGCGTCCACAGTTCTCAAAACGTTAATCTATACGTTATCAAGAATTCAAAAACCCAGCTTATGCTGGGTTTTTTGTTTTCAAATCAAAATGTTTACATTTGCAACTTAATATAAAGTTATTTATATCGACGGTGATACTGGGTGATTGCAGCAATTAATGATGATCAAATTGATTAATAACTGCGTATTAATCAAACGAAAGTTAAAAAACACTCAGATAGCTGCAAAAAAGTTAAATAATTATCGTAATTAGTTTAAATCCATCAGTTAATTGGTGGAATTTTTTGCTACAATTGGCATTGAAGTAAAATGAGTGAGTTTAACCGCACTATGTACAGTTTTTACTGTTTCCTCTTAGTGGTGTTGATCTTGGTCAGTATATTGTTTTTACAGAAGCGTTATTATAGTCGTTCGGCTTTATTCTCGAGCTTACTTAATCAAGTTTTGATCAAGTTAGTTTTATTCGAGCATAGGGCTTTGAATAACCTTGTTTTAATCAAGGGTTTTAATTATGATCGCTTCTATTTTAAAAATTCGAATAATTAACCTGCTGTAACTGATGTTCTCAATATAGCAAGTGTTGAGAATCATAGTGGAGATAAGTGGATGAGCAATGCGCCTGTAGACAATGGCCGACGTCGCTTTTTAACCATAGCTACCTCTGTTGTAGGTGGTGTTGGTGCGGCTGGGGCTGCTGTTCCTTTTATTGCGTCTTGGAATCCAAGTGAGCGAGCTAAATCTGCGGGTGCGCCTGTAGAAGTAGATATCAGCAAACTTGAACCGGGACAATTAATACGTGTCGAGTGGCGTGGTAAACCTGTATGGGTTGTATCACGGACCCCAAAAATGCTTGAGCAAATGAAAGAACATGAAGGTCAACTTCGTGATCCGCATTCGCAAGAGCCACAACAATTAGAATCATCAACAAATGATTACCGTTCATTACGTCCAGAAATCTTTCTGGCTGTAGGTATTTGTACGCATTTAGGGTGTTCACCTGGCTTTTTCCAAGGTAACTTTAGTGAGAAAGTTGAAGGAACCGATGATGGCTTCTATTGCCCATGTCATGGTTCTAAATTTGATATGGCTGGCCGTGTATTTCAATCGGTACCTGCTCCATTAAACTTAGAGATACCACCTTATACTTTTCTTGATGAGACCACTATTTTAGTGGGCGAAGAAAAAGGGGCAGCCTAATGTTTGGTAAGATTATTGGTTGGATAGACGACCGTATCCCAATGACACGTGTTTGGAACATGCATATTGCACAGTATCCAGCACCTAAAAACTTCAACTTCTGGTACTTTTTTGGCTCATTAGCCATGTTGGTACTAGTAAACCAAATCCTAACAGGTATTTGGTTAACGATGAACTTTGTTCCGTCTTCTGAAGGTGCATTCGCTTCAGTAGAATACATCATGCGTGATGTAGAATATGGCTGGTTATTACGTTACTTGCACTCAACCGGTGCATCAGCGTTTTTCATCGTTGTATATATGCATATGTTCCGTGGCATGATCTACGGTTCTTATCAAAAACCACGTGAGTTACTGTGGTTATTTGGTATGTTTATTTTCTTAGCGCTAATGGCTGAAGCATTCATGGGGTATTTATTACCATGGGGGCAAATGTCGTTCTGGGGTGCACAGGTAATCATCTCCTTATTCGGGGCTATTCCGGTTATTGGTGATGACTTAACACTTTGGATCCGTGGTGACTATGTAATATCAGGTGCAACGCTTAACCGCTTCTTTGCATTACATGTAATTGCACTACCACTGGTTATTGTAATCTTAGTTTTCTTACACATTGTTGCTCTACACGAAGTGGGTTCAAATAACCCTGAAGGTATTGAGATTAAACGTAAGAAAGGCTCAGTAGCTGAAGAAGATAAGCCTAAATTTAAATTTCATGAGTATTACACTGACAAGAAAGATATTGTTGATGCGATACCGTTCCACCCTTACTACACAGTTAAAGATATTGTGGGTGTGGTTGGTTTCTTAATATTGTTCTGTTGGGTTGTGTTCTTTATGCCAGCGATGAATGGCTTCTTTTTAGAAGGTCCAAACTTCGAGGCAGCTAACCCACTTAAAACACCTGAGCATATTTTCCCGGTTTGGTACTTTACGCCATTCTATGCAATCTTACGTGCAATCCCTGATAAGTTAATCGGTGTTGCGGCGATGGGTGCATCGATTGTGGTACTTGCGTTACTACCTTGGGTAGACCGTGGTAGAGTTAAATCGGTTCGTTACCGTTGTGGTTTCCATAAATGGAACATTGCAGGTTTTGTTGTAACTTTCGTTCTTCTAGGTTGGGTGGGTGCAACTCCACAAACTGATATGAAAACGATTATTTCTCAAATCTGTACTGTGACTTACTTTATGTTCTTCGTACTGTTGTTTGTATACAGTAAGAACGAAAAAACTAAGCCATTGCCAGAGAGGTTAACGAAATGATGAAGAAGCTTATTATTGGTTTATTTGCTTTATCAGTAAACTTGTTGCCGAACATGGTTATGGCAGCGGGTCCATCGGTTCCTTTAATGGAAGCGAACAACGACCTTACTGATCAACCATCTTTACAACGCGGTGCAAAGTTGTTCATGAACTACTGTCTTGGTTGTCACCAAATGCAGTATCAACGTTATGAACGTACTTTTCGTGATATCGGTATCCCAACAGAGGTTGGTTTAGAGCAGTTGATTTTTGACGGCTCTAAAGTAGGTAGTCATATTACTAACGCGATTACAAAAGACGATGCAGCAAAATGGTTTGGTGCGGCTCCGCCGGATTTAACTCTAATTGCTCGTGTAAAATCACCAGATTATATTTACACGTACTTAAAATCGTTTTATAAAGATGAATCTCGTCCGTTTGGGGTTAACAACATTGTTTTCCCATCGGTAGGTATGCCTCACGTTCTTCAAGAACTACAAGGTTTACCAACACCTATCACTAAAGAAGTACAAGAGCATGGTCATACTGTGACTAAAGTTATTGCTACTGAAACAGATGGTACGGGCGAATTAAGCATAGATGAATACGACCAAGCGGCTCGTGATTTAACAAACTTCCTTGAGTACGTGGGTGAACCTTCACGTCTTGAATCGGAAGCGCTAGGTATTAAGGTAATAGGATTTTTAATTATCCTGTTTATCTTGGCATTTATGCTTAAGAAAGAATACTGGAGAGATGTTCATTAGGTTGAACATTTTTAAAGGTAATTTTGCAATAGGGGCTTAAGCCCCTTTTGCTGTTTTAGTTATTTAATGGAGGTATAGGCATGGCCGTAGCTGCCAATAAGCGCCCTGTAATGACCCTTTTTTCTGGTGCTAACTGTATGTATAGCCACCAAGTACGTATTGTACTTGCGGAAAAAGGTGTAAGTGTAGATATTCATTTGGCTGAAAAAGATAACTTGCCAGAAGCACTTCACGAAATTAACCCTTACGGTACAGTGCCAACACTGATTGACCGTGAGCTTGGTTTATACCAGGCAAACATCATCATGGAATACCTTGATGAACGTTTTCCTCATCCTCCACTAATGCCTGTTTACCCGGTAATGCGTGGTCGTAGCCGCTTAATGATGCATCGTATTGATACTGATTGGTACAGCCTAGCTGACAAAATCAGTAACAACACGTCAGACGCTGCTCAAGCTCGTAAAGAGCTAACAGAAGCATTGCTTGCTGTAGCACCTATTTTTAGCGAAGCACCTTACTTTATGAGTGAAGAGTTTAGCTTAGTAGACTGTTATTTAGCTCCACTATTATGGCGTTTACCAGAGTTTGGTATTGAGCTTAATGGTGCAGGTTCTAAAGAGCTTAAAGAGTACATGATCCGTTTATTTGAACGTGAGTCATTCCAAGCCTCTTTAACTGAAGCTGAGCGTGAGATCCGTTTATAATGACGCCTAATCGTCCTTATTTATTACGTGCTTTTTTTGATTGGATAGTCGATAACGAGTGTACACCGCATTTAGTGGTAGACGCTGGATTTGCAAATGTACAAGTGCCAACACAATTTGTTCAAGACGGACAAATTGTTTTAAACATAAGTCCATCAGCGGTCACACAGTTTTCGTTAGACTTAACCCAACTTAGCTTCAGTGCGCGCTTTGGTGGTCAGCCAATGCAAGTGTATGTACCTCTAGGTGCTGTGCTTGCAATATACGCGCGTGAAAATGGCGAAGGAACAGTCTTTACCGCAGATGAGTTTTTAGAGGACGAAGACGATTTTGTGCCAGAGCTTGAAAGTGTTGATTCATCAGCTGAGTATATTGATGAAACACCACCAGAAAAGCCTGAGAAGAAAAAAGGCTCTCATTTACGTGTTATTAAATAATAAGTAAATGCCAAAAAAAACCGCTGAATAAGCGGTTTTTTTATGTCTGTATTTTGTGTTTACAAGTATTCAAATACTTTAATTACACGCTCTACGCCAGAAACATTGCGGGCAATATTTACAGCTTGAGTTGACTCAGAGTCAGATACTAAGCCCATTAAAAAAACTTCAGCATTTTCTGTCACTACTTTAATGTTATTACTGCTAATGTCTTTTGCTGTTAGTAGCTGGGCTTTTACTTTAGAAGTTAGCCAAGAGTCGTGAGTTTGTGTAGTAATGCCAGTATTTGAGCCAATACGAATTTGGTTATGTATTTTACGAATACCTGAAACGCCCTCAATGGTGCGCTGCGCTTCATTTCTCATTTCTTCGTTAGATACTTGGCCAACAAGTAAAACAATACCGTTAACGCTTACAGCGCTTATATTGGCAAACTTTTCAAGACGTTCTACTTCGCTAAGTGCAATACTGGCTTTTATTTCAATATTGTTATCGTCAATTTGAGAGCCAATAGTACGGCGGTCGTTCGCTGCAGTTACTGCACTGGCTGTACCTGCAACAACAGCGGCTGCGCAGCCTTGCAGTAATACAACAGTACCTAAAACAATAAGAGAGTGTTTAAACATAATTTTCATCCTGAGGGAAAAGCGTTAAATCAACAAGTTCGCTTAAACAATGTAAGTTAACTAAATGGGATTCGATAATGCGGCTAGGGCGTTTAGATGGCGATCTAATTTCAACATCGTTAGGTCCAAGTAGGCCTACCAACTCGCCACCATCATCACCAACCATAACTATGACCTTCATATCTTTAGTTAGTGCAGCTTCAACGGCAGAAATAACATGTTTTTCGTTGCCGTTTATAGCCAATACAAGCAATAAATCACCTTGTTGGGCAAAAGCGCGGACTTGGCGAGCAAATGTATCGTGATCGTCTACTTGAGTACTTTGCCCAAGATTAACGTTTTCTTGCGATAGAGCAATTGCAGGTAAGCAGGGACGTTCGGTTTCATAATGATTAACCAACACACCCGCCATATGCTGAGCGAGCATGTGGCAATTTGCAGTACCGCAGCAAATGAGTTTATTTCCGTTGATCAGACTTTGTGCAATAGTAAATGCAGCTGACTCAAGCGCACTAGGTAGCACTTCACCAGCAGCGATTTGAACTTGAATGCTTTCTGTAAAAATTTCTTTAATTGTGTCTTGCATAGCCTACCAATAATTTATCTTTGTATTTGCGTTTAAAATACATTTTTAAGCCAATTAATATTAGGAGATGCTTCTCCTGTAATGGCTACATAATCAATTCTTAGAGCTTGGTTAGTTAAATTTTTAGCTGCTAAGTAATGATAAATACTACGTTTTAATCGAGCTTGTTTTTGTGGACTAAGCGCATAGTTGGCACCGCCACGAGCATTATTTTTGCGAAACTTAACCTCAACGAATACAAGGGTATCGCCTTCTTTCATAATGACATCAAGCTCACCAAAGGGGCAGTAATAATTACGTTCTATGGGTGTTAGCCCTTGAGTAACTAAGTATTTTTGCGCTTCAAGCTCATAATACTGGCCTTTTTCGCGACTATTGTGCCACAGCTCTTTAAACCACGACATGCCGCCCCCTTAATTAAATTTAATTGATAGTTTGTATGTCACCCGCTGATTGCATAAACAATGGTACCGGGCGTTGTGTTTCTAATTGCACAGGCTTAATGCGACGGTTTGTATATTGAGCCCAGTCGAGCGTGCGTTCTATATGGCCGCTGGTATTAACAGATAACTTACCGCTTAAACCACTATATTGATTGCCTGGCATTACGCTTAACTGCCTGATGTCATGTAATATTGATACAGCATCGTACGCCATTGCAAATAAGCGTTGGCTAATATCTACTTGCTCTGGCCATAACGAATCATACTGCTGGCGTAAGTTATGTTGTTTAATTTGCGAATCGAGCATCCACGGCAATTCAGTGAAGTATAGGCCGTCTAAGTCGCCTTTGTCAGTACTGTCAATTTGTTTACTATGACTTTTAGAGCTGGCATAAAGTGGAATACGATCTGCAAATGTACTTACGTTTACATCAAGGTAAGGTTTAATTAAGCGTGTTTCTATTGCATCACCCAAAATATAAATAACGTCAATATCACTGCGTGAGCGCGTTTCACTTTCTACTTCTTGTTTAAATAATGCTTTAATCGTTTTTATGCGCTCTTTTGATTTATCAACTTCTAACAAGCTGGTAATTGTATTAGGCATATCTTTTTTATCGTTATAAAAACCTATTTGCGGCTTGGTTTCGCTATAGCGTTGCCACTGTAAGTTAAAGTAATCAACCAAGCGTTGGCCATTTGCGTTATTTGGTGCAAGCAACATAGGTTTTTGATAGCCCTTAGTTAAAAAGTGTTCTAAGGCTTGTTGTACTTCGTGCTCAGGGTTTAGTGCAAAATAATAATGCTGAAGCGAAATTCGCTCACCATCAAAGGTGTTTAAATGTAGTACCGGAGTATCAATAAGAGTTTGTGCATTGGCAAGTTTATCAATATTTGCTTTAAGTAGAGGACCAATTACAAAGTCAGGCTTTATTTCTTCAAGTTGTGCTGCAATTTCTTCTGTACTTAAGTTTTCATCAATAAAAATAGTGTCGTTGATATTTTGCGTATCAAGTGCAGCTAATACGCCAGCTTTAAGGGCATCACCTAAACGTTCGTTAGGGCCCGATTGTGGAAATAACACAACTAAGCGCTCTATATTGATAGGAGCAAGTTCAGTAAGCATTTCATCTTGTTCAGGTAATACAGTAAAAGCCGGATGCCCAATATAGCGTCTGCGCCAATTGTTGATCGCTTGATCTAACTCTACGCCACTACTTGCATATACTTGATGATATAACGCTAGGTTAGCCCACCCTTGCTGAATAACCGAACCACGGTTAAAGCGTTCAAGCGCGTAAGAAGAAAGTTGCTTTAAGTTATCCCACAAATTTTGATTAAGTTGAGGGATTTCTATATTATTTTTTGTTGCTGTTTCAGAGGCCCTAAAAAAGTAGGGTGCAGCTTTTTTCGGAAAATTTTGCGATGCGTAAATACTGGCCGTTAAAAACTGATGCCAAGCAAAATGCTCAGGTTGAGTCAGTTGTCCGTCTAGCGACTGTAAAATAACCAAAGCTTGATCATTTTTATTCTGTTGTTTTTGTGCAAATGCAATATAAAGACGGTTCTGAATTTGATCAACACTTGCGGTTAATTCAAGCTCATTCCCAATTATCTCTAATAAAGGCCAGTTTTGCTCACTAATTGCTGCATCACGGGCGCTATACAATAACTGTATTTTATCGGCACCTTGGCGGTTTTGCGCCAATTGATAGATAGATTGCGCACTGGTTGCCTGATTTTGCAGTGCATTAGTGCGGTTACTTACGTTATCGCTGTTTTTAGTTGGTTTTTCGGTTGTGCTACACGCCGATAACCCTGACAATATAATTAATAGACTAACTAGTTTAAGTCGCACAATGATTTCCCAATACGTTAACGCGATTTGCTTATATTACTGACTGACGCAGGAGACCTCAATGTTAAATGAGGAGAATTCACAGAAAATTGGCACTCTTTACATTGTTGCCACCCCAATTGGCAATTATGACGACTTAAGTCACCGTGCCATCGCGACATTATCGCAGGTTGACTTAATAGCTGCTGAAGACACTCGCCATACTGGCAAGCTACTTAGCCACTTTGGTATTAAGGCAAAAACGTTTGCATTACATGACCACAACGAAAAGCAAAAAGCACAGCAAATTATCGATCAACTAAATCAAGGTTTAAATATTGCTTTAGTATCCGACGCTGGTACACCGCTTATTAGTGACCCAGGTTATGCCGTTGTAAACTTATGCCGCGAACAAGGCGCTAATGTTACACCCGTACCCGGTGCATGTGCTGCAATTACAGCCGTATGTTGTTCAGGCTTGCCAACCGACCGCTTTCAGTTTATTGGTTTTACGCCCGCTAAAAGTAAAGCTCGCCAAGACTTTTTTACCGAAGCAGTTAACTCGGGCATTACTAGTATAATGTACGAAAGTACGCACCGTATTATGGCAAGCCTTGATGATTTAGCGCTAGCCCTTGGCGATGAGCAACAAGTTGTATTTGCTAAAGAGCTAACTAAAACGTTTGAAACATTTTTTAACGGTAGCGTAAGCGAGCTAAAACAGTTTTTGACGGATGATCCTACTAAGCAGCGCGGCGAAATAGTGCTGATGCTTCCAGGTAAACCAAAGCAGATAGACGATGTTCCGCCAGAAGCGCGCAAAATGCTGGCACTTCTTGAAAGTGAAATGCCAATGAAAAAGGCATGTGGCGTTGTAGCCGAATACTTTGGAATGAAGAAAAACGCTTTATATAAAACAATTATTGAAGAAAAAGAGTAAATTTTACTGCGCTTGGTATTAGCCTCATGTATACTGCGCGCCGAGTCAGCCAAGATGATCGCTGCCTGTGACGAAAATGATCAGGGGGAGGAAAGTCCGGGCTCCATAGGGCAGAGTGCCAGCTAACGGCTGGGGGGCGTGAGCCCACGACAAGTGCAGCAGAGAGGAGACCGCCAATCTTCGGGTTGGTAAGGGTGAAAGGGTGCGGTAAGAGCGCACCGGGCCGCTAGTAATAGTCGGTTGCAAGGTAAACTCCACTCGGAGCAAGACCAAATAGGGTTCCTTATGGCGTGGCCCACGTTGGAACCGGGTAGGTTGCTTGAGCCATAGAGCGATTTATGGCCTAGACGAATGATTATCACTTTCTTCGGAAAGGACAAAACCCGGCTTATACGGCTGACTCACTCATTCAATAAAAAGCCCGCAGTTAATACTGCGGGCTTTTTTGTGTTTAAATTTTAGGATAAGTATTAGTTTTGAGCTGTCTGCTGTGGCACTAGGTAGAGTTTCAATAAAAAGTGATAATCGGGCGATGAGAAATCATGATGTATGAAGTCAAGATTTGACCCCAGTGGCTTTCCAGTGGCTTTGAGACCCCAGTGGCTTTTAGTGTGAATGAATTAGATGGACTACGTAGTTATCACAGCTTTAGGCATACGTTCATAAGTAATATAAGAAATAACCACTCGTTTGATCTTTCACTGATTCAGTAAATAGTTGGTCATGAACTTTCAAAGGGTGGGATAACTGATAAGTACACGCATGGCGGGGCTGGTTTACAAAGGCTGAAAAAAGTAGCTGATGCTTTTAAAATAAATATTCTTTAAAAACAGCCTATATTTGAGATACTCTTCATAAACAGCGATATTTTAATATGTTTTCTAACTTTTGACTCAGGGTTAGGGCATTTATATAGTAAAAATTTAAGGATGAATATGTGGCACCAAGCTCAAGTAAATAATGAAAGTGATGTAGAGCAAAAGATTATTTATCCTATGCTCAATAAAGCCTATCCCGTAGGTCTTGGTGTTGATGATATGTACATTAAAACTAAGGCAAATATTCGAAGGCTACAAATAGGTAAAGGACAAGAAGGGAAACTATATTTTCCTGATTACTTAGTTGTTATTGATGGTTACCCCGCTATTTGTATTGAGGCAAAAGCTCCAAAAATTGAACTTGATGAAGCATATAGGGAAGCACGTCTTTATGCGACAGAAATAAATTCATCAATCCAGTCAGGCGTTAATACTTGTCAATTTGTATTGGCAATAAATGATAAGGAGATTTGGTACGGGTACTCAGATCAAGCCGAGCCAGTAAATAAAATTAAAATCATTGATTGTGATTCAACTAGTGAATCTTTGAACGAGTTGCAAGTTTTTCTATCAATAGATAAAGTTAAAAGTCACTTGCAAAAGGAGTTAAGTAAAGTTTCAGCTTCATCTTCTTACAGTCGAGCAAAGTCATTACTAGGGGGAGCTGGAATTCAAGGTGAAGAGCTCGATAGGAATAGTTTCGGCGCAACTGTAACCTCTGCAATAGCTAATATCTTTAATCCTTTATCTTATAATGATAGAAAGTATGTCTCTCAAAATGCATACGTAAGTTCACGCCGAAAACAGCGTTATATTGAGCCCATAGATAAGTTAATTCGTGCTGCAAATCCAACTTCAATTAGTGATGCAGTTCAATTAGAGGATACTGAAAAGCCCAGTGAAATAATTTCAAAGTTGAACGATATAAAATCTTTAGACCGACAAGTTATGTTACTTATTGGTAGTGTTGGTTCAGGAAAGTCTACATTTATTGATTATCTTTTTAATAAAGCGCTAGATAAATCACTTACAGAAAAAGTAGCACCTGTAAGAATCGATATGAATAACTCCCCCCTAAGCCAAGACGAAATTTATTCCTGGCTTAGGCAGAAAGTAATTGAAGGGTGTAAAAATACGTTAAAAGAGATTGATTTTGACGATATATCCATTATCGAAAAAGTGTATGCTACAGAAATAAATAAAGCTAAAAAAGGTGATCTCTCATATTTCGATGAAGGCTCGTTAGATTGGAGAAGAGGGTTAAGGGAAGAAATTTTAAGATTAAAAGGCGATGAAATTTTAACTACCAACGCTTTCGTTAGATTTTGCTGTGCCGAGCGTGGTAGAACTCTAATTATAGTTTTAGATAATTGTGATAAAAAAGAAACCAAAGAACAGCTATTAATGTTTCAGGTAGCTCAGTGGATACAGGATTCTTTAAGGTGTCTAGTGATATTACCACTGAGGGACGAGACCTATGATAACTATAAACACTTACCCCCTTTAGATACTGCGTTGAAGGATTTAGTTTTTAGAATTGAACCTCCCTTATTACAGCAAGTATTAGTTAGCCGGGTAAAGTTATCCCTCAAAGAATTAGAGGGGGGAGCTAATGAAACTCTTTCTTATGAACTACCAAACGGGTTTCGTGTTGAGTATCCAAAATCGGATAGGGCTTATTATTTGACTGCAATTTTAAGTTCCATTTTTGAATATAATAACTTTGTAAGAAATATTATTGTTGGCCTGAGTGGTAGAAATATTAGGCGGGCTTTGGAAATATTTATAGAGCTATGCAATAGTGCGCATTTAGACTCCTCAGAAATCCTTAAAATCAGGCATTCAGAGGGTACCCATAAAATCGCATTTCATAAAATTCTAACTATATTACTTAGGATTAATAAAAGGTACTACGGAAGCGAAGGATCGTATATTAAAAATTTGTTCGATCGAAAAGACGATACTTCCCCAATAAACAGCTTCTCTAGGTTCTTAATTTTAACTTGGTTAAAGAGTAACAACCAAACTAGCCGAGGAAAATTTAAAGGTTACCATCCAATTAAAGACGTAGTAAAAGCTTTAAATGAAATAGGTATAAGTGAAGATACACTATTTGAAGAAATTCTATATTTAGTAAAGGGCAATTGTATTGTAAGCGAGGATTTTAAAACAGAAAACCTATGCTTAAGTACACTGATAAAAATCACTCCATCGGGTGAAATACATTTAGATCTAGCATCAAATATTACCTATCTTGCAACAATATCTGAAGAATCTCTCACAGAGACTCCAATAGCTGAAAAGGTGAAAAAGCGGATTATGCACTTAGATAATCAGATGTCTTATCAAAATTCTTTATTAAACGCTATAGACTTTTATGAGA
The DNA here is from genome assembly GCF_015864375.1 of Pseudoalteromonas sp. SWYJZ19. Taxonomy (NCBI): domain Bacteria; kingdom Pseudomonadati; phylum Pseudomonadota; class Gammaproteobacteria; order Alteromonadales; family Pseudoalteromonadaceae; genus Pseudoalteromonas; species Pseudoalteromonas sp. SWYJZ19. The sequence goes on from NZ_JADYXI010000002.1 coordinate 212,698, forward strand.
GTTTAAAAAAGAACAAAGATGAACAGTTACCACCTTTTGAAGAATATATATTCGGCACTGAAAAAGTAGATTTAAACTTAAGCGAAATTGAAAAGAAAGTCGAAGCTGCAAAACACCGAGCCTCTGACGATCCTTGGTTTATGGCTGAAAAAACTTATGTGCGAGGCTCAACACACAGAGCTATTGTACAAAACAAAGTTGATTATTGTTGTTTCGTTAACTTTGAAGATGGTGCCATGAGTAGAATAAAAAATGAAGATATTGAAATTGAAATTGATAGTTTTGATGTTGGTGATATGGTCCAAGTAGAAATTTTGTGGGTTAATACTAGTCAAAGAAAAATAGGCGCAAAGGTTTTAGAGTTATTAGAAGAGGAAAAAGGTGACTTTTAAGCTGAAGTGGTCAACTAACGTTAATACATATTAACGTTAGTTGGTTATTTAATTATTGAGTCGAAAGCGCTACTCATTTTATATTGAGGTAAAAATTAAATAGTGAGTTGAGCCATCCTCAAATAATATTTTTCCCTTGTTCTGGATCGCGAGACTGCTCTGCTTGTTCGCGTATTTCATCGGTATCACTGCTTACATCATCAAGTGTTTTAGCTTGCTTAACAGTTTCATTCTTTCCGCTTTGTATTTGCGATGGTTGTTTTTGCTCTAAGCTAGAAACACTTTCATTAGGGGCTGTGAGTATAATTCTTTCTCGTGCGTCATCGGGCATGCTGATATTTTGTGTTGTAAATTCATTGACCAGCTCTCGCATAAGTTGTGAGCCTACTTTTAATGGGCTGTGCTGCTCGCTATTAACCCAAAAATACAAAACAAAGTTAATTGTTGATGAGCCTAAGTTTTTTATTAAAACCTGCGCAGGTGGGTCGCTAAGTACCGCATTTTGTTGATTGGCAATATCTAGCGCAAGAGTTTGTGCGCTGCGTATATCGTTATCGTAGCCAATACCAATTTCTACTTTGCCGCGCATTTTTGGATTGGCAGTCAGGTTTTTAATAGTATTTTTATATACAGTCGCATTGGGTATTTGAATATGATTGCCATCGTAATCAACAAGCGTGGTTGCTCTTGCGGTTACTTTTTTAACAATACCTAATCGGCCATCCACTTCAATTACATCGTCAATTTTAAAAGGTCTTTGTACGCTCAGTAATAAACTGGCAATAAAGTTCTCTGCTATGTCTCTAAAAGCAAAGCCGAGTATTAAACCTATCAACCCAGTCCCACTCATAATCGCAACAGCAAACTGAGTAAGCCCTGCTAAACGTAAAAATAAGTACACGCCAAATAAAATAATTAAAGTGCTTATACTGCGCCTTACAACTAAATGAACCAGTTTACTGTCAGTCATATAGTCAATGGGCTTTATAAGCAATCGAGAAAGTGGTCCTGAAATTAAGTAACTGAGTATTAAAAGCATTATGCCGAGTAAAAGAGTGGGTAATATTTGCGCTGTTACGTGAAGTAATTGCACGCCTTGCTCATAAAAGAAATTCCACGAAAGTGTATCAACTTTGATCACGTCAGTTATTGGTGTTGTATTATTTAGCGCTACACTGCTTTTTAGGGTACCGAGCATGGCTTATCTTCCGTGTTAGAGTCATTTATAGATAAATATTAGCAAGTTTGGTACCAAACGCTTATAACTTGGCAAATATTTTGCTGTAGTAACGTAATACAAATATTGAGGTTTAGAATGAAAGAAGCTAAACGAGGACAGCAAGCAGAGCAGCCTGCACATATCCCTTTTATAGGTTGGTGGGATATTGTTAAACGTATTTTTAAGCAAATGAGTGAAGATAACTTATCTATAGTGGCAGCCGGTGTGGCATTTTATGCGTTACTTGCTATTTTTCCAGCCATTGCGGCGATGGTATCAGTGTATGCGTACTTTTCATCCCCAACAGATATAAGTGAGCACTTAAGTAAAATAGTTACTTTGCTTCCACCAAGCACCAGTGAACTGATTTTATCTCAGGTTTCTAGCCTTGCTAAAACATCAAGTGCAAGCTTGAGCTTAAGTGCAATTGGTACGCTCATACTTACTATTTGGAGTAGTTCAAAGGGCAGCCAAGCACTTATTACTGCATGTAATATTAGTTATCGTGAATATGAAAAACGCTCATTTTTTCAGGCTCAACTAGTGCGCTTTTTATTTTCGGTAGGAGCGATTGTAGTCGCAATTTTTGCGCTATTAATTATTGGTATTTTACCTATTGTACTTAATTTAGTGGGACTAAAAGAAAGTATAGATTTATTAATTAAACTCATTTCTTGGCCATTATTGGCTTTTACCTTTAATTTTGCATTGGTACTTTTATATCGTTATGCCCCACATCGTAAACCTGCTAAATGGCGTTGGATCACAATGGGGTCGTCTATTGCTACCGTGCTGTGGATTTTAGCATCTATAGGTTTTTCATTTTATGTGTCGCGTTTTTCTAGTTACAACGAAACGTATGGCTCACTAGGTGGTGTAGTGATCATGCTGATGTGGTTGTATATCAGCGCTTATATAATCACATTAGGTGCTGTAATTAATGCAGCTACTGAGCAGCAAACAGGTAAAGATAGCACTGTAGGGCCGGCTAAAGAGCGTGGGCAGCGAGGCGCCTATGTAGCAGATCACCTCGATGTAAAAAATGAATAGCTATTAATTAGCTAAATTAGTAAGTGCAGTAATTTGCTCTTTAAATTCTTGTGCTGCAGGACCAAGCCTATCGTTGTCGTTGCACATTAAATATAAATTAAGAGTGCGGGTTGTACCTTGGTCTAAATTAAGTGCAATGAGGGTTTGATCTTCAATTAAGTGTGCAATTTGTGTTTTTGGCAGCCAAGCGTAACCTAAATTTTGACTAACCATATCAATAGAGTTGCGTAAATGGCTTACTGTCCAGCGCATATCTGCACCTAACCAGCCATCATTGTGACTGGTGTGGGTTGCTGAGTCGCGAACTACTATTTGTCTATGTAGCTTTAAATCACGAAAGTTGAGTTGTTCAGTATGTTGGTGTAATACATGGTCTTTATGCGCAACCGCTATAAACTCTATATCGCATAACGTACTGCAACTAATTCCATAGATAGGAATTGACGAAATAGCTAAATCAACCACTGAGTTATGTAATAATTCGTTTGCACCGGTTAGCACGCTTTCTACTAAATCAATTTTTAAAAGAGGGTAAAGCTCACTCGTTTTAGCAAGTGCTTGATATAAAATAGCGTGTGGAAAAACCTCATCAACAGCTATTTTTAATGTGCTTTCCACGCCTTCGCTTAGTGTACTTGCTACCGATTCTATTTTAGTCGCTTCTTCAATTAAAAACTCGGCTCTGCGTAAAATCAGCTTACCGCTATCGGTTAAAAATGCTTTACGGCCTTTTACTTCAAGCAACTTAATTTGCAAGGCGGCTTCAAGTTTTTGCACAGCATGGTGTACGGTTGACTGACTTTTATGTACAGCTGCGCTTGCGCCTGCAAACCCGCCATGATCCACAACCGCTTTAAACATTCGCCATTGCTCTAATGTTGCTTTTGCCATTTTAAAATCCTGTTACTACTTTATATCTGATTGCTTAACTTGACCGCGCAGACGCATTATTTATTGCGTAACAGTGATTTTTTGTCTATTTATTTTAACAAAGCTACTTTTTTATCAGCTAGAAGTGCCATAAAACTGCTTTTATTTAAAGGTCTTGAAAATAAATAACCTTGACCGTAATCGCATCCTGCTTCAAGTAGTAGCTGCATTTGTAATTTAGTTTCAATTCCTTCGGCGATTACTTTTAAGCCCAACTGATGCGCCATAACAATGATGGCTTCACACAATGCAAGTTCTTGGCTGCCTACTTGAATATTATCAACAAAACGTTTATCTATTTTTAAATAGTCGGTGTCCATTTCTTGTAAGTAAGCGAGCGACGAATACCCGGTACCAAAGTCATCAAGAGCAAGCTGCATACCTGATTTTACTATTTCTTTTAGGCGTCTTTGCGTAAGTGCTTCAGGGTTAACCATTAAGCCTTCAGTTATTTCTGCGACAATTGACGAAGCAGGCAGCTTTGCTGCTTTTAGCATATCGTACCATTCATCTATGCCACTCTCTGGCGTGGATAATTGCACTGGCGATACGTTTACACTTATTTGAAAAGTATCATCGGTTAGTGTTTTTATATCGTTAAGTGTTTGCAAAGCTTGGGCAAATACAAATTGACCAATTGCATTTATTTGCCTGGTTTCTTCAGCAAGTGGGATAAATGCGATAGGGCTAATTAGGCCTTTTTCGGGATGTTGCCAACGAATAAGCGCTTCAGCTTTATGAATATGTAAATCATTTAAAGCAACTATGGGCTGATAAAATAACTCAAACTGTTCAAGTTCTATGGCACTTCGTAAGTCTTTTAATAGCACCATGCGCGCGTGTGCATATTCGCGCATGTCAGCAGAGAAAAACTCAAAACAGTTACGACCATTACTTTTTGCTTTATACATAGCCTGATCGGCTGCCTTTAAAAGCTGTTCAGTATTTTCACCATCATTAGGAGCGCAAGCAATGCCTATGCTTGCACTAATAAATAACTCTTCGTTTTCAAGATGCAAAGCTGACGATAGACTAAGTAAAATATTACTCGCAATTTGATTAATATGGCGCGTACTTTTAATGTGACTAAATACAATAACAAACTCATCTCCCCCAATTCGTGCCACAAACTCAGCGTTTTTTGCCGACTGGACTATACGCTGAGATACGAGTTTTAATAAGTTATCGCCATAGTGATGGCCTAATGTGTCATTAATATCTTTAAAGTGATCAATATCTAAAAGCATGACAACCAATTGATTATCTGGAGTAACAACATTTGAAAATCGTTGATTTAATCGCTCCTTTAACTCTAAACGATTTGGTAAGTCAGTTAGGTGATCAAAATGAGCTTGTCGCCAAATGGTTTCATCAGCTTGTTTTTTTTCTGTAAGGTCTGTGAATATCGCGATACGACGAATAGGTGCGTTGTTTGTATCATAAATAGTATCGATTGTGAGCCACTCAGAATAAAGCTGCCCGTTTTTTTTACGGTTAATAACCTCGCCTTGCCAGCGGCCTGTTTGCTGTAATTCAGACCACATTTTATTGTAAAAATTCTTATCATGTTTTCCTGATGAAAGAATTGAAGAGGACCGGCCAATTACTTCTTCTTTACTATATAAAGTCGTTTTGCAAAATGCAGGATTTACATCAAATATGATACCCGTTGGATCGGTGATTGCCATGCCTTCACTACTGTTGTTATACACTAGTGAGGCAAGGTGGAGTGCTTCTTCATTTACTTTTCGTTGTGTTATATCTCGTAGTACAACAACGTATTCATTTTTACTTTGCATTGCGCTAATACGTGCTTCAAAGCTGCGTTTAGGATCTGATTTTTCGAGTGTGAATTCTAAATTACTCGAAACATCAAGTTTAGATAACTGCGATAACAAAAGCTGAACATTGCTGTGTGAAAGAATTGATGATAAATGAGGTACTACAGTGCTGTTAGGATTTACTTGAGGCTTAAACTGTCCTGTTATGTTGAGAATATCGCCATGGATGTTAATTCTAACGTAACTATCGGGCAGAGTATTAAGCAAGCTAGTAAGCTCATCATGCTTGTTTTTTAAATTAGCTTCAGCTGTTAACCGAGTTTGCGCCATTGATTTAAAACGCTGATAGAGAGTATTTAGCTCTGGATTATTGGGTTGTATTTTTTGTGAGGGCATCTCGCCCTTAGCCAATACGTTTGTTGCATTTGTTAGATTATTAATTGGGTCAATAATGCTGGTTTTAAGTAGTTTACGTGCAATTAAACACAGTATCAGCAGCGATAAAATAAACACACCAATCGCTATAAAAAAATTATTATTTATTTGCTTTAAAGCATGCGTAACAGGAAGTGCGATATGTATATTTAAGCTGTTATTACTCGGATCGCTGTAAATAACAGAGTGGTGAAGCATTCGGGCTTCACCTTCAATAGATTTTATTTTTGTTGATGCCTCATTATTAATCGAAGAATCAGTTGCTAATAAAGTCTGTGCAATATTATCGCCAAGAGCGGCCGTTGTAGGTGGATAACGCGCTAAAATTTTTCCGTTAGAATCAGCAATTGCAGCAATAGAGCCTGGCGGAAGTTCAATGTCATTAAAAGCATTGTTCCACCAGTCAAGCGCAACAACGATAACTACAACGCCCTGAATTACATTTTTTTTATTAATAATAGGTAACGCAAAATTAAGGGTGTTTTTTTGCAGACTTCGGTCGTGCTGAAAATAACCTACCGACAATTGGTTACTTTTTAAGGCGTTTTGGAAATACGCCCGATCGGCAATATTAATTGTTTTGGCTAACCCGCTTGTTGTACATATAACAATGCCATTTGGATCAATAATCCCGATATTGGCAACATGTGCGTAAATAGATCTAAATTGATTAAAATAATTAGGGCAGGTCGTTGCTAAATTTTCTTTCTTACTTTCCTCTTTAGCCAAATAACGCGCTAAACGGTCAATATCATCGACTAAGTGCTTTTGCTGTAAAATTAATTGCTTAGCAATATTTTCTACTTTTTTTTCACTTTGCTCAATAGAGTGATCGCGTTCAAGCAGCAGTGTAAAAATAATTACAGCGGTGCCCGGAATACTTAGCAATATAAGTAAACGATAAAGCTGATGTTTGAGAGAATAAGTAAAAATAACCATTCCTTAGTTTTGTATTTTGCAATAACAATTGTAGCCAAATTCACTCCAAATAACCATAGTAATTATAAGGTTGAAAATGTAACCAATGAATCATTATAGTTCTATTTTTTGGAATGTTAAGGTCGATTTAAAGACATAGTTGTTTTGTTTAATGAATGATTTAATAACCTCATAAACTTATTCTTTAGAGTGAATTAATAAATGAAAATATCAAAAATACTTACAGCTTATGCAACTCAAGATGGCGATGGTGTAAGCATTAGCCGTATACCTGGGTTTGATGGTAAATATTTAGATCCCTTTTTAATGATTGATGAACTTAAGTCAGACGACAAAAAAGATTATATGGGAGGCTTTCCTGAGCATCCGCACCGAGGTATTGAAACGTTTACTTATATTCTAAAAGGTGGCTTTGAGCATCGTGACCAAATGGGTAACAGAGAAGCAATTAAAGCAGGCGATGTGCAATGGATGAGTACAGGGCGCGGCGTCATGCACAGTGAAATGCCACTCGCGGATGCTGTTGACGGTTTGCATGGCTTTCAAATTTGGATCAACATGCCAAGCGCAGAAAAAATGCGTGATTCACGTTATCAAGATACTACTAAAAACCCAGCTCCGAGTTTTACTAACACACAAGGTGTGACGTTAAAAGCACTGGCGGGATCGTGGCAGTTTGAAAGTGAAACGCTTACAAGCGCTCTGCAGAGTTTAGCTGCCAATGCGGCGCTTGCTGATATTACATTACCTGCTGGTAAAAGCATGAATTTAGAACCTATTAGCCAACAAAAAGTAATGCTTTATATTCATAGCGGCTCACTAATAATGAGCGACAATCAAACAATACCAGCGGGTAAGTTACTTATTTTGGAACCAGGGAGTGACATTAATATTAGCTCTGAGCACGGCGCTGGTGTTTTGGTTTTAGCTGGCGATCCACTTAATCAGCCGATTGCTCATATGGGGCCGTTTGTAATGACGACTCAAGCTGAAGTACAGCAAGCAGTGCGTGATTATCAAAACGGCGAGTTTGGCAAAATTTAACGGTATTTTTAGGAGAGTTTTATGGGATTATTAGTTAACGGTCAATGGCAAGATAAATGGTACGACACTGATTCAAGTAATGGTAAGTTTGAGCGCGAGGCGGCGCAGTTACGTCACTGGATAACTGTTGATGGTAGCGCTGGAATAACGGGCGAGGCCGGTTTTAAAGCTCAAGCGAACAGGTATCATTTATATGTGTCACTTGCGTGTCCTTGGGCGCATCGAACGCTTATATTTAGAGCATTAAAAGGGTTACAAGATTTAATTACGGTGTCGGTTGTTAGTCCTGATATGCTTAATAGTGGTTGGGCTTTTGATACGCAAAACCACAGTACTGGTGATGCTTTATTTAATAGTAACTACTTACATCAAGTTTATACAAAAAATAATCCAAAGTACTCCGGGCGAGTAACCGTTCCCGTATTGTGGGATAAAAAGCTCAATAAAATTGTCAGTAATGAGTCTGCCGATATTATACGTATGTTCAATAGTGCGTTTAATGAGTTAACAGGTAATAACGATGACTACTACCCTGAGGCGCTGCAACCAAAAATTGATGAATTAAACGCGTTGATTTATCCAAGTATAAATAATGGTGTTTATCGTACAGGGTTCGCAACAACTCAGGATGCGTATGAAGAGGCATTTAATGATGTATTTAAAGCACTCGATACAGTAGAGGGGATACTGAGAAAGCAGCGTTATTTAGCCACAAATGAACTCACAGAGGCAGATTGGCGATTATTCACCACTCTCATTCGGTTTGATAGTGTGTACGTTGGTCACTTTAAATGTAATTTACGCACAATTGAAAGCTATCCTGCACTGAGCGGATACCTCAGAGAGCTATACCAGGTTAAGGGAGTAGCACAGACAGTTGATTTTTATCATATTAAGCGTCATTACTACTTTAGTCACACAATGATCAACCCAACACAAGTTGTGCCAAGTGGTCCAAGTATTGATTACTTATCTGATCACGGTAGAAATGTTTAGCGTTTAAGCAAACAGCCTAACAAGCCAGCCGTATTTTCTTACCAAGCTGGTTTCGCCTTTCCCTGCTTGTACAGCTGCGCCAGCTAAAAAGGCACTTGTTAGTCCCACTTTAGTTGCGGCAAAACGCTTTAGTCTATATTGAAACGCTGCATGATGTTGGCGTTTTAACTCACTGCGCGTATCCATTTGCTTACTCAGAGCATCAACGTTTTCATTAGGTGCTTTAATTAAGTAGTTAACCAACATATTAATTTCCTTATAAGTTAAACAGTTGTTTTAAGCTTTTAAGTGTTTTACTAAAGCCAATTTTATTGCTTAGGTAAACCGTATTTTTCCAAAGCCATGCTAAACAAGCAACTTGCAGCAAAGTAGCTGTTGCAATACTTAGCCATACTGACCCAAAAAGATCATATACACCGTATCCAACAGCACCTAGAAATCCTGCCCACAACAAAACCAAACCACTGGCAAAACAGCCTAAAAATATAGTGATCAATGCAAGCGATCTAAGCGATAACCGCCATTCAGCTTTAGCAAGCTGATGGGTGATCTTTCCTTGAGTTTGGTAATCATCCTTGAGCTGCTTAGAGTACTCTAAAAGCTTTGCAATATGATCTTGCCAATCGTCCTTTTGGCTCTGCTGCTCAGTTGTTTGGTTTTGCGCTTCACCATCCTTGGCTGCGCTTGTTTGTGGGTTATTCATCACTGATTACTTACGACGAAATAGTGATGTAATCAGCATACCCGCAGCAAAAGCAATACCCGCGGTTGCTAATGGATTTTCAGAAGCAAATGCACGGGTTTTAGCTGTACATTCACTTAACTTTTCGCGTGCAATAAGTTGTTTTTCGCTTAGTGCTTCTGCTGAACTCGAAGCGCCTTTACGAACACTGCTTTCAGCTGTTGCTGCTTTGCTAGAAAGTGCATCTACCGCATCGTGCGCTGCTGATGTTGCTTTCTCTGTAAGAGGTGATTCAGTATTTGTTAGTTTAACGTCAGGCTTAACATCTGAAGTTGTGTTTGGTTTCGTATTTGTTGCAGTAGCCATAATCAATCCTTAATAAGTTAAAAATTTAAATAGTGATTTAGATGATGCAATGATTAAACCAAAACTGTTATTTATTTTAAGTTGTTGAGTTTATTGGTTTTTATTGTTTGTATGTAACTTTTCATATTTGGTAATTTAAAGTAAACAGTAACTATTACTACACGGTTAGGTAAATTTTACAAAGGGAGTAAAAATGCTTAAAAAGTTGTAAATATTCATTGGTTATTCAGTAAGCAAAGCGTGTAAACAGAAAGTTATAAAAAACAGAATAGATATTTTTTTCATCACAATCCCACTTTTTCCCACGTAATTCAAACGCTTCGCTTGAGCCCTTATTTTTTCTAGCTTTGGGACTTACTAAAGCTGGTCAGCTTACTTGACAAAATGGCTTGTCAAGCCCTAAACTGGAGCACTGTGGTAAAAAGTGGTTTTTAGTGGATCACACTGGATAAAAATAAACAAAAGTTGAATAAAACAATTTTAAAGTAGGTTTTTTATGTTTCGTGGCGCGAGTTCACTGAGTTTGGATGATAAGGGGCGTTTTGCGGTACCGACTAAGTACCGAGAATCTCTATTGTCTGAAGATCAGGGAACGGTTATTTGTACCGTCGCATTAAATGAGCCGTGTTTATGGTTGTATCCGCTGGCTGAGTGGCTAGAAATAGAAAGCCGTTTAGCTAAAATTTCCAATATGAACCCACGAGCCCGTCGAATGCAGCGTATGTTGCTCGGGAATGCTACTGAATATCAACTTGATAAAAATGGTCGAATTTTGCTTGCGCCGTCACTGAGGGCTCATGCATCACTTGGCAAAAAAATCATGCTAGTTGGTTTGATGAATAAATTTGAAATTTGGGATGAGGCGCGTTGGCACGAGCAAATGCAGCAAGATACTGAGCTTGAAAGGCTTGGCGATTTTGAACCTAACCAAGATTTAGATAATTTTACACTCTAACAGCACAAAAAAAGGCAAATAATAGCTAATGACAGCGCAATTTGAACACGTATCCGTATTAATGGACGAAACCATCGATGCCCTCGCAATTAAGCCAGACGGTATATACATGGATGGTACGTTTGGACGTGGCGGCCACTCTGGACAAATTTTAGCACGCCTAGGTGATGAAGGTCGCCTGCAAGCAATTGACCAAGATCCACAAGCGATACAATCAGCCGAAAAATTTGCTGATGATCCACGTTTTGCGATTGCACATACTCGTTTTTCAAATTTATACGAAGTAGCAGAGCAGAACGATCTAATTGGTAAAGTGGATGGCATTTTATTAGACATTGGTGTCTCGTCGCCACAACTGGATGACGCTGCGCGTGGTTTTAGTTTTATGAAAGATGGGCCACTTGATATGCGTATGGACCCAACAACAGGTCGCAGTGCTGCACAGTGGTTAGCAGAAGCCGAGTTAGATGATATTACCCACGTAATTAAAAAACTGGGCGAAGAAAAGTTTGGTAAACGCATTGCACACAAAGTACTCGAAGTTCGTGAGCACACGCCAATCACAACAACCAAGCAACTTGCTGACCTTGTTGATGAAGCAGTACCTGTAAAAGATAAGTTTAAGCACCCTGCAACACGTACTTTTCAGGCGATTCGTATTTATATCAATAGCGAGCTTGAAGAGATTCAAACAGCGCTACAGTCTGCAGTTAAAGTGCTAAAGCCAGGCGGACGTTTAGTGGTGATTTCGTTTCACTCACTAGAGGATCGTATTGTAAAACAGTTTATTAGAAAACAGAGTAGGGGAGAAGTGTTACCCAGAGGTCTGCCTTTAACTGATGCACAAATAAATAAAAACCTGACGTTAAAAGCAGTGGGTAAGGCTATTAAGCCAAGTACTGTTGAAGTAGAACGTAATCCACGTTCTCGTAGTTCTGTACTTAGGATTGCACAGAGGTTGGGATGAGTAAAAAAGCGAGCTATCGTCAACCCAATTTATTCTTTGAAATATTAAAAGGCCTAGGTGCTAACAAGCTAACCTCGGCCTTGTTGGTTGTGATATTCGCTTCTAGTTTAGCTGTTGTGCAAACAACACATTTAGCTCGTGGGCAACTTATAAAGCAAGATCAATTATTACAAGAACGTGATGAACTCGATTTAGAGTGGCGCTACTTACTTGTTGAAGAAGAATTTTATTCGCAACATGCACGCATTGAAGAAGTTGCTATATCACAATTAAAAATGAAACGACCTACGAGTCAAGATGAGCAGGTAATAATAGTACAATGAGAAATAGAGGCAAAAAACCAGTCACTAATTTAATCACATGGCGCTTTATGCTGGTGTGTACAGTTGTGTTTATGGTGTTTGTAACACTCGTATCTCGCGCTGCTTATTTACAAGTGATAGAACCTGATAAAGCACGTTCAGAAAGTGATAAACGTACGGTACGTGTTGAAAAACTGCATGTGCAACGCGGAATGATTTTTGACCGCAATGGTAAAGAATTAGCGGTAAGTGTGCCTGTGGTAAGTGTGTATGCTGATCCTAAAGCATTACATAAATCGCTTGTATCTAAAGTAATCAAACAAGCCCGCAAAAGCGGCGAAGATCACTTATCTTTAACTGAAAACACTGTTGAGCTTGATAAGCGTACTGCACTTTATTATAAAAACGATTTACGTTGGCGCGAGCTTGCAGATGTGCTGCGTATTGATCCTAAAAAGATTAATTCTCGACTTTTAAACGATCCTTCGCGTCGCTTTGTGTATTTAAAGCGCCAAGTTACTCCTGCTGTAGCAAATTATATTGGTGATTTACGCCTCCCTGGTATCCATTTACTAGATGAATCTAAACGCTACTACCCTGCAGGTGAAGTTACCGCGCATGTAATTGGCTTTACCAATATCGATGGCAAAGGCATTGAAGGTATTGAAAAGCTATACGAAAACGCTTTAACGGGCGAGGAAGGCCGCCGTACCATTCGTAAAGACGCACAAGGGCGTGAGGTAGAAGTACTTGACGAACGTGAACGTGTAGAGCCAGAAAGTATAGAATTAAGTATTGATCAACGAATTCAAGCCATTGCGTACAAGGCCGTAAAATCAGCTGTACTGACTTATAAAGCCACATCGGGCTCAGCTATGGTAGTTGATGTTAAAACCGGTGAAGTACTGGCAATGGTAAATAGCCCTTCATTTAATCCAAACAACTTAAGCGATGCTGCACCTCATAAGCGTCGTAACCGCGCAATTACAGATTTGTTTGAACCAGGCTCAACTGTTAAGCCTCTAGCCATTTTGGCTGGGCTAGACTACGGCGCCATTCAGGCAGATGACACGATTGATACCTACCCAGGTTGGATGCGTTTAGGTGGTAGTTTAGTGAGAGATACCCGTAATCACGGCGAACTAACACTGCGCGAAATACTAAAGTACTCCTCAAACATGGGAGTTGCGAAGGTTACTCAGTTAGTGCCTAAAGATTACCTTGTTGGCTTATACCAAAAAGTAGGGTTTGGCAGTGACACTGGAACAGGCATGGTAGGCGAAAGCAGCGGTTTGTTTTATCCAAATCGTCGTTGGTCTGACTTTGAAATTGCCACTTTATCATTTGGTTATGCAATTTCGGTAAGCACTGCGCAAATGGCGCGCTTTTATACCATGTTAGGCGCTGGTGGAGTTAACCGACCTCTGACTATTTTAAAGCAAGACAATATACCTGAAGGCGAACGTATTTTTAAACAAAAAGACGTAGAAGCCGTGGTGCACATGATGGAAAGTGTATTTGAAAAAGACGGTACTGCTCGCAACATAAAAGTTGATGGGTATCGTGCAGCTGGTAAAACAGGTACATCTAAAAAAGCCGTAGCAGGTGGTTATGGTGATGAATATGTAGGTTATTTTGCAGGTGTAGCGCCGGCAAGTAATCCTCGTTTAGCCGTGGTAGTTATGATTAATGAACCAGGTGGTGATGTGTACTATGGAGGTGCCACCGCTGGCCCTGCATTTGCAGAAATCATCTCTAACGCATTAAGAATATTAAACATAGCGCCTGACAAGGAAGAGGTTGCGTACGTACAAGGTAAAGATAACGATGCGTGATTTAAAGGATATTTTAAAATACATCGAAATAGATGCGCCCTCGCAGCTGGTAAAACATTTACGCCTTGATAGTCGTGAAGTAACGCCAGGTGATGTATTTGTTGCTATTAAAGGCCATGCACTTGATGGCGGACAATTTATTAATAAAGCAATTGAAAATGGCGCAACAGCTATTATTGCTGACAGATTATGTGAATTTGAAACAAGTTTTGAGCCACTATATTTAGTTTCGGAGCTTGATAAAAAGCTTCCAGAATTAGCAAGTCGCTTTTATAGCCAGCCAAGTCAGGCTCTTGATTTAATTGGCGTGACAGGTACAAACGGTAAATCGACAACCACAGCAATGATTGCCCACTTGGCGCAATTTTGCAGTACTGATTCGGCTATTATAGGGACTTTAGGTTACGGCCACCCTGATAATTTAATTCCACTGATTAACACCACGCCTTCTGCGGTTGATTTACAGCATATTTTGAGTGATTTAAATTCGCAGCATAAAAAGCTAGTAGCCATGGAAGTATCATCTCATGGGTTAGTGCAGCAACGTGTTGCTAAATGCGCATTTAAAGCTGCTGTGTTTACTAATCTTTCGCGTGATCACTTAGATTACCATGGTGATATGGCAAGTTACGGTGATGCGAAACTAATGCTTTTCCGTGATTTTGAACCGCAAGTTGTAGTGCTTAATCAAGATGATTTTCAAGCTGAGCAATGGCTTGAAAAGTATGATTTTAATAACCTAATTTGTTATGGGCGTAAAAACTTAGCTCCTAAAAACAGTCAATATGTTTACTTTTCTAATGTTGAGTATTCAAGTGAAGGTATTTCGGCGCAGTTGTCGACTAGTTGGGGGGATTTATCAGTTAAATCGCCTCTGTTTGGCGAATTCAACTTATATAACTTAACGGCAGCGCTCGCTACATTACTAGGGCTTGGTTATCCGCTTGAGCAATTAGTTGCAGGTTGTGCGCAGTTACAGCCAGTAGCAGGGCGAATGCAAGCATTTAGCCAAGCAGGTATGCCAACGTGTGTTGTTGATTACGCCCATACGCCCGATGCACTAGCCCTTGCGTTACAAGCATTGCAGCTGCATGTGCCAGGCGGTGTAAGTTGTGTATTTGGTTGCGGTGGTGACAGAGATAAAGGCAAGCGCGTATTAATGGCGCAAGCTGCAGAGCAAAATGCGAATAAAGTGATTATTACCAGTGATAATCCTCGCTCAGAAAATCCTGATGACATTATTGCAGATGTGGCAGCGGGTTTAACCCATCCTCAAAACGCACATTTAGAGGCTGATAGAGCAACTGCAATTAGGTTTGCTATTGAAAACGCGACTGCAGATGACGTTATTTTGATTGCAGGCAAAGGCCACGAAGATTATCAAATTATAGGCGATAAGCGAATCGACTTTTGCGATCGCCGATATGTACAAGAACAACTAAAAAAAGCAGTAAGAGGGATAACACAATGATCCCAATGGATTTTGATTGGTTAGCTAATGTGCTAACAACCGATTATCAAGGTGATAATCAACACGTGCTTAATATAAATACTGATACTCGTACAGTGTGCGATGGCGAAGTGTTTTTAGCACTGAAAGGGCCAAATTTTGATGGGCATAAATTTATAGCTGAGGCTAAACAAAAAGGCGCTATTGGCGTTATTGTTCAGCACAAAGTTGATGTAGATATTCCACAATTTATAGTAAGCGATACACGTATTGCACTAGGTGTAATTGGCACCGCTGTTATGGCCCAGGTGGCGCCTAAAACAATTGCAATTACAGGGAGTGTAGGCAAAACCACCGTAAAAGAAATGTGTGCGGCAATTTTGTCGGTTCACGGTGATGTATTAGCGACTAAAGGTAATTTTAATAACGATATTGGCGTCCCACTTACGTTATTGCGCTTAGAGCCTCAACATCGTTTTGCGGTTATTGAACTGGGTGCAAATCACTTAGGTGAAATTGCCTACACCACTGCAATGACAAAACCAGATGTAGCCGTTGTATGTAATGTTGCAGCAGCCCACTTAGAAGGTTTTGGTAGTTTAATGGGCGTCGCAAAAGCTAAAGGTGAGATTTTTGATGGCCTTAAAGATAACGGCGTTGCGATTGTTAACTGTGATAGTGAATTTAGCCAATATTGGTTAGATAAGCTTGAAGGGCGAAGTGTTAAACGTTTTTCTACAACTGAAAAACTAGATATTTGGGCAGAGAACATCACGCTTGATGCCAATGCGCGTGCAAGCTTTACGCTTTGCACTAAAAACAAGCAAGTACCTGTTACTTTAGCATTGCCTGGTAAACATAACATTGGGAACGCGCTTATTGCAGCCGCATTAACTAGCGAGTTTGATGTAACTCTTGAAGAAATAGCCAATGCACTTGCCACAATGGGTGATGTAAAAGGGCGCGTTAATTTAATTGAAGTGTCTGATTTACTCACCGTGGTTGATGATACCTATAATGCCAATGTTAAGTCGGTAAAGGCTGCGATTGACTTGTTAAGTGATATGCAAGGTCACCGCATTTTAGCGCTCGGAGACATGGGTGAGCTAGGTGAAGATGCACGTACGTACCATCAAGAAGTTGGCGAGTATGCACTTGAGCAAGGGATTGATGAGTTATTTACATTAGGTGTGTTAAGTAAATACGCAAGTGATGTGTTTGAACTACCTAATCGCCACTTTTCGAGCCGCGAACAGATGCAGCAAAAAATTCAAGAAAGTATTAATAAAGTGAATACTAAAACAACAATAGTAGTGAAAGGATCGCGCAGTTCTCGCATGGAATTATTAGTAACCGATTTAGTTAATGGCCAGCAACAAGCCATCAATGGAGTATCATAATGTTAGTTTGGCTGGCAGAGTATTTAACACAGTATTTTAGTGGTTTTCATGTTTTTTCGTATTTAACGCTACGTGCCATTTTAGGTATTTTAACTGCGCTAATTATGTCTCTTTATTTAGGACCTAAGTTAATTCGTGGTTTGCAACGTATGCAAATAGGCCAAACAGTTCGAGACGATGGTCCGCAATCGCATTTGTCTAAGTCGGGTACGCCGACTATGGGCGGCTTACTTATTTTAGCGGCCATTTTTACCAGCACGCTACTTTGGGCCGATTTATCAAATAAATACGTATGGGCAACACTGTTTGTAATTGGCTCTTTAGGTATTGTTGGCTTTGTTGATGATTACCGTAAAGTTATTCGTAAAGATCCAAAAGGCTTAATTGCTAAGTGGAAGTACTTTTGGCAGTCAGTCATTGCATTAGTTGTAGCTACTGCTTTGTATTTTACCAGTGCACAAGCATCTGAAACATCACTTGTTGTTCCATTTTTTAAAGACGTGTTACCGCAATTAGGTTTGTTTTATATCGTGCTTACGTATTTTGCCATAGTAGGTACATCAAACGCGGTAAACCTGACCGATGGTTTAGATGGCTTGGCGATTGTGCCAATTATTTTAGTGGCTTCGGCATTGGCAATTATTGCTTACTTAACAGGTAATATTAACTTTTCGGCTTACTTACATATTCCACATTTACCGCTGGCGAGTGAGCTTGTGGTTGTATGTACTGCCATTGTGGGCGCAGGGCTTGGCTTTTTATGGTTTAACACTTACCCAGCACAAGTATTTATGGGCGATGTTGGCTCATTAGCACTTGGTGGTGCATTAGGTATTATTGCTGTTTTAGTACGCCAAGAGTTACTGCTTATTATTATGGGCGGTGTATTTGTAATGGAAGCGCTATCGGTAATATTACAAGTGGGGTCGTATAAATTACGCGGACAACGCATTTTTAGAATGGCGCCGATTCATCATCATTATGAATTAAAAGGTTGGCCAGAGCCTCGCGTTATTGTGCGCTTTTGGATTATTTCTGTTGTGCTAGTGCTTGCTGGCTTAGCTACTTTAAAGATTCGATAAATGCAGTATTTAAACGAGATAAAAAACAAACAAATAACAGTGCTCGGACTCGGTGTAACCGGTCTGGGCATTGTGCGTTTTCTATTATCTCATGGCCTCACACCAAAGGTCATTGATAGCCGAGTAACCCCGCCGGGGATTGATTGGTTAAAAGAGCACGCGCCAACTCTAGATACCCACTTTGGTAATTTGGATGACGCAGAGCTTTGTTCAAGCGATATGATTATTATAAGCCCTGGGCTTAGCTTAAAAATACCAGCTGTTGCAAATGCAATTAACGCAGGTGTTGAAGTGATTGGCGACGTTGAGTTATTTGCACGTATTAATTCAAAACCGGTTGTTGCAGTAACGGGCTCTAATGGTAAATCAACCGTGGTTACGCTCGCTTATGAAGTATTAAAACAAGCCGGCTATAAAGTTGCTTTGGGTGGAAATATTGGCACAGCGGTGCTTGATTTGCTCAGTGATGATTTTGACGTGTATGTACTTGAGTTATCTAGTTTTCAGCTAGATACCACAACGAGTTTAAAACCTGTGAGTGCAACGGTATTAAATGTGTCTGAAGATCACCTTGATCGCTACGACAGTTACCAAGCTTATATAGACTCAAAGCTAAGTATTTATGACGGTGCAGAGCTTATTATTGTCAACGCAGACGATATGCAAACACATCCAGTTGAGCGCGGTTCTACCCCCCTAATCAGCTTTGGTGCTCAACAAGGTGATTACCATTTAGCGCAACATAATGGCGAAACTCACTTTACGGTTAAAGGCGATGCCTTTTTACCTGTTGATACGCTTGCGGTAGTGGGTAAGCACAATTATTTAAATACGCTTGCAGTAATGGCGCTCTTAAGTCCGTTTGAAGTAAGCAAAGAGCAATATAAAAATGCATTAGGTCAATTTAATGGGTTGGCTCATCGCTGCCAATTTGTAGCTGAGCTTAACGGTGTAAAGTATTTTAACGATTCAAAGGCAACTAATGTTGGAGCGACCATTGCTGCAATAGATAGTTTAGCTAGTGGCGGTGAAAATCTGATTGTTATTGCTGGTGGCGATGCCAAAGGCGCTGATTTAAATGCGCTTAAACCTTACATAGAACAGCATGTAAAAGCATTAATTTGTTTTGGTAAAGATGCAAGTGACTTAGCTGCGATTACCAATAAGAGTTATTTAACTAACAATATGGAAGAAGCCGTTACTTTGGCCAAAGTACTTAGTAGTACAGGCAATATTGTTTTATTAGCACCCGCATGTGCCAGTATTGATATGTATAACAACTATATGCAACGCGGTGATGACTTTGTTCAGTGTGTAATGGCAGGGGCGTTATGATTGCTTTTGCCGATATAAGAGACGCATTAACACCTAAGCCTTCGGCGCAGTTATACGATGTACCGCTATTGTACTGCGTAATAATGCTCATTGGTGTTGGTTTTATCATGGTGACCAGCGCATCGATGCCTACCGCAGAGCGGTTATTTGATGACCCGTACCATATTACCATTCGCCACAGCATGTTTTTGGCAATGGCTTTTGTGCTTTTTTGGATAAGTGTTTGTGTGCCAATGGAGTGGTGGAAACGATCAAACCCTTATCTATTAATACTAGGTATGGTGCTATTAATAGCGGTATTGATTATTGGGCGTGAAGTAAACGGCGCTAAACGATGGATACCTATTGGACCTGTTGGTTTTCAGGTGGCTGAGGCCGCTAAGTTGTACTTTTTTAGTTATATTGCGGGTTATTTGGTAAGAAAACGCGAAGAAGTACAAGAAAATATTAAAGGCTTTGCAAAGCCAATTGCTGTATTTGCAGTGTATGCACTGCTTATTCTGCTGCAGCCAGATTTAGGCACAGTGGTTGTTATGTTTGTAACAACGGTTGGTTTATTGTTTTTAGCTGGTGCTAAGTTATGGCAGTTTTTTGTACTTATTTTAACGGGCGTTGGTCTGGTTGTATTACTTATTATTGTTGAACCATATCGTATGGCGCGTGTTGTAGGCTTTTTAGACCCTTGGGATGATCCTTTTGGAAAGGGTTATCAGTTGGTGCAATCGCTAATGGCATATAGCCAGGGGGGTTGGTTTGGCCAAGGCTTAGGTAACAGTGTACAAAAGCTACAATATTTACCTGAAGCACATAACGATTTTATTTTTGCCGTTATAGGTGAAGAACTTGGCTTAATAGGCGTTGTAAGTATTTTAACTGTATTAGCTACTTTAGTATTTAGAGCCTTATTAATAGGCCAACAAGCCCTTAAGTGCGGCAAGGAATACGAAGGCTACTTTTCATTTGCCATTGGTATTTGGTTTGCATTTCAAACCATGGTGAATGTAGGTGCGAGCGCGGGTATTTTACCGACGAAGGGTTTAACCCTGCCGTTTATTTCTTATGGCGGCTCAAGCTTATTAATTATGACGATTGCCACGGGTATTTTATTACGCGTAGATTTTGAAACCAAAATGGCAACCAAACAAGCCACCTCACGCGGAGGTAAGCGATGAGTAAAAAATTAGTAGTAGTGGCTGGTGGAACTGGCGGACACATTTTTCCCGGTATTGCAGTAGCCGATTATTTAAAACAGCAGGGCTGGCAAGTTAGCTGGATCGGCACACCAGATCGAATGGAAGCGAGCGTTGTACCTAAGCACAATATAGATATTGATTTTATTAACGTTAAAGGTGTTCGTGGTAACGGATTAAAGCGTCTTATTAAAGCCCCATTCATGGTAATTAATGCAGTATTGCAGGCGCGTAAGGTATTGAAAGAACAGCGTCCTGATGTAGTACTTGCAATGGGCGGTTATGTTACGGGTCCAACGGGAATTGCCGCAAAAAGTTTAGGTATCCCGCTGGTTATTCACGAGCAAAACGCTGTAGCGGGTATGAGCAATAAACTGCTAGCTAAGGTGGCTACACGAGTATTAGCTGCATTTCCAAGTGCTTTTGCACAGGGTCAAGCCGAGCTAGTAGGTAACCCAGTTCGCCAAAGCGTTATGAATATAGTCAAACGCGATGTATCAAGCCCTATTAATATTTTAGTAGTGGGCGGCTCGCTTGGTGCACAAGTGCTTAATCAAACATTACCAGAAGCATTTAAAGCACTAAATAATACAGCTCCAATAAGTGTATGGCATCAAACAGGTAAGGGTCATTTAATTACCGTAGAAGCCGCTTATAAAATGCATGCTTTTACAGGCAGTAATGCAAAAATAGCTGAATTTATTGATGATATGGACGCAGCGTATAGCTGGGCCGACATTGTTGTTTGCCGTGCTGGTGCGTTAACTGTTAGCGAAATTGCAGCGGCAGGTAAAATGGCCGTTTTTGTTCCGTTTCCCCATGCTGTGGACGACCATCAAACAGCGAACGCACAATATTTAGTGATGGCTAATGGCGCATTATTAATGCCACAAGGGCAGTTTAATAAACAATCAATTGTTGAACTATTAAGCCCGTATTTAGCCCAACCTTCATTAATTACTGAAATGGCTACAAATGCAAAAAAACAAGCCATTTTAGATGCCACAGCAAGCGTAGCAACGCACTGTGAGCAAGTAACAAATAAGAGAAAATAAGTGAAAGAAACGTCAGTACAAGAAAAACACACACGTCCTGCAATGCGCCGAATAGAAACCATTCACTTTATTGGTATTGGTGGAGCAGGTATGGGCGGTATTGCTGAAGTACTCGCTTTTGAAGGCTACCGTATTACAGGTTCTGACATTGCCCATAGCGCTATGACAGATCGTTTAATTAAAGCCGGTGCAGAAGTATTTATTGGCCATCATGAAAATAACGTGAAAGATGCCAATGTAGTCGTTGTTTCAAGTGCGATTGATGAAACAAATCCTGAAATTATTGCAGCTAAAGCCGCAAGAGTCCCCGTTGTGCGCCGCGCAGAAATGTTGGCTGAATTAATGCGTTTTCGCCACGGTATAGCAATTGCGGGGACGCATGGTAAAACAACGACAACAAGCTTAATTGCGAGTATTTATGGACAAGCAGGGCTTGATCCAACCTTTATTATTGGTGGCTTGTTAAATAGCGCAGGTAGTAACGCAAAAGTAGGCAAAAGTGATTTTTTAATTGCAGAAGCTGATGAAAGCGATGCGTCGTTTTTACACTTACAGCCAATGGTATCGGTGATCACAAATATTGAAGAAGATCACATGGATACTTATGGCGGCAGTCTTGAAAAAATGAAAGACACGTATGTAGATTTCATTCATAACTTGCCGTTTTATGGTTTAGCTGTTGTATGTATTGATTCTGAAGTTGCTGCTGAACTTATCCCGCGCTTTGGTCGCCCAGTTATCACGTATGGTGAATCGAAGGATGCTGATTACCGCATGAGCGACTTTAGCCAATCAGCTAATACATGCACATTTACAGTAACTAACAAACAAGGTGAGTGTTTAACTGCCACGTTGAATATGCCAGGTAGACACAACGCACTTAATGCAACCGCTGCGATTGCTGTGGCAAAAGATCAAAACATTGCGAATCATGCAATTTTAGAAGCGCTGCAGAAGTTTGAAGGTATTGGTCGTCGTTTTCAACACTATGGTGAATTTGAAAACGAGCGTGGCAATGTGATGTTAGTTGATGATTACGGGCATCATCCCTCAGAAGTTGCAGCAACAATTGCAGCAGTACGTGAAGGTTGGCCTGATAAGCGTTTAGTAATGGTATATCAACCTCATAGATTTTCTCGTACACGCGACTTATACGAAGATTTTGTAAAAGTACTTGCTGATGTAGATCAGTTGCTATTGCTTGATGTGTATAGCGCTGGTGAAGATCCAATTGTTGGTGCAGATAGCAAAAGCTTATGCCGTAGCCTTCGTCAACGTGGCAAAGAGCCGCTACATGTAGCAACAAATGCAGAGCTTGCAGGCGTTTTGGCCGCAAATTTACAAAATAATGATTTAGTATTAACCCAAGGCGCTGGTAATATAGGTCAGTTAGTTAAAACATTAGCTGCGACGGGTATGTCGATAGAAAAACTTAAGCAAGGTGAAGTATGACTCAGGTAAACACACAATTTGGTAAAGTAGCGGTACTGCTAGGTGGTAACTCAGCAGAACGTGAAGTGTCTTTACGATCGGGTCAGGCTGTTTTAAATGCGCTGCAAAATAGTGGCATTGATGCAATTGCATTTGACCCGCAAAGTCGTTCTTTGTGGGAGTTAAAAGAATTAAATGTAGAGCGCGTTTTTATTGCTTTGCATGGTCGTGGTGGCGAAGACGGAACTGTACAAGGTGCGCTTGAGTTTATGAACCTGCCTTACACGGGCAGTAATGTACTGGGTTCAGCACTTGCTATGGATAAAGTACGTTGTAAGCACTTATTTAAATCAGCGGGTTTAAGCACTGCACCTTATACCGTAGTTGACGCTAAAAAAGGCTTTGATGCTGCAGCTATTATGGGTGAGTTTAAAAAGGTAATGGTTAAGCCATCGCACGAAGGCTCAAGCATAGGTATGGCGCAAGCAAGTACAGCACAAGAACTTGAAGACGCACTAGCTAATGCATTTAAGTTTGATAATCAAGTGCTTGTAGAGCAGTGGATCACGGGACGTGAATTCACAGTTACAGTGCTTGGCGATGAAGTACAACCAGTCATCGAGATGACGACACCAAATGGTTTTTACGATTACCAAGCTAAGTATCAATCAAATACAACGCAGTATCATTGCCCTGCAGATTTATCAGAGCAAGATACTAAGTACTTACAAGCTATATCGCTAGATGCATTTGATTTAGTGGGCGCAAGTGGTTGGGGCCGTGTTGATGCGATGCAAGACGAGCAAGGTAACTTTTACCTGCTTGAAGTAAATACAGTACCTGGCATGACTGAAAAGTCGTTAGTGCCAATGGCAGCAAAAGCGAATGGGGCAACTTTTGAACAATTAGTTGTTCGCATTTTAGAGCAAACGCTTTAATATGCATCCCCTTTTAGAAAAAGCTCAGGAAATCAAACTGAAACTTAATTGGTCTCTGATTTTTGGTGTGAGCTTTTTTCTGATAGTTGTAATTGGCTTAGTGCAAATTACGACAGGTGTATCGGATTGGTTAGTTGAAAACAAAGATGCTCAAATTAAGCACCTTACAGTGCAAGGGCAGCCTAAATACACAGATGAAACGGCAATTATAAAAGCGATTAAAAAAGCCGATTTAAGTAGTTTTTTTGAACTTGATGTTAAGCATGTGCAGCAGCTAGTTCAAGACTTACCCTGGGTTGCTACCGCTTCGGTGCGTAAACAATGGCCTGATACTATACAAGTATATGTTGTTGAACATGAAGTAGTAGCACATTGGAATAGCGACTTATTGCTCAACCAAAGTGGTCAAGCATTTCAAGCCAGCAGCGATAAGTTAGATGATGACTTACCGCAGTTATACGGCCCAGAAGGCAGCGAAGAAGAAGCGTGGATTGCTTTTAAGCAATTTGATGAAATGCTAAAAGTTAACGGCTTAACGTTAACAAGTTTGGCATTGTCGGAGCGCTTTTCGTGGCAACTATGGTTAGATAACGGAATACGTTTAAATTTAGGACGTAAAGATAAAGCCAAGCGTGTACAACGTTTTATAGACGTTTATCCACGAATGGAACAACGTGCAGATGCACAAGTAGATACAATAGATTTACGGTATGATACCGGCCTTGCAGTCAGCTTTAAGCCAGTGCAAGAAGAACAATTACAAAATAAGAGTAAGGCATGACTAAGTCAGCAGAAAGAAACCTAGTAATAGGGTTAGACGTTGGCACCTCGAAAGTGGTTGCCACGGTAGGTGAAATCACCGCAGATAACAAGCTCAGCATTGTTGGTGTGGGCAGCCAAGTATCTCATGGTATGGATAAAGGCGGCGTTAACGATTTAAACTTAGTGTCTGAGTCTATTCGCCGAGCAATAGACGAAGCCGAGTTAATGGCTGATTGTCGTATTAGCTCTGTGTATTTGGGTATTTCTGGCAAGCATATACAATGTCAAAACGAAAGTGGCGTGGTGGCAATTAATAACACTGAAGTCACTGAAGAAGACATTGAAAATGTAATTCATATTGCGCGTTCTGTGCCTATTTCGGCAGAGCGTAAAATGCTGCATGCATTGCCGCAAGAATACAGTATCGACATGCAAGAGGGCATTAAAAACCCATTGGGCATGAGTGGTGTTCGTATGGAAGCGCGTGCACACATTATTACGTGCTCAAACGATATGGCAAAAAATATCGAGAAATGCGTAGAGCGCTGTGGTCTTGAAGTTGATCAGCTTATCTTTACTGCGTTGGCATCATGTTATTCAGTGCTTACGCCAGATGAAAAAGAGCTTGGTGTTGCAGTACTTGATATTGGCGGCGGTACTATGGATATCACCATTTATATTAATGGTGCGCTTCGTCACTCTGCCGTTATACCTGTGGCTGGTAACCAAGTTACTGGTGATATTGCAAAAATATTTCGTACACCTATATCACATGCAGAGTCACTCAAAGTACAATACGCATGTGCTAGTAGTCAAATGGCTAGTAGTGAAGACACGATTGAAGTACCTAGTGTAGGCGGACGACCAGCAAGACTGATGTCGCGCCATACATTATCTGAGGTGGTAGAGCCTCGTTTTAGAGAATTATTTGAGCTTGCGATGGAAGAAATTCGTCGTTCAGGCTTAGAAGACCAAATTGCGGCAGGTCTCGTTATAACAGGCGGAACTGCTAAAATGACTGGCGCGATGGAAGTGGCAGAAGACATCTTCCAAATGCCAGTAAGGATAGGCAAACCAATCGGGATGGTTGGTTTGACAGACTACGTAGATGATCCTTCGTACGCAACCGCTGTTGGTTTGTTACAATACGGGCGTACCATGCAATCGATGAATGCACAAAAGTCGAAAGCAGAGGATAACAATAATTGGTGGAACCGCATTACTAAATGGTTCCAAGGCGAGTTTTAAGACTCAAGTCGGAGAGTAAACATGTTTGATATAATGGAACAACACAGCGAAGAAGCTGTAATAAAAGTAATCGGCGTGGGCGGTGGTGGCGGTAACGCTGTTGAGCACATGGTTAAACAACAAATAGAAGGCGTGCGTTTTATAGCCGCTAATACGGATGCGCAAGCATTACGTAACTCTGCTGCCGATATTACAGTTCAGCTAGGCACGCAAATAACCTCTGGGTTGGGTGCGGGCGCAAACCCTGAAGTAGGCCGTAAGTCGGCTGAAGAAGATGCAGATACAATTCGTGCCAGCCTTGAAGGCGCCGATATGGTATTTATTGCAGCCGGTATGGGCGGCGGTACAGGTACTGGTGCAGCACCGGTAGTTGCTAAAATTGCTAAAGAACTCGGTATTTTAACCGTTGCAGTTGTAACACGTCCTTTTGATTTTGAAGGTAAAAAACGTGCAGCAGCCGCTGAACAAGGCATTAACGAATTGTCAGAAATTGTAGATTCACTTATTACAATTCCGAACAATAAATTGCTTAAAGTTTTAGGAAAAGGGACTACACTTCTAGATGCCTTCGCTAAAGCTAATGACGTATTATTTGGTGCGGTACAAGGTATAGCAGAGCTAATTACACGTTCTGGTTTAATTAACGTGGATTTCGCCGATGTTAGAACTGTAATGTCTGCAATGGGTACTGCAATGATGGGAACGGCGTCTGCGTCAGGCCCTGATCGTGCACAAGAAGCAGCAGAAGCGGCTATCTCAAGCCCACTACTAGAAGACGTTGATTTAACAGGTGCTAAAGGTATCTTAGTTAATATCACCGCAGGTATGGACATTGCGATTGAAGAATTTGAAATTGTTGGTAATCACGTTAAAGCACTTGCGTCAGAAAACGCAACGGTTGTTGTTGGTGCGGTAATCGACCCAGAAATGACTGATGAGCTACGTGTAACGGTTGTTGCAACTGGCTTAGGCGGCGATCGTCGTCCACAGTTTGGTATCGTTGATAACGGCTTTAAAAAAGCATCAGGTTCTGATGTTGCAAGCACATCAAACCAAACGAGCAGTATGTACGTACCAAGCTTTGCAAGCCAAGATACAAACACTGAAGAAAACACTGCTAAAGCGCAAACGCAAAGCAAAGAAAAAGCGCCTACAACTAGTTCAAGCAGTGCATCAAGCTCTTCAGCACAAAACAGTAAAAAAGCGGATAAATCAGAAGGTGGTGATTATTTTGATATCCCCGCTTTTTTACGTAAGCAGGCTGATTAACATTTAATAATACTTTTGTTTGAAATATGTACAAATATTGAAAGGCAAAAGGATTTATGTTAAAATACGCCATATAACTGTAACTGATTTAAAAGTGAGCATACCTATGATTAAACAGCGTACGATTGCAGAAGTAGTCAAAGCCATAGGAATTGGACTTCATAAAGGTGAGAAGGTCACAATAACTCTCCGACCTGCGAGCGCAAATACTGGGATTGTATTTCGTCGTGTCGACCTTGATCCGGTTGTTGATTTTGAAACAACACCTGAAGCCGTTGGTGATACGCAGTTGTGTACCTGTTTAATTAACAAAGATGGTGTTCGCTTATCGACTACTGAGCATCTTATTGCAGCTGTTGCTGCAATGGGAATTGATAATCTAATTGTAGAATTAGATAGCTCAGAAGTGCCGATTATGGATGGTAGTGCATTACCATTCATATATCTGTTACAAAAAGGCGGAATTGAAGAGCAAAACGTTGCTAAACGCTTTATCCGTATTAAAGAAAAAGTACGCATTGAAGAAGGTGATAAGTGGGCTGAAGTTGAACCATATGATGGTTTTCATATCGACTTTGAGATTGCATTTAACCACCCAGCTATCAATGAAAGTCGCCAACGTATTGGGTTGGATATAACAACGCAAAGCTTTATTGAAGAAATTAGCCGTGCGCGTACTTTTGGATTTATGAAAGATATTGAATACATGCATGCAAACAACCTAGCGCTAGGTGGTAGCATGGATAGTGCTGTGGTACTTGATGAGTTCAAAGTTTTAAATCCTAACGGTTTGCGTTATAGCGACGAGTTTGTTAAGCACAAGATATTAGACTGTGTTGGTGACATGTTTATGACAGGCCATAACCTTTTAGGTAAAGTAACTGCATTTAAATCGGGTCATGATTTAAATAATAAATTACTTCGTAAAATTATGGCTACAGAGTCAGCATGGGAGTGGGCAACATTTGAAACGCCTGTGACGATGCCTGCACCCGGTCTTGAGTTAGCTCCAGCCTAAAAGCAGTAAAAGAGCAGCTCGAAAAACAGTTATAAAAAATGACGCTAATTAGCGTCATTTTTTTGCGTGAAATTTAATAGCTCTATACTTTATTATAACTCCAAAAGAGCTTGTAACTGATTTAAACTAGCTACGGTATAGGTTGGCTTTATTCCGTCGGCTAATTGCTCACCAGGGTGTTGTAACCAGCAAGTATCAATACCTGCATTGTTGCCGCCAAGTATGTCACTTGCAGCAGTATCACCCACCATAAGTATCTCGCTTTTATCTGGGTTACCCATTAGCTCAAATGTGTGCTCGAAAATCGCTTTATTCGGTTTTGCTATACCTACAAGTTCAGATATAACTAACCATTCAAACATATCTTTTAAGCCAGTATGCTCAAGGCGTACGGTTTGTAAGCGGGCAAATCCGTTAGTAATAATACCTAATCTAGCATTTGGCTTAAGTTTATTTAAAAGCTCAATAGCACCAGGTAATGGCTCGCAAATTTGCGCCATAGAATCTAAAAAAGCATCGTTTAGCTCTTTTGCTGGCACATTAAGTTTTGAAGCCCACTCATTAAAGCGTGTTACTTGTAAGTAATCTGCGCTAATAGTGCCATTTTGATAATCAACCCACAGCTGCTTATTGGTTTTTTGATAATGAATATAATCGTCTTGGCTAAAATCTACGTTGTAAGCTTTAAACATGCGAGTCATGCCCGCTAAAATATCAAACCTAAATAAGGTTTCGTCTGCATCAAACAATACATAGTTGTACTTCATTAAACTTCCTAAATTAATTTGTTTGGCCGTATAGCTCAGGGTGTAAAAAAGGCGCCATAGCTAAAGTGAGTGCTTGTGTATAGGTACTTTCGCGCGTGGCATGATTGTTGGTAAGTAGACCAATAGCGCCACCTTTTTGTTTAACGTTGGTGGTATTAAATGCTTTGTCCATTACATCGCCAAGTTCTTCACCTT
This sequence comes from Pseudoalteromonas sp. SWYJZ19, assembly GCF_015864375.1. Taxonomy (NCBI): domain Bacteria; kingdom Pseudomonadati; phylum Pseudomonadota; class Gammaproteobacteria; order Alteromonadales; family Pseudoalteromonadaceae; genus Pseudoalteromonas; species Pseudoalteromonas sp. SWYJZ19. The sequence continues at coordinate 241,731 of NZ_JADYXI010000002.1, forward strand.
TAAGTAATGCATTATAAAGTACTTGGGGTAGAGGAAGGTTGCTGCTACGCCCTACAATTTGATTTAAGGCATTATCAATAACAACATAAGCAAATGTTGCAGGCCCATAGCTAAATTGCTCTGCACCGCCCTCCATGGCTACATAATAGTCAGCCTGATGGTGAGTTTTACAGTAATTTACTCGATTTTGAGCGCCAATTCGGGTTTCGTCTTCACCAATAGGTTGATCAGGCACGCCTGAGAGAGCATTCACACCTTCACAGTCAATGATACATTCTGGAAAATACATAGTAAAAATATGTTTAGCGGCATTTATTTTTACAGGATTTTTAGAACCGACAATAATTTTTAATTGTTGTGGCATGCTGATCTCACCTTGAGCAAAATCAGCAGTGTACGTGAGTTAGCTTTAACAAAAAAGAGCTATACGACTAACTTAATATTAAATAGGTAAATCGAGTGGTGCTAGGTTTTCCAGTGCACGCTTTTTCAAAATAATATCTTTAATTAATGGGGTAAGCACAAGCTCCATAGCCAAGCCCATTTTGCCGCCTGGTACTACAAGCGTATTAATACGAGACATAAAACTGCCTTCAATCATGCGCAAATAATAAGGAAAATCAACATCTTCAATTCCCCTAAAGCGGATAACAACAAAGCTTTCATCAAGCGATGGAATGTCTTTTGCGCTAAATGGGTTTGATGTATCAACAGTAGGCACGCGTTGAAAATTAATATGGGTACGAGAAAACTGCGGGGTAATATGATTTATATAGTCATCCATACTGCGCACAATAGAGCCCATAACCGCTTCGCGAGAATGGCCTCGTTCGGATGTATCGCGTATTAATTTTTGAATCCACTCAAGGTTAATAATTGGAACCATGCCTATTAATAAATCGACATGCTTTGCTACGTCTACATCTTGATCAACTACACCACCGTGTAACCCTTCATAAAACAAAATATCAGTATTACTATCAAGGTCTTGCCAAGGAGTAAATGTACCCGGTAATTGATTGTATGGAACGGCTTCATCAAAGGTGTGTAAGTATCGGCGTAACTTACCTTGGCCTGTTTCACTATAGTTTTCAAACAACGCTTCTAAAGCACCAAAGTCATTTGCTTCTCGGCCAAAGTAACTAATGTGTTTATTTTCTTGTTGTGCTTCACGTACTTTTTTATCCATTTCAGGGCGAGTGTAACGATGAAAGCTATCTCCTTCGATAAAAGCCGCTTCAATATTAAGGCTACGGAAAATATGTTTAATTGCATTGGTTGTGGTGGTTGTACCCGCACCAGACGAACCCGTAATCGCAATAATAGGATTTTTAGCTGACATGTTAATTCTCTTTTTTAGGACCAGGTTTTATAACCAGACTAAACTTAACATTATTTTAAGCCGTTTGGGTATCTTAAGAGTTGACTGACTTAGCTCAAGTGACGCCATCAGCAAATAACGTTATCATGAGGTGCTTAAAATTAAAACGAGAGAAAGCATGAAACTTATTAAACCATTACTTGGGGTCTTTTCTATAGCAGCGCTTAGCCCAATTATGGCGCAGGCTAGCATGCCAAAAAGCCAAGTATTACTTGCTGATTTAAATACACCTTTCGGGGTACAAGTTAGTATAGTGAGTGATAAAAACAGTTATAACAACCAACCGTACTTAACAAGTACAGGTTTATACTTTACTCATGAGGTGATTGCAGGTGAGCAAAGCCAAACCGATATTGCTTATTATGATTTAACATCAAAAAAAGTTATTAATATCAGTAACTCTCCCGTAAGCGAATATTCACCAACGGTTATGCCAAGTGGTGATGCAGTATCAGCGATTGTTGTAGAGGCAGATGGTAAGCAAAAACTGTGGCAATACCCACTCAAAAGCGAAGATGCGCCAAGTCGTATTTTTGATTGGATTGAACCTGTTGGGTACCATGCATGGGGTGTTCAAAATGATTTAGTAATGTTTATTTTAGGAAAGCCTCATACTCTTCAATATACTTCTGTTGCACAAGCGAAGGGGAAAATAGCTGCCAGTAATATTGGCCGAACGCTTATTTATAACAACTCTACAGCTGCATTTTTATTTAGTTACACTAAAAACGAGCAACATATTTTAGCGAGTTTTAATCCACAGGATAAACAAGTTGAAGACCTACTAAGGTTACCTGCTCAAGTTCAAGATTTTATTTTGAAAGATGATGCAACTATCGCTTATGCTATTAAAAACCGCGTTTATCAGCGTAAACTTGATGGAAGTGATGAAGTATCGCAATGGCTTAATTTAAGCACCTACTGCGAAACAAATATAACAAGAATGAGTTACAACAATGAAAAACTCGCTTTTGTATGTGATATAACGCAGTAAAGCAGACAAATAAATTCAGATTTTATTGTGTGTATGCGTTAATCTAATACGCAAATTAACTAATAGGGATTACACGTGGCTTATAGTGCAGACGAGCTGACAGAACAGCTCATTAAATTACAGTGTAGAAGTAATTTTAAGATTAAAAATATTGCAGAGTACATGTTAGTAAACTCTAAAGAAGCATTTTATACCCACAGCGAAAGCGGTAAGGGTAAAATAGTAATTCGCCCAGCATTTGAGGTGTTTAGCGATGACTTTAGTGATATTGATGGCGTAACGCGTGCGCAAGGCTACTTTCATAGCAGCGAGATGACACGCTTTCCTACACGTATTTTTAAAAGTGCTCAGCCTATTCACTACGGTGTGGCATTTAAAATAAACTCTGAGCAAGCAGCAAAAGACTTTATTGCTAAGCTAACGATGATTATTGGTAATTAATAAAGCAAAAATATAAACGTAAAAAGCCGCTGAATTTATATTCAGCGGCTTTTGTGTTTTTATAGCTTAATAAACCTAAGGGTTACTTACTTTTTAAGAAGCTATTAACCGATTCTAGTTCACGTGTTTTAAGCGCGATACAATCGTTTGTACTTTCTTCAAGCTTACTTAATGTACGAGCGTAACCGGCTACATCAGCTACTTTTTCGTTAAAAAAGGTCTTTGTTTTAGCTAAGCTTTCTGCATTACAACTCGCCGTTGTAAAGTACGGTAAGTTAGGAATAAAGAAAGGCGGTAAGCTTGCTGTTACTTTATCGTAGTTACTGTAAACCCAATCAATAAATAACGCTTGGCGCTCATCTGTATAACTTTGACCTGACAAAATAGTACGCATGTCAGAGGCAGTTACTTCATCCGTTAAGCTATAAGCTAATACCGCTTTTTGTAATTCAGGTTTACCAAAAAAGCCCATTGCAGCAAGCATGTTAGTGCGTACTTGTGGATCTTTCGTTGTTTTAAACGTTGTCATGAATTGATCAAGCAGCGCTTTGTCACCATGAAAAGCAGCAAGAGTTAAGTACGTACCCGCTAAGTAAGGGTCTACTTTTTGTGGATCATTTAAATAAACTTGTGTTTGTTCTTTCGCTTTATTAATGACGTTTTGATCTTCACCATCAAAACCTAAGCGTGATACCACGGCCGCACGAAGTTGTGCAATAGCTCCGTCTTCTCCCGCTTTAGCTTCTAAACCATATTTTTTAGCTGCAGGCGTTACTGCATTACGAATAAATTCAGGCCATAGGTCTTTATTGCTATCGTCTTTAAAAGTACGTTGTTGCGATACTAAGTAACCTAGCGCTGTATTTGCTACGCGAGGGTGGCTATCGCTTACGAACACTTCAAGTGTTTGCATTAACTTAGCAGCAGATATAACACCAGCGTCAAGTAGTGCATCAGTAGCCGATAACAACGCTAAGCGTTCACGGTCACTCAGTACGCTTGGCGCCTTTTTAACAAGTGCGCTAAATTGTGCGTCATCCATTACCCAGCGGTAGTAGCCTAGTGCACCCTGATCTGGATAAATCCATTCTGGCTCAAAGTCTAAGTCTAGCGTTTGGCTTTGTTTATTAAGTAATACATTTGCTGTTTTTACTTTATCGCCAGCACCATATTTAATTGCAACCGGTACATTCCATAACTGCTCTGGCGCATCAACGCCTGCATTTACAAAGCGGCTTTGTGAAATAGTTACTTTGCTACCTTGTTGAGTTACTTTAACTAGTGGGAAAGAAGACTGTTCAATAAACGATTTTAAAACACTCGCTACGTCTTGATTTGATGCTTTACCAAGTGCTTCCCATAGGTCGGCCGCTTCTGCGTTTTTATATGAAAACTCTTTTAAGTAGCTTTGAATACCTTTTTGAAATGCATCTTCGCCAATCCAGTTTTCAACCATAGCAAGTACTGAGCTGCCTTTACTGTAAGCAAGACCTAAACCGTCCATAATGTCAGCTTCGGTTTTAATTGGCTTACGAATAGGCTTGGTGCTTAGGCGTGCATCAAGTGCCATTACGTTGTTTTGTGGCAGGTCTAAGTGCGATTCAAACTCAGGGTTAAGCTGCTTAGTAATTTTTGCAGCCATCCAGCTAGCAAACGCTTCGTTTAACCATAAGTCGTTCCACCATTTCATGGTTACTAAGTTACCGTACCATTGGTGAGCAAGTTCGTGAGCAATAATTGATACATTACGTTGTTTTTTACTGCGTGTTGCGGCAGCTAAATCAACCAATAAAATATCTTCTCTGTAGGTCACTAAGCCTGAGTTTTCCATTGCGCCAAATGGAAACTCTGGTACCGCTACTGAGTCTAATTTTTTGTAAACGTAAGGGATACCAAAATACGCTTCAAGTGCGCCCAGTACTTTTGGCATATTTTCTTTTGCGTATTGGGCTAAGTGAATTTTACCTTGTGGGGTAATTACACGACCAGGAATTGGCATGCCTTTAATTTCTAATTCTTCAAACGGGCCAACAGCCATCGCTACTAGGTATGAAGGGATTGGCGGTGTTTTATCAAAAAAGTGTGTGGTCATATCGCCATTAACTGTTGTTTTAAGCTCTGGCGTATTTGAATATACTTTTTGTGATGTAGGCGCAGTAATCGTTAACTGAAATGGAATTTTGTAACTTGGCTCGTCAAAAACAGGAAATGCACGGCGTGCATCACTCATTTCAAATTGAGTAAATAAGTAAGGAGTGCCTTGGTCTAATGTTTTGTATAAACCAACACTTTGACGGTTATATGGCGCTGAAAAATCAACTTTAAGTGTGTATTTACCTGGTTGAATTTGCTCATCACAGCTAAATTTCACTTTACCTGTTTTAAGCATTTCATTGTTTAAATCACAGTTTTCGTCGCCAAGCAGTTGCGCCATTTTAACAGCGTAAGCTACGCCATTTAACTCAATGTATTTTGTTGGTTTTAGTACTTCTAGGGAAATCTCTGTCATCCCTGTAAATGTATCTTGGCTCGGGTCGAGTGTTAACGACACCTGTTGTGAACTTGGTTTTGCGAGTTTTTCAATAACGAATTCGTTAGCGTTTGCAGCACCCATTGCCAAAGCAACGCTCACTGTTAAGAGGCTTTTAAGAAACATAGTGATCCCTAGATTGTTGTTGTTAGAAACGACCCTAAATAGGCTTTTTTATGCTCATATAATTAGGGGGTTAGATATCCTAACAGTTTTTTTAAATAGAGTAATTGATTATAACGGTGACTTAAAGGGGAAATAGTAACAAAGTTTGTCAGTGGCTTTCGCGTGTTATAAAACGCTGCCAATGCAGGTGTGAGTTAATAATACGTATTTGTTGGACAACGGTATTTAATAAGTGGGTATCGCTAAACACATCGTGTGGATACTCGTTAAAACCCATCAAGTAATTAAAGGCATCTTTAGAGTTAGCTTGTAGGGCGTATATACGCACTTGTTGCTCAAAGTTAAGACGAAGGCTGCTTATTGCTGTTTTCATACCGAGTTGATCTACGTTTGGTATATCACATTTTTGCAGGTAACCAGCTCGCTCACCTTCGCCTGAAAACCAAATGCGGACTTTCTCACTGTACCTGCCAGTTTTAGCCGGTAAGTCGAACATTAATCGGTGTTGGTTTTGCGATTTGATGAACGTTATATATTCATTAAATCCAGCATTTATAAGTGCTTGATGTACAGGAACTAGACGAGGTTTTATTTTACCGTGGGTATGAAAATTAAAGCATAAGACGTTTTTTTCAAGGGACAGATCATCAAGCGTTAAATAACCAATCTCATCGCTATAAGCACCACTATAATATGCAATTAAAGGGAGCCAAAAATGCCAGTGTTTTGGTTGCTCTCGTGCAACTTTAAAATCACCGTATATATATCCATTATAAAGAGTGTGCAGTTCCATGGCTGAAAAGGGCCGGCGACCAAGATGGGTTTTCAACGTAATACCTTGAAAATAATGATGTGTTTTATTTTATACCCAACTAGCAGTAGATGCTAGTCGGGTTTTATTCGCTTTTAACGTAAAGCGTATAAAGTATTATTCACTCAATGCACGAGCTAAACCTGTAGGCTCAATTTCTGTGCATACTTGGTCATCATTCCAGTTAATGCCAACAAGTGCGTTGTCTTCGTTTAAGTCTTCAACCCATGCATCTAAAAACTCATCAAGATTGATTTCTACTGGGCTGTAATCTTTCCACTCTTCTTTACATTGTGCTTTAGCTGCTGCTTCACTTTCCCAAAGCAGTAATACGTCAGTTTCATCAAATTGGTTAGAATCGCACACTACAAAGCCATTATCTTCTGCACCAAGTGCCCAAATTACTTCGCTAATACGTACTTTTTCTACGAAGTTAACTAGTTGTGATTCAATTTCGATATCGCTCATGTGTTTACCCTTTTAAATTAGTGACGAGGATTAGTGTCTATTGCTGCTTGGCGCTCGTCATATTGCTTATGAAAAGCAACAAGCGCTGAATGCTGACTAAAGTCAGCTAATTCGCGAAAGCAAATCCAATCAAGCAGGCAGTATAAACTGATGTTGAGGTATTCACAGCTTTTAAATTCTTCATCGCTTAAATGGGTATTTAAAAAGCTTAATGTTTGTTCAATACGTTCGTTTTGCAGATTAAAAAATAATTTATCGCTTTTGGTGTCAAATCCAGAACGTTTACATAACACCATTTCTACTAACGAATCGTTACAAGCATTTATAGTCGTAAGTAAGTGCTCTTGAGGCCACGTTAGTTTTGGCTGACCTGTTTTTTCAAGTAAATAACGCAATATAGAATTAGAGTCACTAAGAGTTAAGTCGCCATCTACCAGTATTGGGATTTTTCGAGCTGGATTTTTACTGGCCATAGTAGGGCGATCTTGCTCAGAAAATATATCGAGACTTACAAGCTCTAGTTTGCAGCTGTTTTGTTGTGCCCAAATTCTAATGCGGCGCACGTAAGGTGAAGGTACAGAACCAATTAATTGCATAATTACTCCATAAAAAAGCCGCATAAGCGGCTTTTATCAAATGTTACTTACAGTACAGTTAAATTTATTCTGAACGGCTAGTAACTTCAAGTAAATGATAACCAAATTGAGTTTGCACAGGGCCTTGTACTTGATTAATTGGCGCAGAAAACACAACTTTATCAAACTCTGGAACCATCATACCAGGGCCAAACTCACCAAGAGCACCGCCATCCTGACCTGAAGGACAATTAGAATGTGCTTTTGCTAGTTCAGCAAAGTCTTCGCCTTGCTCAATTTTTGTTTTTAAGTCTAAGCATTGTGCTTCACTGTCTACAAGTATATGTCGTGCGCTTGCTACTGTCATAAAATCTCCCGAGTATAGTGTGGTGTTTTTTTAACCGAATTGAAATATCATTCTAGTTAGTTTCAACTAATTGTACCAGTATAAACTTATTTATCAGAAAACGCAGTTTCAATTGCAGTAATCATTTGCTCTGAATTAGGTGCCACTTTGCTGTTAAACCGTAAAACTGTTTTACGATCAGCAGACACTAAGTATTTATAAAAGTTCCAATTTGGAGAGCTAGTTTGCTCATTCAAATATTTAAAAATTGGATTTGCTTCGCTACCACGAACTTTGCTGGTGGCAAACATGGGAAAAGTTACACCATAATTTACAAAGCATACTTTCGCTGTTTCTTTTTCATTGTCTTCTTCTTGAAAAAAGTCATCAGAGGGGAACCCTAATACGACTAAACCTTGCTCTTTGTATTGTTGATATAGCGCTTCAAGGCCTTTAAATTGATATGTAAAACCACAATTACTTGCCGTGTTTACTATTAACAAAGGTTTATTTTTAAATTGGCACAAGTTAATAGATTCTTTTGAGCGAAGCTTTCGTATATCTACATTGGTAAAATCTTGGCAGTCCTGTGTAGAGGTTTTATTTATGATTGATGGTGTTTGAGCTTGAAGGGGAGCATTAATAAGTAAAGCCGTTAAACCTATTATAATTATTTTAAGCATTACATTACCTAAACTTTACGATTGTTTGATTGGATAATCATACGCTAATATGGAACAAATTGATCAACCCTCTAATGACCTATGACAATCCGTTTAGCAACTATTAATGATCTTAATGAAATTGTAGCCATTTACAACGAAACTATTGCAGGGCGAATGGTAACTGCAGATACGCAAGAAGTGAGCGTTGACGAAAAGCGTGACTGGTTTAATAGCCACAACGATAAAAGGCCTATTTACGTTTACTGCGAAAATAACCAAGTACTTGCTTGGGTAAGTTATAAATCGTTTTATGGGCGCCCAGCTTACGACGGCACAGTAGAAATGAGCATTTACATTACCAGTAAAGCGCAAGGTAAAGGGCTTGGTAAAAAGCTAATGATATTTGCTCAAACACAAGCTAAGCAATTAAATATTAAAGTATTACTCGGCTTTATTTTTAGTCATAACTTACCGAGTGTTAAATTGTTTAAGCATTTTGATTTTGCAATATGGGGTGAGTTGCCAAGCGTTGCCATAATGGATGATAAGGCGTATAGCCTTACTATTTTTGGAAAACATCTGGAATAAATTATTTTTCATAATGTTGTAATATTTTTTTACAAAATAAGACGAAGGGTTTATGCCAATTAAATAAAAATAGTCTACGCTATTATCATATTAAGTTTATTAATTTGAAGTGTAGCTTGATGATTCGAAAAATATTAATTGTTGATAGTAGCAGTGTCATCGCAATGCGTGTGAAAGTGCTTTTAGAATTAATAGGATGTGAAGTCGAATTAATTCATTTCAGCATGCTAGACATGTATACCAATATAGGCGACTACGACTTAGTTGTTGTTGCCCATGGTGTGCCTGTTGATTCTATAAAATCGCTTGTTAGCCAAGTAGCGCAAGAGCGTTTTATGCTGCTTGCTCCAAAAGCACAAAGTGGTGAGCAACTAACTGCGTTTAGTGAGCTAAATCATGTTGCGCCTGACGCAACCGTGATCTACCCATTTTTTTCTAATAAAGAAATTACTTCTCTTTTAGAGAGCCTACTAGAATTAGGCTCTAATCATATTTTGCAATTACCCGCTATTTTACTCGTCGATCATGTTCCTGAGCGCCTCGAAAAAATGAAAAACAGCTTGATTGGTGCTCATATCGAGACCCATACAGCAACCACCTCTGCAGAAGCTTTAGAAATTACGAAAGAAAAGAAAATCGATATACTGATAAGTGATTTTGTTTTAGATGACGGAACCGGTTTAGAAATTTTTTCAAACTTAAAAATAATGCAACCACATTGCCGTTGCTTATTATTTACCTCACGTCCCGATCAAGTTTCAATGATTGAAGCTATTCGTCAAGGTGTAGAAGACGTACTTATTAAGCCATTGAACGACAGCTCATTATTACAATCAATACATAAACTGTGGCAAACAGAGTTATTGAAACGCCATAACGCAGAACTTGTCGAAAGGCTACAAGATACGGTTGATGCCCTGATTGAAAAAGACAGCCTACTTCAGGTTATTTATAAGCATACGCCTGATGCAATTATGTTGTTTGAGAAATGCGGTAGAGTGATAGAAGCTAATGATGCTTGTTTAAAACTATTTAACTTACCGTTTAACGAACTAGAAGGTAAATCAGTATTTAGCTTTTTAGATGATGATTCAACGTTAGGTATTAAAAATAAAATTTCGACATTAAATAGTAATCGCCAATTTAGCTGCGACTTACGTTTATCTAAAACTGCAGGGGGCTATATACCGTTAGTGGGATCTTTTAATGAGATAGATCACCATGGTGAAATAGCACTTGCCGTAATATTTAAAAATGTAACCCACCTTAAGCAAAAAGAAGATTTACTACTTGAAGCAAAAGATATCCTTGAAGAGCAAGTAAGAGCGCGTACTTCACAGCTTGAACATGCAAAAAATATTGCTGAAGCTGCAAACTTAAGTAAATCAGAGTTTTTAGCAAACATGTCGCATGAACTTCGCACACCAATGCACTCTATTTTAAGCTTTTCGCGTTTTGGTTTAAGCAAATTAGAAACTGGAGATTTTGCAAAAGAGAAACTAATTAAATACCTATCGCGAATAGAGAGTAGTGGTGAGCGTTTACTGTCGTTACTAAATAATTTACTCGACCTATCTAAGCTTGATGTGGGTAAGTTTCCATTTAATCCTCGTCCATATAATTTAGCGAACATTATAAAAACAAGTATTGATGATGTATCTGGTACGGCAATGGAAAAAGAAATTGAGGTTGTATTCACCGCGCAGCCGCTACCTGTAATTTCGCAGTGTGATGAAGAGCAAATAAACCAGTTACTTCGAAACGTATTAGGTAATGCACTCAAATTTAGTGAACCAAAAAGTAAAATACAGATAAATTTAGAGTCAGATAGTCGATTTGCTACCATAGAGGTTACCGATAATGGGGTCGGTATACCAGAAGATGAGCTGGAACATATTTTTACTAAGTTTGTACAAAGCAGCAAAACAAATAGCGGTGCCGGTGGTACCGGATTGGGCCTTGCATTGTGTAGAGAGTTTGTGTCTTTACATCAAGGTGAGATCACTGCACGTAACAACGAAAATGGTGGTGCAACTATATCTATACAGGTGCCATTAGAAATAAATCTAGATGATCATTTGGCTGAAGATCAATTAATACAACACAGTAATTAATTGCTAGTTAGCATACCAAGTAACTTTTTTTGAGAATTTGAATGGATGATAAATTATGGCCTTAACTAAAATACTTGCCGTTGATGACGAACCCTTTAACCTTGAAATTATTGAGGAGATTTTAGAGGATCTTGATTTTGAATTACAAGTAGCAACAAGTGGTCCTGAGTGTTTAAACATGGTTGAAGGCTATATGCCTCAGGTTATATTGCTCGACGTAAGTATGCCGCAAATGAACGGCTATGAAGTATGTAAGGCACTTAAAGCAAACCCAAATACAGCACACATTATTGTTATGTTTGTGTCTGCTCGTGGCACAGTTGAAGAGCGTATGGAAGGCTACTCGGTTGGTGCAGAAGACTATATTGTAAAACCCTTTGGCCATGATGAACTTAAGTCAAAGCTTAAAAATTTAAACCAAGTACTTGTTGAAAAACAAAGCCTTGAAAAGCAAGTTGAAGATGCTACATCAACTGCATTTAATGCCATGGCTAACAGCAGTGAAATGGGGCAGATAGTTAACTACGTTGAAAACATAGGCTTTATTAACGACCCTCAAGAGCTAGGTAAAGCGCTTATAGATTGCCTGCAATCTTTTGATTTGCAAAGTAATGTTGAGTTTAGAGAGAACGATGAAATTAGTCACTTTGCATTAAGCGGCGTGTGTTCACCTATTGTGGTGGAGCTATTTGAAATGCTTAAAAACAAAGGGCGTTTACATGAATTTTCGCATCGAATTTTAGTTAACTATGAATTGATTAGCTTACTTATTTTAAATATGCCTGATCACGATCCAGATAAACACGGGCGTATACGCGACCACGTATGTTTTATTGTCAGTGTTACCGAGCAGCAACTACGCGCCATCATGACTAAGAAAATGCTTGAATCACAACAAGCAAAACTTAATGCCGTAGCAAGTACAGTTCACAGTAAGTTTCATGGCTTAATTAGCTTATTGAATGACAACCGTCAAAACAACGAAAAAGTGTTTAAACAGTTACAAGAAGAGCTCGAAGAACGTATCCCATCAATGGGATTAGATGAAGATCAGGAGGTGTTTATTTATAAAAAAGTAGATGAAACTATCCAAAACTCAGTGGCCAGAGAGGAGTCTGTTAAACAGGTAAAAGCAGCTTTTGCTGAAATTGAGCAAGACCTGTCATTGCTTTTAAAGAGCTAAATATATTTAATTAAATAATGTTACTTTAAGGCTTACTCCAACTGCATTATGCATCTCTGGGTAAGCCTTTTTCTACGATTCTGATTAACCTAGCCGTTTTACGAATTTGTAATCGTTGTTTATCGTTTTGTTGAGCAAGCGCCCATTCAATATGTTCTAAAACAAGCTCGCTGGATATTTGGCTTTTATCTTGTAAAGCATGAATAATAGCCGGGCTAAACTCTGCATTACCTAAACCGACCGCTATATTACGTAACCAACGTTCGTGACCTATGCGGCGAATAGGGCTGCCTTCGGTATTTTTTAAAAATGTAGGCTCATCCCAAGCAAATAGCTCAAGTAAATCTTTATTTTTTAATTGAGTACGAGGATGAAAATCATTTTCATCCGTTATTTGTCCATAACGATTCCAAGGGCATACCAACTGGCAATCATCACAACCATAGATACGGTTGCCTAATAAAGTTCGGTATTGTTCGGGTATGGGGCCTTGGTGTTCTATCGTTAAGTACGATATGCATTTACGTGCATCAACAACGTAAGGCTCTACAATTGCACCTGTTGGGCAAAGAGTAATACAAGCAACACATTTTCCGCAGCCTTCAAACGTGTTCTCTGCATCTATTGGTAGAGGTAAATCAATAAATAGTTCGCCTAAAAAAAACCACGATCCTGCTTCTTGATTAATTAATAACGAATGCTTACCACGCCACCCTAAACCGGCTTTTTCGGCAAGTTGACGCTCAAGTACCGGGGCTGAATCTACAAATGGCCTAAAGCCATATTCGCCAATTTCTTGCTCTATTTTTTGGCCAAGTTTTTTTAAACGATTACGCATTAATTTATGGTAATCACGACCCAGTGCATAACGACTTATGTATGCTTTTTCTTTATTTTTTAAGGTTTTTGCAAAGCCAGCATCGGGAGGAAGATAATTCATTTTTACGGATATAACACGCTGTGTACCAGGTACTAATTCAGCAGGGCGAGCGCGTTTCATGCCGTGAGCAGCCATATAATCCATCGAGCCGTGGTAGCCAGCATCAAGCCAGCGTTGCAATTGGGCTTCGTGCTTAGATAGGTCAATATCAGTAATACCTACTTCGCTAAAACCAAGCTCTTGCCCCCAGGTTTTTATTTGCAGGGCTAATTTTTCATAGTCTGGGGTAGGGTTGCTCACACGCTTTACACACTTAAATTAATAGCTGCGTAATTTACCATATTTCTCTGAGCCCGAAAACGCTTCTTAGCGCACGAAGCGCTTTAACTGTTGTTGGGTTTGTAAGCTTAATTGTTGAGATTGCTCGCTATCGGCTAATGCCGTATCTATTTGCTGTTTAGCTTGCTCACCTAAAGCTACTATTTGCTCTACCGATTGGTGAGTATTAGTTTGAGTGCCCTCAAGCATATGTACAGCACTGGCTATTTGTTGTAGTTGCTGTTGGTTGTGCTCAAACTCACTAAGCATTTTTGTAAAACCCTCGGAGGTTGCACTAATTGAGCTTTGTGCATTATTGGAGTGAGTCATTAATTGCTCTGACTCTTTATTTGTTTCATTTACTAGCTCATTCATTTGAGTAATAAAGTCGCTTATTTGCCTAGTTGCGCCACTTACCTTTATTGAAAGTGTGCGTACTTCGTCTGCAACTACGGCAAATCCTCTGCCAGCTTCACCCGCTCTAGCTGCTTCTATTGCGGCGTTAAGGGCTAACAAATTGGTTTGATCAGAAAACTCTTCAACCATTTTTAAAATACTGCGAATGTTTTCACTGTTCTCTTTCAGTCCCGCAATTGTATTTGAAAAGCTACCTAGCATATTAGTAATAAGTTTAACCTGCTTTACTAAAGCTGCGAGCTCTGATGCAGATAGTTTTACAAAGTTAAGGTGTTCATTATTAACGTTATGCACGCTATCTGTATTATTTACTATGTTTTGTAAGCTTTGGGTTATTTGCATACTGGCATTAATAATACTGTGGCTTAACTGTATTTGTTGCTCACTTGATTGCTCAGTATTTTTCATCGATTCGGTGACTTGTATATTACTGTGTGCACTAGCTTGAGCACTGTTATATGTTGTGCTGAGTAACTCACTTAAATGGGCAGTAAATATATTATATTGTGAACTTAAATCTTTAAATTCGTCATACGAAAAGTGGGGAAGTTTTGCTGCTAAATTTGCATCTTGTTGGTTTATTTTTATCAAAGTATCGCGCATAGCAGTAACAGGGCGAACAATTAAAAAACGCATATAAAAAAGAGTAAAAATAAAACCAGATATAATAACAAGCGTAAGCAGCCAAAATAGCCCTGTACTTTGCTGTTGTTCGCTTAAGCTCTGATGCAGCCAAAATAACGTAATTGCTTGGAACAATAATACAAAACTTAAATTACCGACTATTTTACGCGTTAACGTAAAAAAGAATGTTTGCTCTATATAGTTATAAATTTTCATAAAACTACTCATTATGCTTAAGCCCTACGATTCTTATTTTAGTTAGGGAGGTGTAAGTTAGCTTTTTTGTAACGATAACAAGTAAGCTTTGGTTCGCGCTGGGTAATTTGTAAAAATTCCGTCTATGCCATACTCAAGCATTAGCGCTATATCTTGTTCTCTATCGACCGTATAAGCATAAATCTTTAAGCCTCTTTTTTTTGCATCATCGGCAAAAGCCTTATTTATAAAGGTTTTATCTGCATGTACGCTATAAGCGTTTAAATCACTTGCAAACTTTGCATAGTTAATTGGAATAGAAGAAGTAAGGGCGCCTATTTTAAGCCATGGTAGCTTGCTTTTAAGCCACTGTAGTTGATGATGATCAAACGATGATACTAAAATATTTGCTTTCGATATTTTGTTAGCTTCAATGTTTTCTTCAAGTTGAGCCACAAACCTTTCTAGTTCAAATGTATGTTTAAGCTCAATATTTAATAAAGATTTATTATTATTCCAATCAAACAACTGCTGAAGAGTGGGAATTTTTTCACCATTTCCAGCATCAAGTTTAGAGAGTTCATGTGCCGTAAAGTTACTCACCCTACCTTTACCGCTGGTGGTTCTATCGAGCCATGAGTCGTGTATTATCATGTAATCATCGATGGAACTTTGAATATCTACTTCAATACCATCAACACCTACTTTTAACGCTTCTAAAATAGCGCTTTTGGTGTTTTCAGGAAAATCCCCACTGGCACCACGGTGTGCAAATACTTTCATTGTCGAGCCTTTTTAGTGATTGACCACGTTTCAAAACAAGCGGCACTAACAATAAGTGCTCCACCAACTAACGTCATAACAGTAGGACGTTCATGAATAATTACTATAGCCAGTATGGTGCCATAAAGTGGTTGTAAGCAAGAAATTAACCCCGCAGTTGCCGCTGATAAATGCTTTAAACTTGCTGCAAATAACGAGTGCGGTGTAGCTGTAAAAATAACACCCGCTATGGCAATTAAAATTAGGTCGTGATTACTAACCTCATATACCGGCACTTCTATAAATGCGCACAGCATAATGCTTGCCACTAAGGTTTGATAAAACATAGTTTGCGGGCCACCATATTGGCTAAAGTAGCGCTTATGGGTAATGTTTCTGATTGAAAAAAACAATGCCGATATAACACCTGTTATTACACCTAAGGTCACATTGTCGCCTAAATTTGCACTTGGTACTAACAGGTAAATACCTAAAACAACCACCGCCGCACTTATTATATCTTTTGCTTTTGGCCTGCTTTTATTAAATAAGGGTTCTAAAAACACCGTCATTACGGGATAGCTAAAAAATGCCAGCATTCCAATAGTTATACCGGCCATTTGCATACCAGCAAAATAGGTAACCCAGTGAATACCCACCGCAACACCTAAAAATAACGCAATAAGGTAGTCTTTAGGTTTGTTGAGTTTAATTTGTTTTTTTTGAAAATACAGCATGGCTAAAATAGCCATTCCTGCAATTGCAGTTCTGTAAACGGTAATATCTAAAGCATTTAAACCAATAAGCTTGGCAAATAGAGCGGTTCCGCCAAAAAGTAATACCGCTATGTGCAAATAAATTAAACTTTGCTGCTGAGATTGCATTTAGTTTCCTTGTTGTACTTTTTGAACATATTAACATTGCTTAAAAATTCTTAAGATGAATTTTTTATCGCATGACAAATGTCATAAAAGTTGATGACACTTCACACTCTTATTATTTTTATACGCTGGCATAGTTACCTTACTCAACAGGGGATAATTATGAATTCTTTAATTTTAATCAGCTTAACTATTAATGAAGTGCTAGAGGCGTTAAGTTTTACGATTACGTACGCAGATTGCTTTATGCTGGCGTGCATTTTTATGTTATTTATATTTATTAATAAAAATAGTCCTATAAGTAAAAATAATATGCCTGAGGTATTAGTATGAGCTCGCTTAACTCCTTTTCTCAACAAAGTGATAAAGGTTTTTGGAAATATGGGCATTTAATTTTTACAGGCTTTTATTTACTCCCACTAACAATTAATTTTGCGAGCTTTACTGCTAACCAAATAACGATGTCTTTAGCCTTTTATGTTGCTTTTATTCTTTTATATGTAAAAGCAATAAACTGCAAAAGTGCAGGGGTGACCAAGTTGTTTGTAGCCATGCTATTAATTTGTTTTTGCGCCACTTTTTACACCACTGGTACTCCTACTTTATTTGGCTTTGCAGCGTACGTAGCAGGCTATGCATACAGCTACCATCAAAGAATTTATGCTGCACTCGCGATTATATCTACGGTTTTATTAAGCGCATATATTGGTGATATAGGGAAGGTGCAATACTTTTTAGCCGTTGCTTTGATTTTATGTGCAGCCTTATTTAGTTACGGTATTGCAGCTAAAAGAGAGAGCCTGTACAAAAAACGTGAGCAAGAAAGCGCTAACCAATTAGAGCAATTAGCAGCAATTGCTGAGCGTGAGCGGATAGCCCGCGACTTGCACGATATTTTAGGTCACTCATTGTCATCTATTGCTTTAAAAGCTGAGCTTGCCAATAAATTAAACCAAGGTGAGCGTTACGCTCAAGCAAATAGCGAAATTGCACAAGTGGCCGATCTTGCAAGGCAGTTACTTAGTGATGTAAGAAGCGCCGTTAGTGATTTAAAACAGCTTAACCTTGTCAGTCAAATAGCACAGCTAAAACAAAGATTAATAGAGCAAGGTTTTAACGTAAAAGTGAGCGTAAATTTAGATACTCTGCCCGCTAAGGTAGAAGGGTTCGCTGGGTTAATAATTAAAGAGGCTGTGACTAATTTATTACGTCATAGCAGCACAAAAAATTGCGAAATAAGCATAGAGCAAACAGCGCAACAGCTTCTTATTAAAGTGATTGATAACGCGCCATGCAATACATTAAAAGTAGGTAATGGTTTAAATGGCATTACAGAGCGAGCAGAGCAATTAAAGGGCAGTGCTAAATTTACCTGTGGTGATACTTTTACGCTAAATGTGATATTGCCAATCACAGCTAAGGATTTACAATGATTAAAGTTTATTTAGTGGAAGATCAAGCGCTTGTTCGTGATGCAATCGCAGCACTATTAAGTCTCGATTTTAATATAGAGATAATTGGGCAAGCAAGTAACGGGCAAGATGCACTTAATGCAATTGAAGCGCTTGATAGTGATTTACATCCCGATATAATTTTAACCGATATAGAAATGCCAACCATGAATGGTATAGAGCTGAGTGAAAAAATAGCCGCTAAGTTTCCCGCTATAAAAATGGTTATTATGACTACATTTTCTCGTGCGGGTTATATTAGGCGAGCGCTTACGGCAGGTGTTAAAGGTTTTATTTTAAAAGAAGCACCCAGTGAAGAGCTAATAAATGCGCTTAAAAAAGTAATGCAGGGGCAAAAAGTGATAGACCCAGAGCTTGCTATTAATGCATTGGACGACGCAGATCCACTTACCGATAAAGAACGCAAAGCACTTAAACTTGCAAGCGACGGGCTTAAAACAAGCGACATAGCCAAGCAGTTATTTATAAGCGAAGGTACTACACGTAATTATTTATCAGACGCTATTGCTAAGCTAAACGCCACTAACCGTATAGATGCTGCACGTATAGCTAAACAAAAAGGATGGCTTTAAATAGTGGGTTTATAAATTATAAGCAAAGTATTACTATGTTATACCAATCTGCTTATATATGGGGTCTATTTAACGTTAAGAAAATTACGCTAGAACTAGGCAAAAATTTTTGTATCTAGTTGTTCTAAATAAAAATTTTTTAACGACGTTATAGTGAAATTTAATTCGTTAAATTGATCAAAGATTTATGCAGGTTGGTATTACTTATAAAAGTAACGAACAGCGCTTAAAGTTAGCTTAAAAAGCGTTAAAAGAGGGTTTAATGGCAAATCTAATAGAACTAATAACTAAAAATAGTACTGCAATACTCACTATGAATACCGCTGAAAACCGCCACAACCCAGCATTTTTGGCTGAGTTTAATTTACATCTTGACCATATTGAAGCAGATCAAAACATTAAGTCAGTTATTTTAACGTCTGCGAGTGACAAAAACTGGTCATTGGGTATCGACCTTCAATGGATGTCCAATCCAAGTATTTTACCTGCTGCAATTTCTGACTTTATGATTCAAATAAGTGACTTGTTTAAGCGCATAGTTACTTTTCCTATGCCTATTATTGCTGCGTTAAACGGGCATACCTATGGCAATGGTTCGGTGCTTGCGTGTGCGTGCGATTTTAGATTTATGAAGTCAGATAAAGGCTTCTTTTGTTTTCCTGAAGTGGACGTAATGGTGCCGTTTGTACCGTCGATGTTTCCTATAATTAATAAAGCAATTTCGCAAACATTCTTTAATCGTTTAGCTATGTCAGGAGAGCGTGTTGGTGCACAGCAGTTGCTAGAGAACAAAGTAGTTGAAGCTGTGTTTGCAAATAACGATGAACTACAAGCAGGTGTACTTGAGTTTGCCCAGCAGTTTAATAAAAACCGCTGGATTTACGCTCAAAATAAATCACAAATGAATAAGCAAATTTTGCTTACAATGAAAGAAGAAGACCCAAGCTTTATTGATAATATAAGCAAACTGCTGTGGAAAAACCTACAAAAAAATAAATAACATGAACTCTGGTTAAGAGATTTACTAACGTATTGAATCATGGTGATATTTAAATTTATTTTCTCTAGCCAGAGATTTTTAGTGAAAACAAGGCGAATTTACGCGTCAATAGCTGGCCTATTGCAAGTATATTCAACGCTGTTAGCGCTGAATATAGCTGCTCGAGATAGATTTATTATCCAGAGCTCAGGTTATAATAGCGCGAAAGGGTTTTAGCATTGCTACCAGATGACTAAATACTTTGCAGTTAAGGGGTCGTTAAGCCCCATTGCGCTAGATTTTTAAACTATACAGCAAGATAAACAGCAAGGTAAAAGTGCTTTCTTAAAAGTTTAATCGCTTTTACCTGTCTCATTATAACTATATGGGTTAAAATACCTACATAACCAACTAACAAGATAGTGAATGTCAAACCAAGATCCAAATCTCAGTCGAGAACAAGAAAAGTACGAAAACCCAGTCCCTAGTCGTGAGTTTATACTTACTCACCTTCAAGAGCGTTCAAAACCTGCTAACTACGCGCAATTATGTGAAGAACTAGCAGTAAACGATGACGAACGCCAAATAGCATTTAAACGCCGCCTTCGCGCTATGGAGCGTGACGGACAGCTGTATTTTAATAAATTTAAATGCTATGCCCTAATTGACGAAGCCGGTTTAACCAAAGGCAAAGTAATAGGCCACAGAGACGGTTTTGGCTTTTTAGAAGTTGAAGGCGAGAGTAAAGATTGGTTTATTGCTAAGCACCAAATGAATATGGTGTTACATGGCGACATTGTACTAGCTAAAGGCACTAAACGTGGTTCTGGCTCAAAATGCGATGCACGTATTATAAAAGTGCTTACTAACGAGCGCGCGCCAATTGTTGGCCGTTACTTTGTAGAGCATGGTGTTGCCGTTGTGGTGGCTGAAGACCCGCGCATAACGCAAGATATAATGATTTTACCAGGCAACGAAAACGGTGCCCGCCATAACCAAATGGTGCAGGTTAAAATCACTCAAAATCCAAGCCGCAACATGAACGCGGTAGGTAAAATTATTGATGTACTTGGTGAGCATTTAGCCCCAGGTATGGAAATTGAAGTAGCACTGCGCAATCACGATATTCCACATGTATGGCCAGAAGAAGTTGAAGCACAAGTTGCTCACCTAGGTGAGTTTGTTGAAGACGCTGACAAAAAAGGCCGCGTAGATTTACGTGACTTACCACTTGTAACCATTGATGGCGAAGACGCTCGCGACTTTGATGACGCCGTATACTGTGAACCTAAAAAATCGGGTGGCTGGCGCTTATGGGTTGCCATTGCCGATGTATCGCATTACGTAGGAATGAACACGCCGCTTAACAAAGAAGCAATTTTGCGTGGTAACTCAGTGTATTTTCCTGAGCAAGTAATTCCGATGCTACCAAAAGTGCTTTCTAACGGATTATGTTCGCTTAATCCAAAAGTAGATCGCTTATGTATGGTTGCCGAAATGACCGTATCGAGCGCGGGTAAACTTTCGGGCTATAAGTTTTACGAAGCGATAATGAACTCGCATGCACGTTTAACTTACACCAAAGTAAATGCCATTTTACAAAACGACGAAAAACTACGCGAAGAATACTCAGCCGTAGTGCCACATTTAACTGACTTACAGCAAATGTATATGGCACTTAAAGCTGCACGCCAAGACCGTGGTGCCATTGAGTTTGAAACCTTAGAAACACGTTTTGTATTTAACGCTCAGCGTAAAATAGAATCAATAGTGCCTGTTATTCGTAACGATGCGCACAAACTGATTGAAGAATGTATGATTTTAGCCAACGTATCGGCGGCTAAAATTCTTGAAAAGCACGAAGCAAGCGCGCTTTATCGTGTGCATGACGAACCAGATAGCGAAAAGCTAGGTAACTTTACTAAGTTTTTAGGCGAGTTAGGTATCGAAAGCACATTAAGCGACGAGCCAACACCAAAAGAAATAACCCAAGTATTAGCGCGACTAGGTGACCGCCCAGAAGCCGAGCTTATTCAAACTATGCTACTGCGTTCAATGAAACAAGCTGTATATCAGCCAGATAACATTGGTCACTTTGGTTTAGCGTTATCGGCTTACGCGCACTTTACATCGCCAATACGTCGTTACCCAGATTTAGTAGTACATCGTGCTATTAAAGCAGTAATAAAAGCACAAGGTCAGCAAACGTCTGGCGAATACGCTTATACCGACGACGAAGTTGATCAACTTGGTGAGCAGTGTTCTACCACAGAGCGCCGCGCCGATGATGCAACTCGCGAAGTAGCCGACTGGCTTAAATGTGAGTTTATGCAAGATCACGTAGGTGACGAGTTTGACGGTGTTATTTCATCGGTCACTAACTTTGGTTTGTTTATTCGTTTAGACGATTTACAAATTGATGGGCTTATTCATGTTACTAATTTAGGCGACGAGTTTTTTGCGCATGATGCTGCAAAACACACCTTAATAGGTGAGCACTCTCACAAAGTTTATCGCCTTGGCGATAAAGTAACAGTAAAAGTTGCGTCGGTTAGTTTAGACGATCGCCGTATCAACTTAACGCTTAAAGGCGATGTTGCACAAGACAGATACTCACGTCGTCGTGCGCCAAAAAAAGGTTCAGGTAAATCAGAGCATGCGCCAGCAAGTGTGCGTTCGCAATTAAAAGCAGGCAAAGTACCGGGTAAAAAGTCGCACAGCGATGACAAGCCAAAAGGTAAAAAAAAGCCAGCAAATAAAGATAAAGGCAAGCCTGCAAATAAGTCTGCAACTAAACCCGCAGATAAAAAAGCAGCAGACACTGTCGTAAAGAAAAAGCCGAAGAAGAAGGCAGTTAAAAAGCCTAAAAGAGCTGGCAAAAATGCCCGTAAAAGTACTAGCCCAGGAGCAGATAATACGTGAGTAATGAATTAATTTTTGGCTTTCACTCTGTTGAAGCAATTTTAGAAAGCGAGCCAGAGCGCTTTGTAGAAATTTACGCCCTTAAAGGTCGTGACGACAAACGCTCAACTCCGATTATTGATGAAGCACGTAAGTTTGGTATTTCAGTACAGTTTATGCAGCGTAAAGCCCTTGATAGCAAATCAAAGGGTGAGCAGCATCAAGGTATTATTGCCAACGTAAAAGCAGCGCCAACGTTTAACGAAAAAGATCTTGATGCAATAATCGCTCGTGAAGACACCCCGTTTTTACTTGTGCTTGATGGTATTACCGATCCGCATAACTTAGGCGCATGCCTACGTAGTGCAGACGCTGCTGGTGTTCACGCTATAATTGTACCTAAAGATCGCTCTGCCAAGCTTAACGGCACAGCACGTAAAGTAGCTTGTGGCGCAGCCGAAACAGTACCGCTAATTCAAGTGACTAACCTTGCACGTACGCTTCGCGAAATTAAAGATGCAGGCGTATGGGTTGTAGGCACTGCTGGCGAAACTGATAACCACGTATTTGATGCAAGCTTAACGGGCCCAATGGCTATTGTTATGGGCGCAGAAGGCGAGGGCATGCGACGCTTAACGCGTGAGCATTGCGATATGCTCGTTAAAATCCCAATGGCGGGTACTGTTTCAAGCTTAAACGTATCGGTAGCCACGGGTATTTGTTTGTTTGAAGTATTACGCCAACGTAACGCAAATAACTAATACCTAATAAATAATACCTAATTTAAATTAAGTATTAAAAAAGCCGAGATTGAAATTCAATCTCGGCTTTTTTGTATCTGTAACTTACGCTTTTAACTTTACATCAATTGATGCTCTATTATAGCGATAGGAAAATAACTCTATAGCAAGGCAAAAATAACGAAATATAGTTGTTCTTATATGAGTTATTTTTAACGTAGCTAGTGAATCATTTCTCCTATACAAAGCACAGGTAAACGGTTTAATAACAAGGCAATAATTTAGATGTGTAGTGTTCTTACATAAAAAATTATTAACGCTGTTAGTGAACCGTTTATCTCATACAAAGCGCAGGTAAACGGTTTAATAACAAGGCAATAATTTAGATGTGTAGTGTTCTTACATAAAAAATTATCAACGCTGTTAGTGAACCACTTATCCTATACAAAGCGCAGGGAAACGGTTTAATAACAAGGCAATAATTTAGATGTGTAGTGTTCTTACATAAAAAATTATTAACGTAGTTAGTGAACCGTTTAACCAGCTTTCAATTTAGAATGAGTAAGTGTAGCCCATCTGTACAGTACGCGGCTTACCTGGTTGAATGCCACCGTTTGAACGGTTAGCAACGTATGTTTTATCAAACAAGTTATCAACGCTTAGGTATACTTTTTGATTTTCATCGATTAAGTATTTAGCAGCTAAATCCCATACTACGCGGCTATCAATTGCGTTTAAGCCCGACTGCGTTAAGTTAGCATGCGCATCAGATACGTAACGTATTTGGCTGTTAACTACAAACGCAGAAAACTCAGCACCTAACGATAACGCTACTTGGTTTTCTGGTACGTAAGGCATTGCATCGCCTTTTTCTACCGTGCCCCAAATTTCTGAATCAAAATCGTTTTTAAACTCAGAGTCTGTGTAGGTATACGTTAATTTAACTGGGAACATAGCTGTATCAGTTGCAAACGTACGTGCTGCACTAAATTCAAAGCCCGCTACTTCTACTTCACCGTAGTTGTATTGGTCGCCAATGTTGTCGTCGCTACAACCAACCGCTGCAGTACAGTTACCGTGCATGTTGCTGTAGTCAGAGTAAAACGCAATTACTTCACCGCTAAAGCCATCCATATTAAAGCGAGAGCCAAACTCAATGTTTACACTTTCTTCTTCTTCTTGGTCAGCATTACCAGGTGCTGCTGGTGCATAACCTTTTTGAATGCCCGCAAGTAGCGTTACGTTTTCGTTAAGCGTGTAAGTAGCACCTAGTGACGGAACTAAAATTTCAGTGTCGTTCGACACATCTTTAGTTAAACCGTTGCTGCGTGTTGGATCTGATTTAGACCACTCTTCACGCGTAATAGTAATATCTTCATAACGAAGACCTGCACTTACTACTAATGCATCAATTGTCCACTCGTCTTGAATAAATAAGGTACTTGCTTCTGCGCTATCTACACGGTTGCTGTCAGAGCCCGGAACGCCTTGCTCTGTAAGCGTTAAGCTTAGGTCTTGATTAAGTGTGTATTTGTCTTCCCATTGAAAACGATCCATTTCGTCTTCGTGGTAACGTACGCCAACAGTTACATAGTGATCGCCTGCAGGAATATGTAATTCAGACTGAATACCTTTAGCTTGATAATCGCGGTTATTAGCTTTAATACCAATACCTTCAATACCTTCGCTTGTCGGGTTTGCTTCAAATTCACTGTATTGCTCAAGGTAGCTTTCGCTTACTTTACTGGCTTTATACCAGTTACGATGAAAATCGTTTAAGTAAGCCGTAGCTAAAAACTCATAGCCATCACCAAAACGGTACGCGTAGTTAAGTTGGTATGCGTTGTGGCGGGTGTTCATTTCATCGTTTTGCGATGCAGCATAACGACGGTAAGGACTTTCTTGATAGTCTTCGTCAGTTAAGCCCATGTATGTTTCGTCTGATGTTTCGTCAGAGTACTTAATTTTTAGCTCTAAATTATGCGCATCGTTTTGACCAAACGTATGACCAAACTTTAATAGTAAATCTGTTTTTTCAAAGCCGGTGTTGTCATTACCTACTGGCAGTTCTTTAAAGCCGTCTGCGCCGTAAGTAAATACTTCAATTAAGCCTGCTGTGTTGTTTTTTTCTTTACCAAAGTAAGCGTGACCTTTGTAGTAACCATCACCACCAAGGGCTGCATCTACCATACCTTTTGAGCTATTTGACTCAGTAGGTAAGCTGCGCGAAAGTAAGTTTAAAACACCACCCGTAGTACGCGGGCCATACTTAACTGATGCCGCGCCTTTTAATACTTCAATAGACTCCATACGACCCGTAGTAGGGAAGTAGTAAGCAGAAGGTGCTGAGTATGGTGCTGGTGCAACTAATACACCGTCTTCCATTACTGATATTTTATCGTTACGGCCAGTACCTGTGCCGCGCATACCAATATTAGGGCGAAGGCCGTAGCCGTCTTCTTCTTGCACGTAAACGCCCGGAACAGACGCTAAAACGCGAGAAATATCAGTAAATTTGAATTTTTGAAGTTCTTCATCAGAAATAAACGTAGCCGAACCAGGAATATCGTTAATTGCCTGCTGAGAGCCAATAACGGTAATTTGCTCAAAGCGTTGTTCTTTATCGCTGGTGTCTTTTGCTATTGCAGTAGCACTAAAAGACAAAGCAACCGCAGTTGCCAAGGTAGATACTAAAAACTTAGGGTTCATTGTGTTCCTAATCATGTCAATTATCTTAATTGGCGTAATTTGAACACGTTAACGAATACGAATCAATGTTATTAAGTATTTAATTATTCAGTTTAATAGAACTAAAAATACCTACTTATGCAACTTTGTTAACTAAATCGTTTCTTTTGTATTAGTTTGTAATTGCTTTGCTCGTTATAAAGTTTTGATTAGCTATAACCTAAACGTAGCGCTATAAACTCTGCGAGCTTATCTACTGCATGGTCAGATTCGCCCGAGCTTTTAATTAAACTAATACCAATATTACCAAGAGTGGGTAAATGTTTGGTTTGAACTTGATAGTTAAGCTCACTCGGTACTGTGCTTTTAGCAAGTACCGTAATACCTAAGCCTTCTTTTAATGCAGCAATAAGGCCGGTTAAATCGGCGTTGCTATATACAATTCGGTATTTTATGCCTGCATTTTTTAATGCATCAATTGCACGACGACGATAAATACACCCCTCTGGTGCGGTAACTAGCGTAACCACGTCGTTTTGCGCAAGTGACAGGTCGCCCACCCACACCAGTTCGTCTTGCATAAAAATAGGAAACTTATCAGAGTTAAGTCGCTCATTTAGCGCAAGTACTAAATCGAACTGATCTTGGCGAGAAGCCGAAAGTAAATGTTTACTTAAACGCGACTTAACTTCTAACGACACCTCAGGGTAGAGCGCCACAAAGTCGCCAATAATAGAAGGTAAAATACGCGCTGCAAATTCGCTCGGAATACCCAAGCGCACTTTACCTGCGATGTTTTCTGATGTGAACTGCTGCAAAATAGCATCGTTGTGTTGCATCATTTGTTTTGCCATAGGCAATAATAGCTCGCCGTACTGGTTTAATACTTGGCGCTGTCCTTGTTTTTTAAATAGTTTATAGCCAAGCACGTCTTCTAAGCGCTTTATTTGCAAACTGACAGCAGGTTGCGACAAGCCAAGTAAATCGCCTGCTTTAGCAAAGCCACCTATTTCAACTACCATCACAAAAGTACGTAAACCGTCGGTTGATATGTTTTTCATATTTAAAATTACAATTTATATGGCTATATATATAAGTATTATTTATCAATTGATAAAAAATTACAATTTGTTGTTGGTAGGCGTGGGCAATATACTTTTGTAATCGAAAATACACAGGTGTTTGTTATGACTTTTAACCCAATAATGTTTGCCCGCCACAGCAACGCAAGTAGTGCGGTTACTAACGCTTTGCAAACTAACAACAATCACGTTGTAATGGATTTTAGCGGCACCGAAACCAGTGTATTTTTAAGCACTATTTTAGGGCTCGATTTAACTAAGCTTACCGCCAGCGGTTTAGGCTTAAAAGGCACGCTTGATGGCGACTATAATTCTGACTACAGCTTTGCTGTTTATTACTTTAGCGAAACCGCCTTTAGATTTGTACTGCCACACAACGCAAGCCTTCAACTACAAGCACTTATAAACGAGCAACAGCTACGTTTTGATATTGATTATGTAGTACGCACCGACCTAGCAAGCTTTATTTTAAGTGGCGACAACGCGTTTGATACTCTAGTAAATGCTTTTAAATTAACACCCGGTTTGCGCCTTTCTGACGCGCAACTATGCTACGGTGCGCAAAGTGGTGATGTATTTATTACCGCCATTGATAAAAACGACGAACAACACTTTGTGCTTATAGCAAAAACGCCAGAGCTACAAAAATGGCAAAGCTACATGCAAGCGCAAGGTTTTGCACTTATGCATAGTGAAGCCGCATAACGAATACAAACAACAGGTGAACATAACAATGTTTACCTGTTTTTAATTGCAATTAAGCAATTAAAGTCTATTTAAGCCACGCCCTAAACAGGGTTAATTTAAACGTGAAGGAATGTTATGACTTCTAAAACTGTACTACATGCTAAGCACCTAGAAGCGGGCGCTAAAATGGTTGATTTTCATGGCTGGGAAATGCCAATCAACTACGGCTCACAAATAGAAGAACACAATAGCGTGCGTACCGACGCAGGTATGTTTGACGTATCACACATGACTATTGTTGATATTAAAGGGCCTCAAGCACAAGCATTTTTACGTAAGCTAGTAGCTAACGACGTTGCAAAATTAACCGTACCAGGTAAAGCGCTTTACACAGGCATGCTTAACGAGCAAGGCGGTGTAATAGACGACTTAATTATTTATTTCTTTAGTGAAACCTTTTACCGCCTAGTTGTTAACTCAGCAACGCGCGAAAAAGATCTAGCGCATTTGGCTAACGTATCAAGCGACTTTGACGTAACGGTTACAGAGCGCCCTGAGTTTGCAATGATTGCAGTACAAGGCCCTAACGCTAAAGCAAAAACAGCCACTCTTTTAAATGCTGAGCAACAAGCAGCTGTTGAAGGTATGAAGCCGTTTTTTGGTGTTCAAGTAGGTGATTTATTTATTGCCACAACGGGTTATACTGGCGAAGACGGTTACGAAATAGTAGTACCGAACGACCAAGCAGCCGATTTATGGCAACAACTGCTAGACGCAGGTGTTAAGCCTGCTGGTTTAGGTGCACGCGACACGCTACGTTTAGAAGCAGGTATGAACCTTTACGGCCTAGATATGGACGAAAGCGTATCACCACTTGCAGCTAACATGGCATGGACCATTGCATGGGAACCAGAAGATCGAGACTTTATTGGCCGTGACGTACTTGTTAAGCAACGCGCAGAAAAAAGCACTGACAAACTAGTTGGCTTAGTGTTTGAAGAAAAAGGCGTTTTGCGTAGCGGTTCTAAAGTAATTGTTGACGGTGGGATAGGTATTATTACTTCTGGTACTTTTTCACCAACACTTGGTTTTAGTGTAGCCCTTGCACGTGTACCACGTTCAACAGGCGATACAGCTCAAGTAGAAATGCGTAAAAAATTAGTAAACGTTAAAGTAGTAAAGCCTAGCTTTGTACGTAACGGTAAATCAATAATTTAAATAATTTGGTTATACCAATCACAATAATTATTGCGATTGGTATCCTCCCAATATAAACCAAAGGACAAATAAAATGAGCAACATTCCTAGCGAGTTAAAATACGCACCTTCACACGAGTGGGTTCGCAGTGAAGGCGACGGTACATTTACTGTTGGTATTTCTGAGCATGCACAAGAACTTCTTGGCGACATGGTATTTGTTGAATTACCAGAAGTTGGCGACGAAGTAGACGCTGGCGAAGACTGTGCAGTAGCAGAGTCAGTTAAAGCAGCATCAGACATTTACGCACCTATCAGTGGCGAAATTGTTGCTATTAACGAAGAGCTTGAAGATTCACCTGAAACAGTAAACAGCGACGCTTACGGCGACGGTTGGTTATTCCGTATTAAAGCATCTGACGAGTCTGAGCTAGACAACTTATTAGACGCTGAAGGTTACTCGCACACTATCGACGAAGAATAATCATTTTTTGAAGATAACTAAAAGCCCCGTTTAATGTATAAAAATGGGGCTTTTATGATTTTACAGCTCACCACCCCATACTGAGTGAACTGTTAAATCGTCAAATATTTTAATTAATGCTAGTTACCCATTAGCATTTAGGATCATAGGAATCTGGATTCATGTCAAACGCCAAATCTCTTGAAGAACTAGAGCAAAAGCAAGATTTTATTCGCCGCCATATTGGGCCAAGCCCAGCACAAGTAAGCGATATGCTAAGTGCTTTAGAAGTATCGAGTGTGCAAGAGCTCATTGATCAAACTGTACCGGCTAGCATTCGTCTAGAGCAACCGCTAACAGTTGGCGAAAGCCGTACTGAAGTTGAAACACTAAGCTACTTAAAATCAGTAGCCAGCAAAAATAAAGTTTTCAAATCGTACATTGGCCAAGGCTACCACCCAACTAACGTACCGCACGTAATTTTACGTAACGTACTAGAAAATCCAGGTTGGTATACAGCGTACACACCGTATCAGCCAGAGATTGCTCAAGGGCGTTTAGAATCATTATTAAACTTCCAAACTATGACCCTAGATTTAACCGGACTTGATTTAGCAAGCGCATCACTGCTTGACGAATCAACAGCGGCTGCAGAGGCTATGGGCCTTGCAAAACGCGTATCAAAAGCTAAAAAAGCCAATGCATTTTTTATCGCTGACGACGTACACACACAAACAATCGACGTAGTAACAACGCGTGCCGAGCAGTTTGGTTTTGAAATAATTGTAGGTAAAGCAGAAGATGCCGTTAACCACGACATTTTTGGCGCATTGTTCCAATACCCAACTACATCAGGCGAAGTGGTAGACATAACTGACCTAATTGCTGGCGTACAAAGCAAAAAGGCCATTGCCTGTGTTGCTGCCGACATAATGAGTTTATTACTATTAAAAGCACCGGGTAAATTAGGTGCCGACGTAGTACTTGGTTCGGCTCAGCGTTTTGGCGTACCTATGGGTTACGGCGGTCCACACGCTGCATTTTTTGCAACACGTGACGCATACAAACGTTCATTACCAGGTCGTATTATTGGTGTATCTAAAGACCGCTTAGGTAACGACGCACTACGTATGGCAATGCAAACGCGCGAACAACACATTCGCCGCGACAAAGCCAATTCAAACATTTGTACAGCGCAAGTATTACTTGCCAACATGGCAGCGTTTTACGCGGTGTACCACGGCCCACAAGGCTTAAAAACTATCGCGCAGCGTATACATCGCTTTGCTGATATTTTAGCAACAGGCTTAAAAGCTAAAGGCATCGCACTTAAGCACAGTACTTGGTTTGATACGCTAACAGTAGTAAGCGATAGCAAAGACGACGTAATAGCACGTGCAATTGCAAAAGGCGTAAACTTTGCAACAAACCACGAAGGCGAGTACTCAATTTCGGTATCAGAAACAACAACACGCGCCGATATTACTGAGTTATTCGATATTATTTTAGGCGAAGGCCATGGCCTAAGTGTTGACGCTATTGCAGCCGACGTTGAAGCAAATGGCAGCGAGTCAATTCCTGCAAGTTTAGTACGTGACGACGAAGTACTAACGCATCCAAACTTTAACAGCTACCACAGCGAAACAGACATGCTTCGCTACATTAAGCGACTAGAAAGCAAAGACTTATCGCTTAATCACTCAATGATCTCGTTAGGCTCATGTACTATGAAACTAAACGCGACTGCTGAGATGATCCCAATTACGTGGCCTGAGTTTGCAAACCTTCACCCATTCTGCCCGCTAGATCAAGCAGAAGGTTACCAAATAATGATTGGCGAGCTACACGACTGGCTAGTAAACATTACCGGTTACGATGCAGTATCACTTCAGCCAAACTCTGGCGCACAAGGTGAATACGCAGGCTTAATCGCGATTCGTAAATACCACGAGTCACGCGGCGACGCACACCGTAATGTATGTTTAATCCCAAGCTCTGCGCACGGTACTAACCCTGCATCAGCGCAAATGGCGAGCATGAAAATTGTGGTAGTTAACTGCGACAAAAACGGTAACGTAGACATGGCTGATCTTAAAGCGAAAGCTGAAGAAGTGTCTGAAAACTTATCGTGCATTATGATCACATACCCGTCTACACACGGCGTATACGAAGAAACAATTCGCGAAATTTGTGACATTATTCATGAGCACGGCGGCCAAGTTTACATGGACGGCGCAAACATGAACGCACAAGTTGGCGTAACAAGCCCAGGCTTTATTGGCTCAGACGTATCGCACTTAAACTTGCATAAAACGTTTTGTATTCCACACGGTGGCGGTGGTCCAGGTGTTGGCCCAATTGGTGTTAAATCGCACCTTGCGCCATTTATGCCAAACCACAGCGTAATTAACGTGCCAGGTACTAGCATTGGTAACGGTGCAGTATCGGCAGCGCCTTACGGCTCAGCCGCTATTTTACCTATTTCATGGGCTTACATTACCATGATGGGGTCAGAGGGCTTAAAACAAGCCACTGAAATGGCAATCGTTAATGCTAACTACTTAACGCATGAGCTAAGCAAGCACTTCCCAATTTTATACCGTGGTCGTAACAACCGTGTTGCTCACGAATGTATTGTTGACCTACGCCCGCTTAAAGAGCAATCAGGCATTACTGAAATGGACGTAGCTAAGCGCTTGCAAGACTACGGCTTCCATTCACCCACTATGTCGTTCCCAGTAGCTGGTACATTAATGATTGAGCCAACTGAGTCTGAATCAAAAGGTGAAATTGACCGCTTTATCGAAGCAATGGTGTCAATTAAAGGCGAAATCGAAAAAGTAATCTCTGGCGAATGGTCAATCGAAAACAACCCGCTAGTGTTTGCACCGCATACACAAGGTGACGTGTTAGGTAACGAATGGGATCGTGCATACGACCGTTTTTACGCTGCATTCCCAGTGCCTGCAGTGGCTAAAAACAAGTTCTGGCCAACCGTTACTCGTATAGACGACGTATACGGCGACCGTAACTTGGTATGTTCATGCCCACCGGTAGAGACATACCGCGATTAAGAGCAGAGACTAATTTTTGAACTTTAATGGGTAGTAAATCCCATTATAGTTTGGGAATTTATCAAAATTATAAAAGCCGTTGCAGCAATGCAACGGCTTTTTTGTGTGTGGTGATTGCCATAAATGATATGGGCGTAGGTTGGGTAGAGTGAAACGAAACCCAACAAATCACAAATATACATACTCGCTCAAAAGCCAAGAGTATGTGTTATTTGTTGTAGGCGTTTAGCTTGCTGACGCGCGGGCGTCAGCCCGAATAAGTATTTGAATAGGTGTTTGGAATTACTATTACAGATAACGCGAATACGTTTCGCGCTTTTAGAGAAGAAACCTTATTCAAGGTTTTGTCGCGCTGGCTTGGTGAGCCAATGCGGGGCTATAGATTTTCAAACTTAACTCTGCTGCTAGTAATTCATCCTTGAAGCTGGGTTACTGTCGGCATCCATGCCTTCACTTCCTCATACTGCGAAGCTGCGCTTCGGTTATTCGTCACCTCTCAGCGCACCCGAGCATCATGCTTAATCCTTCAATGCACAATTGATGTGAACGTAAACGCCATGAAAGCACATCCATGTGCAAGCATGGCTTTCATTTCATTGCCTACATGGATGTAGGTACTTAGGATTTGTCGGGAACAAAATCCTGCCATGAAATGCATTACTCATCAATTGCTTATTTTCAGGACGTGATGACGGGGGAGGGTGTTAAACGTGAGATTAGTGCTTGGACTTGGCAAGATGCAAGACCTGACATTCTGTATTTCTAAGTAGAGATGAGGGAAACTGCGTTATATAGGAGGTTAGCATTTAGTTTTAAAGGATCTATTTTGTTATTTATATTCAATGCTTACCTGCTAATGAATAAAATCATGGAAAAAAAACACAGAGTGTGTAAAATTAAATTACACACATTGTGTTTTTTAATTTGAGGTTTAAATTATGAGTTCTAATTTGGCATATGCTCTTACAAAAGTACAATTTAGTCGCATTACAGAAAGTACATTTAATAAGAACTCAGACAACTTAATTGAAGAATTAAATGATATATATCCGATTTCTGTGACTAAGCAAATTGAGAGTGTTGAATTTCAGTTTAACCGAGAGACTAATGAACAAAAAACTATTAAAAATAATGTTCCTATAGTTACATTGAAATCCGCAGATAAGAAGTGGGGTGTTAATATGACTCAAGACCATGTGATTCTTCATACAAATGCCTATATATCATTCGAAGATTTTGAAGAAAGATTTTCGTTTATATTATGCAAAATAAAAGAAACAATGTTAATTAAGCATATGGAGTTTGTTGGCCTTCGTTATATAAATAAATTTGATGAAGATAGTTTTTCAAAAAACTTTAAACGTAATGAATTCTTACAACCAAATTTATGTGGCTTTAACATGGCTGGATCAAATTTAGCATCACGCTATGCGGACGGAAAGTTAGGAATAAATATTAACAGTGGTGTTACCGTAAATAATACAAAGCTACCACCAGATATAGCCGAACTAAATAATGATTTAGGAAGTGAAAACCCTATATTAAATGGAGCGTGGGCGCATTTAGATATTGACTGTTACTCAGTCAATCATGAGTTAATACCATACGATTATAACAATATAATTGAAACTTTAAATGAATTACGCGACAGAGCAAAAAGTATCTACTGTGATATTGTTATAAGTGAGCAATAAAAAGGATTTTGTATGCAAAGTAATTATAGTCAAGCAATAAATTTGAATAGTAGAACAGCTATCACTAGTAATTCTACTTATTCTTACGTACCTACTTCGGACACTGTAGCAAGGAAAATATGTAGATATACTACTACTTTAGCTGTTATTGCAGTATCGACATTAGGCACTTTACATGCGGATGCTCGTCACAATAATACACAAGTGCTAACTACTTCAGTAATTCAAAAAAAGCCTACTTATTTGATTGAAAACTCCGTAGCAATAAAAAAAGAAAATAATAAAGAAGACTTATTAACGACAAAAAGTGAGCTTTTACAGAATAATTTTGGTTTCAAGACTGCACAATGGGCGGCTGTTTTAAAAGTAGAAAGGAAAACAATCTACAATTGGGCAAAAAATCCAGAAACAAAAATTCAGGATAAAGTAGTTGCTCGTATAGATATATTCAATAAATTCTATGATGAAATTAATAAAAAACATGCTCAATATTTGCCTTTATTTACCTTTGGTCGATACTCAGACTCAGAGGTAGCAAAAATAATAACGAGTGAAGAGCTCTCTGTTGAGCTATTAGTAGAAAGTTATGAACGACTTTATTCTGAATTTGATGGAGCTTACAAACGCAATGCCTATAAGCGCTCTCAGTACGTACAGGTTTAGTCAATGGTAATTAAAGTGGAGAATCTAAGAAGTAATTGGATTAAGTCTGGATGGAAAAGAGGAGCTTTTGTAGATCTAAAAGATCACTTGGATTTATTGAATAAATTACCGCTAAAATTAAAAAATATAATAAACGAAAAAGATAAAGCTTATTTAATCCCTCTACTTTATGATTGTTCGCTTATTGAGGAGTGTTTCATTAAGGAGCCTTGGGTACAGGTACTTATATGTTGGCCATGTCCCGAAGTTAACGGGAATTTCAAATTTGGCAAAAACCCTAGACAAATACACTTCCCAACCATTAATAATGGCGAAGAAAAATACATGCATGCTGATGCTATAGGCTTTTGTCAATTTGAAAGAGAGGATCTACTTAAAGCAACACCATCAAAAGATTTTTTATGGCCAGAGAAAGGTCTTCCGCAATTATTAAACTGGGTGGCTGAACGTTATAATCAACCAACTTTTCCTGACGAATGGAATACTCGTATGGGGAGGCAAAAAAGAAATTTAGATAAATTATGGAAAAATAAAAATTTTATTAAAAGTTGTTCTGGCCTTTATTTTAATATTCATCCATTTGATGAAATTAAAAATACGGATGAATATTCTTTAAAAGCTTATTTTGTTGTTTCTTCAACCCTTACGGGTAAAGAGCACAGAGACTTTAGTGATAATCATGAAGCCGCTTTAATACAGAAGCTAAAAGGTATTATAAGTACTATCCCTAATATTAATATAGCTTTTATTGATTCTATAAAAGAAGATCAATTCACTAAATCAATGGAGCGAGACTTTCAACGTTGGCAATTAGAACATCTGAGCTATAAAAATTTAGAGGATGCACCTTTACCAGCTGAGTTAGATATAAAGTGATTGAGCTAGATTTTTTGATGACCACTTCCATGAAAAATCTATTTGAGGTTGTTAATTTCTCAATGCTAACATCCAAACTCTCGGAGTTTTCCAAGTTAGTTCTCGCATCAATTTAAATTTTATACCGCCCGTATTTCTTCTTTTTTTTCAGAATTTAAATTTATTTCACTGACCACTGGCTAATCTCGAGATTTTCCTGACTAACGACTTAGATTCTGTAATTTCGCCATTTTAATTACTTGATGACGTTTTGCTTCATCTAACCATAAATGATACTGGTTAAACCAAAGGGGTTACCCATTAGAAAGTTCCGGTCAAGCAAGCAGCTGTGTTTTCCGATCTTTTTATTCAAAAACCAAGAGTTCTTATTATTTAAGCTCAATTTAAATATGACTATGCACCTAGTAATAACGTCGATTGATGAGAATATGTACTAGTCACCCAAATCTTAACTTCATACATCAATGGTCTTTTATTGCTCATTGAGTCAATTACTACGTCTAGACCACGGCGAATAAAGTTTAAGAATGCGTTTATCATGTGATTGACCGCGAACCAATGGGGTCAAATCTTGACTTCATACATCAATGGTCTAGGTTTATAGTTTATTGCTCATTGAGTTTATTATTATGTCTAGACCGCTGCGAATAGAGTATGAAAATGCGTTTTATCATGTGATGAATCGCGGCAGAGGGCGTGAAAATACCTTTTTGAGTGATGACGATTTTAAGCACTTTTTATACAGCATTGAACAAGCAAGCCTTCGCTTTAATATTGAAGTGCATTCGTATTGTTTAATGACCAATCATTACCATCTACTAATAAAAACCCCTGATGCAAATTTAGGCAGAGCCATGAAGCATATTAATGGCCTCTATACGCAATATTTTAATAGAACACATAATACAGATGGTGCATTGTTTAGAGGTCGTTACAAGGCGGTGCTGGTGGATGCTGATAATTACTTACTACATGTTAGCCGTTATATACATCGTAACCCTATAGAAACAAGTACACCGCTAGTAGATGAACTCATTGACTATAAATGGTCTAGTTATTCAGCTTTTATTAAAAGTGGTGCGACACCTAAATGGTTAGTTCGAGACTTTATATTTTCGCTTCAAGGAAAAAAGCGTAAATATGCTGCTTACAAACAGTTTGTTGAATATGAAAATAATAAAGAAATAAATACGTTTTATGGTGCTAAAAAGTTATTTTCGGTGTTGGGCGGCGATGAGTTTATTCAGAATATTAAGGAGTATATTGCGAAATCAGACAACGAAAAAAGCGTTGTTGTTCAGAGGCGTTTAACTGATGATGTTATTGCGTACTTAGCTAAATATTTTTGTATAGATACACATAGTATTGTAACGGTTAAGAAAGGGCGTAAAGAGAAAAATTTACCACGTATGTTTGCCATAAAGTTATGCCAAGATTTAACTGGGCAAAATTTAAAAGCATTAGCCGTTGTTTTTAATGTTCAACATTATTCAGCCATATCCCAAACGGTATGTAGGCTAAATAAGTTAATAATTGAAGATGATAAGATCAACTTACAGTTCGAAAAACTTCGAGATAGCTTGATGTATGAAGTCAAGATTTGACCCCCTGTTGATTATCGCGCATCCATGCGAGACATTACTCATCAATTGCTTATTTTCAGGGCGTGATGACGGGGAAGGGTATTAAACGTGAGATTGCTGTTTGGTCTTGGCAAGAAACAAGACCTGACTCTCTGTATTACCTCCTAAAGCACGTCCTACGTGTAGGTCGTCATTTATGGCGACAAATTAAGATATGAAAATCAAAAACTAACTTTTTAACCCTAACTCAATTCTTAACTTTTCAATATCTTTATGTTGCTCAAAAAAGCTCACAACAGCCTCAATCTGATACAGCTTTTCACCTTCAAAATTAGCTAGGTAATGTTTAATCTCTCTAAAACCACACGTTAATTTCATTTCCGTCGGGATTACTGTTAACGCAGCAAACACCTCTTCAATCGTTTTATCTTCTAGTAAAAAGCGAATAAATTGCATTACAGCTAAGTTCTGTGGATTCTCTGAGTGTTTTTCGGCCTCCGCAACACGGTTAAGAACTTGTTCTGGCGCTTCATAAAGTAAAGCCAGTTCAGCTATATTTGCTTTTGAATCAGCTATTAGTTTTTTAATCTCACCATTTTCTGAGCTGTGAAATGTTTCAAGCAACATTGAATTCGATTTTAGAGCTGTGAAAAAGTCTTTTTTCAAGCCATATGTAGCACTCTGGTTACACATCGCTTTAGCAACCCGTATTTGAATCTCTTCATTCAACGAGTCTTTAAACTGCTCAATCAAACGAGTGTAGCTATTGAGGGCATCTTCAAACTTTTCTTGCTGACCATAAGTAACACCTTGGTTGAGCATTGCTTTAGCAACCAATACTTGAATTTCTTCATTCGACGAGTGTTTAAATTGCTCAATTAAGTGAGTGTAGCTATTGAGTTCATCTTCAGGTTTACTTTGTTGACCATAGGTAATACCTTGGTTAAACATTGCTTTAGCAACCCGTATTTGAATTTCTTCATTCGACGAGTCTTTAAATTGCTCAATCAAACGAGTGTAGCTATTGAACTTTTCTTCAAGCCTGCCTTGCTGACCATAGGTAATACCTTGGTTCAACATAGCCATAGCCACCTCAATTTGAATCTCTTCATTCGACGAATCTTTAAATTGCTCAATCAAAGCTGAGTAACTGTTGAGTTCATCATCAGGTTTTTCTTGCTGACCATAAATAATTCCCTGGTTAAACAATGCTCTACATAACAATTCCGCATGAAGATGCGTGTGCTTCTCACTACTCAAAACATTAATAGCTAAATTTAGATATTTTAGAGCTTCTTTATAGTTCTTTTTCCCATAGCTAACATTTGCTAGGTTTAAATATTCACGCGCAGTTGTATGCTCTTTACTTATTTTATTAGTGCTATTTTCTAATATTCTTAATGACTCAGGGTTTGGCTCTTGTTTCTCTGCGATAGACTTTTGTACATCATCAGCCGCTGCTTCAACTTCTTTTTTCTTCTCTTCGATAATCTCATGAGCTTCATCTATATATTTCTTCAAGTCTTCAACAGATGTATTAGCCTCACTTAATTGCTTTTCCAAAAAAACTTGCGTATTGGCTAAAATTTTATCCGCATTACTGCTAATAAAGCCTTCCATCTGTTGATGCGCTACATTTTCTGCTTCTTTTCTACTTAGCTTATAAATAAGTAAACCGCCCAATGCGAGAAAAATCGTTAATATAGAAAACCACCAATTTATTGAGTCTTTTAAATCACCAATTCGTCCATCAAAACCAGTAAATTTATTAGCTTGTAGATTCTTTTGAGCATCGAGTTGAGATTGGAATCTAGATAGTTGAATTGTTAGCGCTTGCTGCGCCGCTTCTAGGGTTTTAACATCATTACCGAGTGTTTTTTGTTGTTGTATTTTTTCATCCAAACTAGCAAGTTGGCTGTGCATATTAAATAATTGCTGGTATACCAAATCATGGTTATTTTGCGTATTAGGTAACGAAGGAGCTATATTTACAGGAGGTGCGACTTGCGTAGCTGCGACAATATTTACGTTCAGCAAAGTCGATAAAAATAAAAAAAGTAAGATTAAACGCATCCATCATCCCTAAAAAAATAAGCCAGCTTGGCCAATACAAATCGATAACTTATTGTAACCCTATTAATTTAACTGAGTTTAACAATACATACCATCTAAAAAAAATCACCTAAAAAACCAAAGGGGTCAAATTTTGACTTCATACATCAATGGTCTAAAAAATCAGCAGGGTCAGAACTTTCTTTTTGCCTTTTGTGATTAAGAAAAAAGGCAAAACTTGCCTCTAGTAACCCCATTTAAAAAAGGGCAATATTATTGCCCTTTATCATGCGCTTAAACTAGTTGTTATAAACTATAGCGCTTCTAAGCTTTGCTCTAGCATTGCCTTTATTTGTTTTACTATTTTAGCTTCTGTTTCAGGTTCGAATTGTTGTATACGTGGGGTATGAATATGCCCTGTAGGTATACTTGAATTAAGCGCATCGCGCAGGCGAATGCTTCGGTACGATATTTCGTTAGACAAGTAACCACCGCCGCCGCCATTTACCGCAATACTATTTTTAAGCTCGCCGTACGAACCCGCTTTATAGGTTTTTTCAAGCGTGGTGACTTCATGATTGTCGATAACCTTATAAGGGCCTTTAGCTTGTTGCATGTAAGTTACAGGCAAGCTAAATTTTACAAACTCGTTGCCCGGGAGTAGTCGGCCATTAAGTTTTGGTATTACTGGGTTTGTTTGCGTTCCACCATACACAATGTTGGCATTATCGGGGGCAGTTACACTGCGACGCTTACCCGGGAAGTGCTCTAAATCAAATTCTGTTCTGCCCATACTTACGGTTACTACCATGTCTACATTATTAAGTGCGTAGTAGGGGGCAAGTAGTGATTCTATTATGCCTTGATCAAAGTCTTCGTAGCGCACCGGCACCATAACGGTATTAATTTCTGCGCTGATGCCGTTGTAATTAATAATTTGGCCGTCGAGTAATAACGCCGCAACACCTGAGGGGTTACTTTGGTTTATGTTTTTATCGAGTAAAAATGGGTCAAAGCCTGTAAGTAATATTTTTTTAGTGCTGCCTGATGAAAAAGCAAGATCGGTACGTCCTCTGCTGCCTTCCTCAAGTATGGTTAGTAAAGTATTTAGTTGAGCCTGCGTAATTGAAAATTTAGGCGATGTTGTGCGTATTACTTTGCTTGAAAGCAGGCGTGCCCAGTAGAGCTCACGGTCGTCGTAGTTATTGGTTTTTACTATGCGTTGCTTGGCGTTTTCCCACAGTTCAAAGCTAAAGCTTTGTACTAATGTTTTTGCACTTTTAAAGTCGTTTAATTCTTTAAATTGTTGCTCAAAGTTTGATACTTGTGTGGTAAATGCATTTAAAACATTTGGCATTGCTGATTGGGCTTTGTTGATACGTTGTTCTTCAACAGTTAAAGGATTACTTAAAGCAGCGAATGAAGAGGCAATTAAGCTAGTCGCTAATAATACTTTGATCATAATATTCCTAATATAAGGTTATTGTTTTATATGTAATTTACTATCCTACGATTGTTAACTTAGGGCAACCAATTAACGTTGAATCGACTGATATTTGCTTTTGCAGTACATTCGTTTTGTTTAACGGCCAATTAGCATTATCGGCTAATAAAAATCCCTGAGTCTAAAGTGATCTTTATGGGTTCTACTTTAAGTTTTAATAAAAAGTAAAAAGCCGTTGCAGCAATGCAACGGCTTTTCATTATGGTTTTATGCGCTTGCGGTGACACGAGCGTAAGCCAAAATATAGTTTTAAACCTTCCTAATTAATCGTCAGGCCCTTTGAGCGTAAATTTTAAATGTTTACGCATATCTTTTAAAATAACGCCTTTTTTGAGCATTGCGCCGCTTAAACGCTTTTGCCACTTTAATAAATCTGGCTCTGCGGCTGTTAATGCTTGCTCGTTTTCAAACTGAAAACACAGCAGTAGTGTACTTGGAAATAAGTGATATTCCACATCAAACCAGCATTGCAGCATGCCTGGGAGCTCAGCGCGGCCTTGTTCTTCTAATTTTTCAGCAGTATTGAGTACAAGTGCTTGCTGCTTTATTTGCACTGCAGAGAGTTTTTTCATTATTAAAATCCAAGTTAGCGGCTAAAAAATGCAGCCGGAATGCAGGCATTATACGCAAGCTTGTGTGCAGGCAACAACTTTGAAAGGGAGTTAATGTTTAATAGAGTGTATCTGCTTAAAATCTGGAGTGTATGTCGCAAGGCGCCTTTGGCTTTTCCAACCTACGTAGGTCGGATAAGCGGCGCAGCCGTGCCATTCGACATTTCAAATTTTATTACAGAGCCCTATTTTGGATATTAATATTAATGTGTTTTAACTCTATGGTTAAATAACCTTGTTTGAGGTTTTTTAAGTTGCTTGCGACAACTAAGGGAGTAGCTGTCGCAAGCCGCCTTTTGAGTCTCTCCGTATTACGTTTAATACTTATAAGAGGTATTAATAGGGACTGTTTATTTGGAGCGGCGCTTGTCTAGCACATAACGTACGGCCATTCTTGCAACACCCGCACCAATACCTGAGACTACTGCCCATGTAACTGCCTCTTTAAGATCTGTTTCTTCGCTTGGTCTATCTTTTGGTGCTGGTTCGTTGGTAACCTTTTCCCACGATTTTTGTAAAGTTTTCCTTGTTAACATACCTGCAGATGCAGCGGCGAGTCCTATACCTATCGTCGTAATTAGTTGTTTATTACTCATAATGTTCTCCTTTTTATAAATAACGGCAGCGTTATTTATGTGCAACTCTTTAAGTAAGAATATTAATAACAGCAATTTACGTACCGATATACGTCTGGGTAATAAGCACAGTTATATAAAAAACTCACTCAAAGTTTTACAAATTTAAGCGTAGAGCTTTGAGTGAGATTACGACAAAAGTAAGAGCGTTTAACTGAAAGGTTATTTTACTCACGCTTAGGAGGTTTATTAAGCTTGTGCTTCAGTTCCTAGTAAGGCACCGATATAGGCGAGTTCTTCGCTAAAAATACCATTCAAAAGAGCATTTTGATCAATTATTACAGCGTCATTAGGTTGGGCTTTGTATTCTTGTTGGCATCTTGCAAGCTCGATGGATAACCATTGGCAGGCGTTGCTAGCTGTGTTTATTGCTGTTTTTAAAAATGATGACCATTTTATTTTTTGTAAATTAAAGCGCGACAGCAATAACACTATAAGACTGCTGTTCAGGTGTTGGCATGTTGTCAGTGTTTATTGAAGTGCTGTTTAAAAGCTTGGTATTGACCATCGCTTGTTGTAGTGTCGCTTGCTGTGATTGACTTAAAAAGTAGTTTTCGTAATCCATGAGTGGCCTATATCTGCTAATAGCAGGGCAGTATAAAAAGGAAATTTAGCACAGTATTCTACGATTCATGCGCACCGAAAAATGAGCAACAGTGATAACAAAATTAGACTGACTCTTTACTGAATTAATAAAACACAATTGTAACAGGGTAGGGGAATTGAAGAGGGCAAGCGTCTTTGTTTTAACCTTCAAATCGCATGAAAAATAATGCTCTGTTGGTGTTTCTAATTTTATTGGTAAACACGGTAATAACAATTAACAAGAGGGTGATAAAAATCTCCCTTTATTTCGCAAGGCATTTTGTTTTTTGTAGGTAGGAGTTTTTTACAAAATTTAGCAATTTTTACTCTAATAATAAGAGTGTTAGTACTGGTTTTTATTTTATGTTGCTGATTTTAAATGATAATATAATTGGTTTGAGTTTTGCTTGGTAGTAAGTGTATTTTCTTAAATAAATAAAGGAGTTATTATGAGTACCGTTATTACTGGGTTATTCGAAAGTGCATCACAAGCAACACTCGCAATTTATAGATTAGAAGCTTTAGGTATTAATGAAGCTGATATAAGCATTGTAGCCAACGACTCATACGCAAAGGAAGATTTTGCTGTAGACGAAGGTACTAAAGCTTCTGAAGGCGGCCTTATTGGCGCAGCTTCAGGTGGTATTCTTGCTGCAATTATTGGCGGTTTCACTGCCGTAGGGACTGTAGCAACAGGTGGTACGGGCTTATTAGTTGCCGGTCCATTAGTCGCTGCATTTGCTGCTGGTGGCGCAGGCGCTGCAGTAGGTGGTACTTTAGGTGCTGCAATTGGTGCGTTTATCCCTGAGCACGAAATTAAGTATTATGAAGATGCCATTGAAAAAGGCTCTATATTAATTGGTGTTAAGTACGATAGTGATAATAAAAACGCTATTGAAGAAATACTTAACAACGCAGGCGCAAGCAACATTTCTAAGGCGTAGCACCGGCTAGTTAATTAAAAACTATTTATTAGTTAATAAAAAAGGTGAAACTTAGTTTCACCTTTTTTGTGCTATTTTTAGCTTTGCGAACCCATAAAACCTAACTTTAAGTATCGCTCATAATTAAGTTACTATTTGAATTATATTAACCATTGCAGCCGAGAATACGTTGAATTATTTAGCTCACCTTTATCTAGCACAACCTACAGCCGATTCTCACTTTGGGAACTTGTTGGGTGACTTTGGTGGTAAAAGGCACGTAGAGCAATTGCCAAATACGGTTATAAATGGGCTCGATAACCATTACTTAGTCGATAAATTTACCGACTCTCACTGCGCAGTTAAACACGCTAAGCAGTACTTTTCACCCGAGCGTAAACGCTTTGCTGGCGTGGCTATTGATGTGGTATTTGATCATTTTTTAATTGTGCATTGGCAACGATTTAGCAAGCAACCTTTAAGTGATTTTAAGTACACCAGTTATCAGCTTTTAAATAACCGCCTACCCGTTATGCCACCGCGAATGCAGCATGTTGTAACAAGCATGACTAAAAACGATTGGTTTAAAGAATACGAAACCATAGATGGAATAGGGCTAG
Source organism: Pseudoalteromonas sp. SWYJZ19 (assembly GCF_015864375.1). NCBI lineage: Bacteria > Pseudomonadati > Pseudomonadota > Gammaproteobacteria > Alteromonadales > Pseudoalteromonadaceae > Pseudoalteromonas > Pseudoalteromonas sp. SWYJZ19. The sequence continues at coordinate 285,631 of NZ_JADYXI010000002.1, forward strand.
CACTTGACAATATTGCCAAGCGTATTCGCTTTACCAACACTTTTGCGGGCGCGGCTGATGACATAGCACGGAATTACGATGAATTAGAAGCCGTGTTTTTAGCATTCTTCCCAGAGCTAATTAAGCATGTAAGTGAGTTTGACCTTGAAAGCACCCCAAAAAATGGCATAAAGCGCATTATTTAAAGTTTTCATCAATTGTTAACCTTTTGTGATAATTTAAGGTAAAAAAAACGCTACTCTAATACAAATTAATTTTTGAGTGTTTTTAATGAATCGCAATTACTTGGTTATTGTGAGCTTTGCTGTTTTAGCGGCATTTCAATCTGGTGCTGTATTGGCTTTCGATTTTGACTTAAAGTCGGTACGAACCACTATTTCAAACCCAAATACTAGCCATGCGTTAATATACGATGACCTTGCTGGAAATAATCAAAAAACACTGTTTTCGTTAGAGCCCATAAACAATCAACGTGTGGGTGTGTTTTTTGATATTAACGACATTGAAATTGGCTACTCTGCCGATATTTTTGAAGATGATGTTGAAACAAAAACACAAGATATACTGCTTTCGTATAGAAAATTTAAAAATTCTAAAATCACTTTTAACTATCAAACGCTTGAAGGGCTGCAAAGCACGGCTAGCAATTTAAGCGGCAATCAAACGGATCAAATTTTCTCGCAAAATACACGTTCAACCAAGTTTGAGCTATCTGGCCAACACAACTTTTATACCTTTAATAATAAAGAGTCTTTGTTTGAGCATTTTTTTCTTAATAGACCAAAGCTAAGCAGCAAATTTGACTTGTCGTTAAGTGTTGTTGGCGCGTGGTCTTTCAAGCATGTATCTCTTGAGAATAAAGATAATATTGTGTTTCAGGCTGATTTTTTAAATTCGTCTGCACCACAGGTCACTAAGTTAATTTCTAATTCGTACGGGGCGAGTATTGGCTCGCTTTTATCATTTTCGTTGCCGCATAATGTTCACGTATTTGCTGAATACAAAGTAGGTAAGGGAAATATTCGAAATACAGACCCTGGGCTGGGGTTAAAAGATTCGGGCGGTGAAAAAGTAGCGGCATACGGCGGTGGTATTTCTTGGACTTCAAGTAACAAAAAACTCATGGTAGTACTACGTGCGTGGGAGCAAACAGGTAGGCATATAGATACTTCTTTTGGTGACTTGTCAGTAATTAAGTTTTTTTAATATTGAGTGCTGGGGCTCTCACTTAAGTTTTTGCAGAATTTTAGGGATAAGTAATTACACCTGCATGTAATTACTTAATAGTAATGAGTGCTTAGTTAGTCTTTCATTGAGCGCCATGCAAATGTAGATGCTGCAATAACGATCGCAATGGCAATACCTAAGTAGAGTGTTTCTATTGTGCCGCCGAACTCAACTGCGTGCTCTAAAAATAGTATTACCAGTACAACCGAAGTTACTTGTACCAGAGTTATTTTTAAATCATGAAAGTCTTTAATATTAAAAGCAGCAAGAAATTTACTTTCCTCAGGCTTAGATGGTGTTATAAATAGTCGGTACAAGCTAATAGCAATAACTTGTAAGGTAATTCCGATTAGTAGCAAATCAAGAATTTTCAGTAGTTCAACTATTAGGGCTTTACCGGCTTTAGCTGAATCAGGCAGGTCAAATAGCGTTGTTATTACTATATTAGCTACAATATTAATGCATGAAACATAAACGAGTAATGATGATATTGCAGCGGTAATAACGGCGATTACGACCAAAAACCGACTTGTTTGGAATATATTTTCCATGTTGCTCAACTTTATAATTAGACCTGACTTATACGAAACGTAGCTTAAGTTAGATCCCTTACGAACTTTTTACTTTTATATTTGCTTTAACATATTGGCTATTTACTTGTTAAGCATAGAAATAACAAATTTAACTGGAATATTATGAGTAAGAATAACGATGTACCTCAGGCTTATGTTAAGCAAGAGGAAGGTTATAGAATAAAAGCCTTAAGATTATATCCTTGGGTATGCGGGCGTTGTGCTCGTGAGTTTGAATACTCAAATTTACGTGAGTTAACGGTGCATCATGTTGATCATAACCACAGTAATAATCCTGAAGACGGAAGTAACTGGGAGTTATTGTGTATTTATTGCCACGACAATGAGCACAATAAATACCACGAGCATATTATGTATGGCGGGTCGACTACAGATCGCAAAGTTGAGGCTGCGACGCATTCTCCATTTGCCGATTTAAAAGCGATGCTTAATAAATCAAAGTAATATTAGTTAAATTAAGAGCTTAAACCTAAAATTTTATTAATTTAAATGGCATTTTGAGGGTGAACGGTTATAAACCGAAGCAACCTCAAAATTAACTTTAAATTGGTTTTATTAAAGCTCTTTTGCTGTTTTGTCTTTTATGTCAAACCAGTTTGAATTGGCTGAAGTAATCAAGCCTGGTACGTCTTTTAGCCATTGTTTTTGAACCGATTTATCAAGATTTAAATAAAGTTTGTTTTCAACAATTTTGAAAGCTTCAGGATCTACGTCAAACTTTTTCTCCATTGATACACCAAACGCACAAAAGCCACCAAATTGTGGTACGTACTTTTCTGGGTTAGCTCTAAATAAGTCGCGGTGCTTAGCTGAACTGAACTTATAAATGGCATTTTTATGTGTTGCAGTATATTCAGAGCTGCCTGTTACCGCTTTGTTTTGGGTAAAGTAAGCAACGGTATCGTAACCACTAATTGCAATGTCGTTAACGTCTGCATTTGCGTCGATGTCTGCTGCAAAGCTTAGTGAACTTGCAAGGACTGATGCTGCAAAAAAAGCTGATTTAGTGAGTGTCGAAAATTTCATGTGTATCTCCAAAGAGTAATTTAATTAATGTGTTTGTTTAAAGCTTAGGTGTACTTTATCGTTATACTTTGGTTAATATGCGTCTATTAGTCTGTATTTTCATACCAATAATCCAAGGAGGCGTTTATGGACGTACTTTCGAGTGTATTGAGTCACTTTTCGCTTAATGCCAATGTGTTTTTTAGTGGGAACATGTGCGGTACGAGTGACTTTAGTGACGATCAAGGTGTTGGGCATTTACATTTATTACGTTCTGGTACGTTAAAAGTGCGTAGTAATAGTGGCTTTGAAGTTGTTTTATCTACGCCTTCGGTTATATTTTTTCCTCACTCTACAGGGCACTGTTTATTTTCGGATAAGGGTGACGGTGCTGATTTAGTGTGTGCACAAATTAGCTATCAAAGTGGAGGGCATAGCCCTTTATTGCAGGCGCTGCCTTTTTGCTTAAATTACGAATTAACGGGTGATGGATTATTAACGCAGAGCGCTTTTTGGATTTTTGAAGAGGCATTTAAAGACGCCAGCGGTAAGTATTTAATTATAGATCGCTTATGCGATGTATTTTTAATTAGTGTGCTTCGTAAAGTACTAGAAGAAGGCACAATTAAAAGCGGGATGATGGCAGGGCTTGCCCATCCTCAGTTGGCTAAGGTATTAATAAAAATACACCAAACCCCAGAACAAAGCTGGTCGCTCAGCACTATGGCTGAGGAATGTGGTATGTCGCGCTCTAAATTTGCCGATACCTTTAAGCGAGTAATTGAGCAAACACCGGCTGACTATTTGGCTGATTGGCGTTTATCGGTTGCTAAAAAGCTTATTTTAAAAAATCAAAATATGGATTTAGTAGCTAATCAGGTTGGATACGAAAATGGCTCTGCACTTGCCCGTGTATTTAGAAAAAAAACAGGGCAAGCGCCAAAAGAGTGGTTGTTAAATCAGCAGTAAGTTTTTATGTGCTTAATAAACTTTTTTATAATTTAGTGAAGTTTTTCGTAATATCACATGAATAGGGTCCTAATTTACCTCAGGAACACGATAAAATTAGTCATGCCCGAGGTTACGACTTGAGTGAACTTCGGGCATTGTTATTTAAGATAACGTCGAAATTAAATTTTAATCGCCTTAGTAGGAGTTATTGATAATCCACTAAAATACTTCATTACCAATTGGCCTTGGCTGTTTTTTTCTATTACTAAGTAATTGTTTGAATTAGGATAGTAAAAGCTATTGTCAGACATGGTAATAAGTTTTATTTTATCGCCGCCAGTGCGCTTTGAATACAAAACGTCATTTTCAAAAATTAGGCTGCGTAAGGTGTTTTTATCAATACGATAATCACCCAATACGGGCGCTAATTGCTGCTCTGTTACCTCTGCTTTTTTAAACTCGGGGAGTGCAATACCTAGTACTCTGGCTGTGAGTTTTTCGTTGATAAAAATAGGGTTTATGTGGTTTGAATTAGCCAGTACTGCAACATATAGCTTTTGTTCTGGAATATAGCGTGCATGCGCTAAAAAACCATTTATTCCGCCAGTGTGTTTAATTACGGTGTATTCATTCAAAGGCTTAATAATTAATCCGTAACCATAGGATGAAAAGCTGCCGTCATTTAGTTTAAAAGGGCTTACCATCTTCTCATAACTTGCTTTACTAATAAGCTTGCCAGACGATAACGCACTAAACCAAATGTTTAAGTCAGTTGGAGTAGATATAAGCGCACCTGCGGCATATGGCCAATCCATATTAATGTAGTTGGTGTTGATAAATCCTTGCTCTGTTTGCTCATACCCAGAGGCGCGATGGGCAACAATTTCTTGCCCTTCATAACTACTCTGGTTCATTTTTAGCTTTTTAAATATGTGTTGTTCAATAAAGTCTTTGTAAGACTGGCCACTTGCTACTTCAATTATTTTACCAAGCAGTGAATAACCCGTGTTGGAATAAGCCATTGTTTCGCCGGGTTTAAACACCATTGGGTGTTTGGCAAATCGCGCTAGTGTATCGTCAACGCTGGTGGGTACTTGTATTTCTTTATCAAAGAGATCGTCGTCATCTGTGTAGTTGGCGATGCCTGAGGTGTGGGTTAATAAGTTTTCGATTGTGACGAGGTTGCCCTCTGTTGGAAAGCTTGCAACATACTTATGAATATCATCGGTAACCGCTAGCTTACCTTGCTCTTGCAGCATCATAATTGCAGCTGCAGTAAATTGTTTTGAAATAGAACCTAAACGCAAAACGCTTTGCTCATTAAGTGCAATGTTATGTTCAAGGTTGGCAAGCCCGCGCGCTCCTTTAAAAAGTACTTTGTCATTTTTACTTATAATTACCGATACCCCAGGCTCGTTTTCAGCAAGGTTCTCGTTAAGAATTTCCTGATATTGCGAGGCTGTCGGGTTGGCTTTTACAAGGCTGGGTGTTAATAGCGAGAGGGCTAACAAACAGCTAGCGTAAAATGGCTTAATCATATTCATCCTTTTTAGTTTTTATACCAAACCTCTAGATAGGCTTAGCGATCCTTGTGTTTTATAGTGAGTTAATATTGCACAGCTAAAAAGTAAACACAATTATCGGATTTTATAGGGGCTCAGTAATAGGTATAATCGCTGCGTTTATTGGTTTTTATTATATTTTTACAAGGAAGTTGTTGATATGCCTGATGTAACGGCTCTATTTTATATTGCCATAATGGCCTTTTATTTATTGCGCTCAAATGATGGAAGTAAGTTAATTATAACTACGATCGTTTTAGCTGCTATTCCTCTATTTACGAGCGATTATTGGCAGTGGTTACAATTAAGTGGGCTGTTAAGTGTCATTATTTTAATTATAGAAAAAGAGAAAGCAGGGGCTACCGCAGGCGGTGCAATTGCGGTGTTAGTCGCTCTATTTATTGGGGCTTTTATTGTAAGTATAATTATTAATGCTGCATGGACATTTACGAGTAATTTTAAGCTTTCTACTTTTGAAGTTAAAGCTCCCTTAAGTTACGGATGGTCTACTCATATTATTTGGTTGTATTGTCTTACTTTTGTTATACCGCTATTTGCCATTTTACGCGGTATTAAAAAGCCCGTAGCATTCTTTGGCACTAATTTAACCGCACTCGCTTTAGCTGTATTACCACACTATTGCGGCTCATTTATTTATGGGCTTATGCTAAGCGTAGCTATTATTGCTTCTCTTTATTTAGTCGCTTTCGTGTTTAAAACAGATTCTGAACAACGCTTTATGTTTACGTATATGGGTATGAGTGGACTACTAACAAGCTGTATAGTTAAAGGTGTAATGGTGGCCTATTTTTAAACTTCAGCTGTTTATTTTATCCATATTAAAACCAATCTGCTGCAACTTGTAGTGGGGTAGGGTCGCTTTTTTCAGATACCCAAAATACTAAGGCTTGCTTTGTTGGCGATATTTTTTTAGCGCGAGGCAGGTTTAAGTCAGTTAATGATAATTGTTGCTTAGTTTGCATGTCACTTTGCTCGTAGCCAATAACAACAAAGTCGTGTTTTAACTTATGGCCTGCGTTTTCGCCGCTGTGTATTTGTGTTTCTATGCCAAAGCCTAACAGAGCTACATGGGCTATTAAGTTTTGGTTAGTATCATCTTTGGTATTAACAGTATCGTATTCGAGATTAATTTTACTATTGTTTATAGTCGCTTTTAAATTACCTAAATGAGGGGCTTTAGCTACAGGAATAGCTTGCTTATAAAACCAACCTTGCCACCCGCTGCCGTTAACCATAAATCCTGGGGTTGCTACAATCCTACTTTTACCGAGTGCTTTATAAGTACGTTGTCTTTTACTAAAAACAGCAGAGGCAAACGGGTCTTTCCATCCTAAATAATCCCAATAAGTAACATGAAAATTAATAGGGATTAAATCAGTCCATAGCTTTTCATCATCTGTAAACGTTGAAATCCAGCGCTCTGCTGGTGGGCAACTACTGCAACCTTGCGATGTGTAAAGCTCTAAAAAGGTAGTCGGATTAGCTGTACTGGAAATAGTTACTTGCTCAGCAGCTTGGCTTTGAAAGCAAAAAATTATTAACCCAACAAGTGAGATAAAAAATGGACGGGATAGTGCTTTAAAAGGCATGTTACTTCTCGCAAAGGTTGATATTGCATTCAGCCTAAATGATATTTACGAATGAAGTATCACGAAATACTCACAATTAAATCACGTTTTAACTGTATATTTTACTTGGTTAAAACTTAATTTGAACACCCGCTCAAGTTGTGTTTTAATCGTTGCTCAATTATTGAGGAACTTTACATGATTAAATTTTATTTTCACCATACTCCTAACCCAATGAAGGTTGCACTCTTTTTAGAAGAAACAGGCTTACCGTTTGAACTTGTTCCTCTTGATACTTTAAAAGGTGAGCAACATACACCTGAATTTAAAGCAATTAATCCAAATGCTAAAGCGCCAGCAATTGTTGATGGTGAAACTCGTGTGTTCGATTCGAATGCTATTTTAATGTACCTTTCTGAAAAATATGGAAAGCTAGAAGGCAAGGGCGATGACCGTGCTGAAATGCTGTCGTGGTTAATGTTTATTGCATCTGGTTTGGGTCCGTATTCAGGGCAAAGTGTACACTTTAGACACATGGCGCCAGAAGGGCTTGATTATGCGGTTAATCGTTATTTACGTGAAGCGCAGCGCCATTACGAAGTACTTGATACGCATCTTGAGGGCCGCGACTTTATTGTGGGTGATACGTATACCATTGCTGATGTATCTGCATGGGGCTGGATTGATAAAGCACCGGTTGTATTAGGTGAAGAGGGCTTAGCACCGTATCCAAATCTTAAGCGTTGGTTTGAAAGCATTGATAGGCGCCCAGCGGTTGCACGTGCACGCGTAATTGGTACTGATGTAGCATTTAAAAAAGAGTTTGATGAAGACGCTAAAAAAGCATTTTTCCCTTCAAATTACCCAAAAGTATAAAAGCACTCAATACTAATACCAATTCCATTAAGTATGTGATCTAAATTTTACGCCGAAAAAATAATTCAGTTCTAGGCGTAAATTGATGTAAATGGTTGTTCCCTTTGCGAAATTTACAACAAAGAAATGGGTTGTTTTAGCAAGTAAAATAGATCAGCTATTTATTGGAATTGGTATAAACAGCAGATCAGCTAGCTGATCTGCTGTTTAGTANACAGCAGATCAGCTAGCTGATCTGCTGTTTAGTATTTTATGGCTGTGTGAGCGCTTCTTTATTTTCGTCTGACTCAAACAAGCTAACCTCTTGTGTGTGCTGGCTTACGCTATTTCTTTTTAGGGCGATGTATAGGTCTGAGTGAATGTATATACCCTCTGTTCCTGACTTCATTCCGGCAATTTCAAACCATGAGAGCAGCTGGCGTTTTCTGCCTGCAAGTTCAAGTCTTATATCGCGCTTTTTAAATATAACGTCGAGATCGGCAAGCATGGCCATTACACTTAAATCTAAGTGAGTAAAGCAGGGCACGGCATCAATTATTACGCATTGCGTATCGTCTTTTTGTCTTGCGTATTGCTCTAGTAATCTGCGTTTAAAGTAGCTGGCATTAAAGTAAGTTAAAGGTGAATTAAAGCGATAAATAAATACGCCTTGCACTGCTTTTGCTTTGTCAGTGGCGTCTAAACTTCTTACTACGCCGTTGATATCTACGCCGAGTATATTATCGGTTGGGCGCATTACGGTGCGAATAAACTGAAATAACCCCAGTAATACAGCAAGTGTGATCCCTGGTATAACGCCAATAAATAACACGGCAAGTAAGGTGGCTGATGCGAGATAAAATGCCTGTTTATCTTTTCGTTTTAATTGCCAAACAGCTTTTAAATCGAGTAAATGAACAGAGGCAATAATGAGTACAACACCTAGCGCTGCGCTTGGAATAAATTCAAGTGGGGCTGTTAAAAATACGGCTATGACAGCAATAATGGCCGCTGCTATTATTGATACTAACTGTGTTTTACCACCTGTTGCATCGTTAACAGCGGTGCGTGAGTCGGCGCCACTGACTGCAAAACCTTGCGAAAGAGCTGACGCTATATTGGCAATACCTAACGCTCTAAATTCTTTATCGGCGTCTATGTCGTAGCCATTTTTAGCAGCAAAGCTGCGGGCAGTTAGCATCATACTAACAAAGCTCACGATGGCTAAGTTAAGTGCGGGGACCACTAACTCACGAATAATCCCTAAATCAAAAACAGGGGTATTAAAAACGGGAAGTCCACCTGTTACGGTGCCAATGGTTTTTATATCAAGCTGTTTTAAATCAAAAATCCACACCAAAAGCGCACCAAAGGCAATGGCGAACATAGATGCAGGCCACGTGGGTTTTACGCGTTTCATCACAAAATAAACCGCCAGTGTAAACAAAGCCATTAATAAGGTGGGGACATGTGTTTGCGCTAGGTATGTGGGCACACCACCTAAGCGTTCAAGTAGGTAGCGTTCGTCAAAGGTAAAGCCAAATACTTTGGAAAATTGACCAACAATAATAGTAATGGCTACGCCGTTTAGTAATCCCATTAAAATAGGTTTAGATAAAAAGTCGGCTAATACACCTAGCTTAAATTTACTGGCTATAAAGCACCAAAAGCCGGTCATAGCGGTCATGGTGACAACAAGTTGCCAATGTTTAAAACTGTCACCTGCAGCAAGAGGTGTTACTACTGCTGCAATAACGGCGCAGGTAGCAGCATCAGGGCCTACTATTAACTGTTTTGAAGTGCCAAAAAGTGCATATAACATCATTGGCAATATGCAAGAATATAACCCTACGGCAGCATTAACACCGGTTAGCTGTGCGTAAGCAATGGCAACAGGTAAAGCTACGGCAGCTACCGATAGCGCTGCTCTTAAATCATCAGCAAACCATTGTCGCTCATAGTGCAGCAATGTATCTAAACCCGGCATAAAATTATATAAACGCGACAGCACTTCAACTTTTCCTGTTAATAGTAATAACGCTTTGATAGTAAATTTAATATTCAAATAAGTATAGCTAGAGGAGAGTATTTTTACGTAATACCCACTGTATTGAATTAGTTATTTACTATAGCGATGGAGGGTTATTTAACTCGGTAGAATAATCATGTTTTTAATAAGGTTGTATAATATAAAGCCACTTTTTTATAGACGTAAAAAAGCCTGCATAAAGCAGGCTTTAGTTTCCAGGGAAAATTAAAATTTAGCGCGAATACCAAAGCTGTAACGACGATCCGCTTCAGTGTACTTCCAAGCACCACCTAGTTCAGATAGGTAGATTGAAGGCTCACCCGTTAAGTTAGTCGCATTACCTACTAGCGTAATATTTTCGTTAATATCCCAGCTTGCAGAGAAATCTAACTGGCCTCTGTCGTCACGGTAGTTATTACCGTAAACAGTGCCTTCTGCTGAAATACTGCCATCTGAGTTAATATTTTCTACGCGTTTTTCGTTTTCAGTATCTAAGAAACTGTCACGGTAGTTATAAGCGATACGAGTAGAGAACCCTTCGTATTCCCAAAATACTTGTAAGTTATATGTATTTTTAGAAATATCTAATAGTGGGTTGCCGTTTGGTTGTTCGCTGTCTGCATACGTGTAGTTTGCATTAACACCTAAGCCAGAAAATGCACCAGGTAAGCTTGTAAAGAACTGTTGGTAACCCACTTCAAAACCTTGTACTGAGCCGTTTTCACCATTTACATTTTTAACTGTATCGATACCCGTTAGTCCTGCGTCACGCAGACCTGCAACATGGTTAAAGCCATCTGCATCTACAGGGAAATCAGTTGCGTCAGAGTATACTAGGTTGTCTTGAGATACACCTGCAACGTCAAGCTGACATACTTGGTTCCACTGCGTTACGTTTTGACCAGTTGAAGTGCTTGAAGAAGCCTGACAGCTGCTTTCGTTACTTAAGAAAGACTCAACATCTTTATAAAATACAGCGAAAGATAGTACGTTACCTTCATCAAAGTAATGCTCTACTGATAAGTCGTACTGCGTTGCACGGTATGGTTCTAAATCAATAGATCCTTGCGTTGCACCCGTAATATCGTTATTAACGTCAAATGCAGGGCTTAGCTCGCTAAAGTCAGCGCGGCGCATAACTTTTGCAGCAGCAAAGCGGAATAATGTTTCGTCTGAGTAGTTATACGTAACGTTTAAGCTTGGTAAAAAGTCGCTGTAGTCATTGTCGCCAGTTACTTTTTCGCCATTAAGAAATACGCTTGATTCTAAATCTGTAGTCACATAACGACCACCCACAATCGCAGTGATGTTATCAAAGTCTAAGTACGCTGATATGTACACAGCTGCTGTATCTTCAACTACGTTACGGTATGCGCTTTCTTGGAACTCTTGGTTATCTGAAAGACTCCCCGTTGACGCTAGGTTAGTACCTGCAAGTAACTGCTGAAGTTGAGCGTAAGTATTTGCAGGGTTAGATAAACCGTTGTAGCTTAAAAACGTTAGTAGGTCGTTTTGACCAGAATTACCTAATTGGTCAAAAGAGTTGTCGTGGCTAACTGTTGTGAAGCTATTTGAAAAAGCAGCGTTGTAGTCATCAACCCATAAAGTAGCTAATGAACCATCTGAGTCGTTAAATGCATTTTTGTAAATGTCTTTAATTTCTACTTTGTATTGCTCATATTCGTAATCGCGGTTAGTAACACGTACACCTGCTTTTACTTTAGACACCCAGCTTAAGCTGCTGAGAGGTTCAAACATTTCAACATCAAAACGAATAGCTGTTTCGTCATTGTCTGTTCTTCTATCTTCACTTTTAAACGTACGTAGTGCTAAGTTTTGTGGGTCAGTAAATGCATTTGGATCTGAATGAATGATGCTTGGTAATTTATTACCGTCTTGAGAAAATGCACCATCATATAAATGATTTGTTAGCTGAGTTCCGCCACTTGCTTCAAATGTTGATTTTTCGATTGGGCGAAGTGTAAATTCAGAATCAGGTCTTACGCTTTCTGATGATGCTACTGCAATTTCACCAGAGATTTTTATACTGTCAGTAAGGTTCCACTCTGCACCAAGTGCATTTGAAAACGAGTCAGTTTCACGAAAGTCACTGTATGTTTTAGGGATACCAAATTCGTTTGTTAGCGTGTAATTATTTACGCCGTTAGCATCTTGAGTTGTATTTGCATCTGTTGATAACGAACCCGCAACACCTAATATAGAGTTACCACTTTGCTCACCAGAGCGTTTAGTGCCACTTAAATCTAGATACACCATGCCATTACCAGATTGCGGTGCCCACTGAAGTGATAAATTTACAGCAGTACGTTTACGTTGTTCTACATATTGTTCAACACTGTGCTCGTCTCGTACGATAGCGTTGCCACTTGGTGTATTACCTTCTTGGCCATTAATATCAATGTCTTGAGGTTTAACACGGCTAGACGTTTCATCTTGACGAATTTCACGATCTTGATACGAAAACATAGCAATAGCACCAAAGGTACCCATTTCGTCAAAGTCCCAGTTGTTACCAAGTGAACCACTAAAAATAGGTGCTACTTTTTCTGTTTTATCTGCATATTCACCATCTAATGAAACTGCGCCAGTTAGTTTATCTAACTCTAATGGGCGAACTGTTTTTAAGCTAACTGTTCCGCCTAATGCACCTTCAATCATATCGGCAGTAGGAGACTTAACTACTTCTACTGTTTTTAAGAAACTTGATGGGTAATCTTGTAAGCTAATACCGTCACGAGAGTCGCCAATAGTAGAGCGACCGTTTAATTCAACACGGTTTTGAGGTAAGCCACGAATCGAAACACTGTCACCCACACCAAAATCGGTATTAATAGATACACCAGTAATACGTTGCAGTGCTTCTGCAATATTATTATCAGGTAACTTACCAATGTCTTCAGCAACAATCGCATCTACAATACGTCCGTCAGTACGCTTAAGCATAGCGGCGGCTTTCATACTACCTAGCATGCCTTTTACTTCAATAACTTCAATATCTGCAGCTGCCGTTTCTGAAGCTGCCGGAGCCTCTTGCGCTGCAATAGTAGAAGAAGCCATTAATAAAAGGGCTGCTGCACTGATTGTTGTAGAGCTACTTCTTTTATGTTTATTAATTAATGTTGAAGTAATTTGATTGAGTTTCATGTATCTCTCCCGTTTGGGTACGACTTACGTCATTGTGTGTTGTTACTTGGCTTGGTTAACCAATTTAACTGCTGTTTCCCTGTAGCGTGTCATACAGGTGGTATGGTTGAAATTAGTCCAATTCAGCTTTTATTACAACCTTTGTTTACCAAAAATTCACAAGGTGTATTACAAAACGTTCTTTTATTTTGCTTATATTTAATAAATTTAATGGCTTATGATGTGTTTTTATTTTTTATATTTTGAATGAATTTTATTGAAGTATGTTTACCAAAGACGTTTTTTTATATTATTTGTACTATTAAATACACTTTTTAGTGCTTTTTTTAAATTTTATGCCGTACTTTTATACGTATTTAGTTTGTTTTTTAAGTGATGTTAAAATAATGAGATGTTCATTAAAGGTTGGGTATGGCTTATAAATTTGCGAAATAGTAAGGAGTATAAAATCATTAAATTTTATTTTGGTTATTTGTTTTGGTAATACCAATTTTCTATTGTTTTTATATGAATTTTGTATTAGAGCTTACTGATACATATCTATATATGATTATAAATAGAGTGATTTTTACGCAAAAAAAAAGCCCAGCATATTAATGCTGGGCTTTCTTAGATTAAATATATTAGCTTTTTAACTCGCCTGTAGATGATTCTAAATGGGCTCTAATAAACCACTGAAATTGCTCTAGGTCAGCTAGTTGGCTGGTGATCATATCTTCAGACACCGGATCTAATTCAGAAAGAGTCTCAATTGCTTTGCGGTGATCGCCATTAACGCCGTTGTATACTTTATCAAGTGCGGCTAAATGCTCGGTTACTAACCCCTTACCTACTGAGTATTCGCTCCATGTACGACGATCTACAATTGATTTAGGCGTACCAACGGGCACTCCACCAAGAGTCGCAATTCGCTCTGCAATTGTATCTGTCATTTCGCGCACAATGTCTACTTGTGGGTCTATCATTTCGTGTACGCCAATAAAGTTAGGTCCTACTACATTCCAGTGAATATGCTTTAAAGTAAGCTGTAAATCTATCAATGCAACCATGCGGTTATCTAGCGTAGCTATTGTTTTTTGAGCTGATTCGTCACTCATACCTGGCGCGGTAAATTTAGTTGTTTTGTTTGATTCGTTATTGTTACTCATAATTTCTCCTACATTAAGTAATGTGTTGCTCATATAATATGTTGCGTTATGAGCATGACTTAAACTTAATGAAGCAACTGTTATGCCGTAAGTTGATTGTTTTTAAAATCCGTTTAAAAACATGGGGTTATGTTTTTATTTAAGATTTTAGAGGCTGGAGGGGTGATTGAATTTTTGAAAAGCCTGCATACATTTGTAAAATCTGCAGACTTTAATTTAATAACGCTTAAGTGTATTTAAACTTTGGCTATATATTCGTGCGCTTTTAAAACATCGAGCGGCACTATTTCTAATGATTTTTTATTTGTAGCTTCAAGTACCACTGGTGGCGCAACGTTTGCTGCAATAGCATGAAGCCATCTTACTGCACACAAGCACCATTTATCACCGGCTTTTAAACCTTCAAAATCGTAAAGAGGGTTTGGGCTTATTAAGTCGTTACCTTGTGATTTTGAAAATTGTAAAAACTCGTCAGTCATAATTGCACACACACTGTGATTGCCAAGATCTGATTCTGGTACATAACAAAATCCTTCACGTGTGTAGCCACCATTACCGCAACATAGTTTTAAACGTGTGCCAAGTACATTAAATTGATTCGCCATGAAATACCTTAGTTTGTGGTGTTTAATAAATTTACTCTATCAGGAGTAACTCGCTTGAGATAGCTATAAAACTTAAAAGAGGGAAGGGGGTCTACACAAACTTAAGCCCGCAGCAAAATTGCGGGCTTAGTATTATTTATTTAATACGCAGTGCCATACAATCGCTATGGCCGTTTATGATCATGCTTTTATCAACACGTACGCCACCACCAGAGTATTTTCCGGCGGCTGTAAAACTACATATTTGTACAAAGTAGTCATCTACTTTAGGCAGTGCAAATAGTTGTTGGTATATTTGGTCTTGCTCGGCAAAGTGCCCCATTGTTTTTTCTATAACTTGCTGCTGTTCATCAACAAGTTGAATATTAGCACCACAACGTCCTACTATTGGTTTAACTACATAACCGGTTTGTAATAACTCGTCGTTAAGCTCAAACGCGGTATTAAGTAAATATTTATGATTAGGGAATAAACTCCACAGTATTGGTAAAATAGCCTTGTTACTTGGGATCAATGTCCACAGCGGTTCAAATACCATGACATTTTTACGCAGTAATACATCGACTAAGCGTGGCGTTTCACCAATTTTGAATTGTGGTTCAAAGTTATCACCTAATGATTGGTCTGCTTCGCATTCTTCACGAATTTGATCAAGTGCGGTTTCCCACGACCAGGTTTTCCATACGTAACTCAGTTGTGCGCCATCTGCATCTACTATGTTGCCTGATTCATTCCAGCGAAGTGTGCTTAAGCCAATTACTAACTTACACTCAAAGCCCGCGGCTTCAATAGCTTCTTTCATAAATAATGCGTGGTAATGCTCTTCTGGTTCATCATCTTGCAGAATATGAACAAGACCTTTTACTTCACTTTTACGCCATGCTTTTACGAGATCTTTAAATAAATTTTGGCCTGCATCTACACCTGTTTTAACACCAAAGTGTTTTGCCCATTTACCCTGAACTTTGCCGCTCTCCATATAACACGATGCCGAATCGCAATTGTATTCGTAAACTTTTAAACCTGCTGCTGTTAAGGCAAAGTCAAACCGGCTGGTAATTAATTGGTTTAAGCGGTTATCCCACGATTGGCGAATTTTATTAAGCACAACATCGGGTAAATTAAACTTTTTTAATAACTCAGGGTGCTGTAATACATAATCGGTTGCATGCATAAATAAGCCATGCAGCTCATTTGTTGCATGCTCAATGCTTTGCTGCGCCGTTTGAGATATCGCAAAGTAATTATGTTGATCCTCAGCTACTGATGTAAGTTTATGGCCTTGCATCATTTCTACGTAGGCAGCTTCATCGTCATTCGCAATATTTAACCATGACTTGTTTGCTTGGCCTGTATCTACTGCTTTATGGGCTTCTATAATAAATAAATCAGTGTTTAGCTCAGACGTTGGCTCAGCATATTCTGTTTCATCAGTTTGTGTCATCCAGCCTAAAATAGTGGCGTCGCTGTAAGAGCACTCAATCCAATAGTCGCCATCTTTAGTTACTTTTGCTTTTAGTTCACGGCACCAGTTTTGATTTGTTGGCCATATTTGATGTCCTACATTTTGCTCAGCAAGACGTATTTTATCTTTATGCACTTCAACAACGACAGCAACATGGCCTGTTTCTTCAAACTCGCCGCCTTCTTCCCATATAAGTAAGCTACCTACTTGAGGATGATGTTTTGCACCATTTTTAAACGCGTTTAGTGGCAATCTGTTTTGGCTATTTACATCGCGCACTGAACGCAGCTCAAAAATATCGTAAGCCATAGCAATATCATCAAAAATATAGCTATGGTTGAGATACATCCATCGACGTGCAAACTCAACGCATTGCCATTTATAGCCCATGTAAATGCCATCAAGGTAACTACGATAGGCGCTACGATTAGGATAAATGCTTTCGTCAGCCGTATCATAATCAGATGAATACACAGCAACATTACCAGGTGCATAACCTAATAAGGTACCAAAATCACTAGCAGGAGCAGAAGATTTCATAAACAAAGATGTTCAAAATAAAGGTGTGATAATTTGCTGACTATATGAGCGAAACTGCGTTATAGCAAGATATAAAATATGTTTTTACGAAGGGGGATAAGTAAAAAATCACTCATTCATTAAAGAGTGAAAATACGGGAGAGTACTTTTATTAATAGTGTTAGGTTTGGTGCTTTTTACTTGTAACTGGTTGAAATTTATTAATATTTTTGGCGTAATTATTACTGTTTAAATCTCAATTAAAAAATGGAGAAGCTATAGGTAACTTCTCCACTTTTATTATTCATATTTAGTGATTTTTATAATATGTAAAGCAGGTTAACGCGCTGCTAAATCATTTCAGCATCTATATGGCGTATTAGGTTTGATACCCAATTAACATATTGGCGGTGAATTTTTTTGCCGTTGTAGTTTAAGTTAATAGAGTCTTTATAGTTGATTGAGTATTCCGTTTTGTCATACGCAATATCGACAGTTAATTGGTGTGTTCGAATATCCAGTACACCTTTTATTTTACCTTCACTCATAGGCGTACACTTCCAACCAAGCTGAATACATGCCTTTAGAATACCTTTTTCTACGTCAGCTTCACTGTTGGTAATTGTTGATGTTTGTGGAATAGGGTTTTGTTCAAAGTCTCTTACTGCAACAGATGTTGAACAACCAGCAAGTACAGTAAGTGCTGCCGCTGTAAGTAAAATTGAGTACTTTTTCATAATAATCCTTTGTTTTAATTTCATCCAATTGTGTTGTCTCGCCAATATATGCGCGCTTAGGTGAGATTATCGGTAAATTTATAGATGAGTGCCAGCAGTAATTAGAAAATTAAGAGAGTTAACCGAGATTTATCTCGGGTATTAGCTTTATTTATGAACTAGTTAAAGTTTAATTATTTAAGCTATAGACCAAGGGTTAAAGCAAAATTATGTGTTGAAAGATTTACGTGAGCGATGACATGTTTTGAGGGAACGCTCTTTCTTTATGTTTTAAATTACTCCTATAGTCGTACTTTAGTTAATTTTTTGTTAAACTATTGCGCTTGGTATGGATTGAAGTCAGTTAAAAGTTTTTAAAACAGGAAGAACAATGGAAGACATAATAAACAACATTGATATTAATCAATATTTACCCGCTGCAATTACGTGGGCAACCAACATATTACTGGCGATTGCAATTTTACTTGCGGGCTTATGGTTGGCAGGCAAAGTACGCAATTTAATTATTGGCTTATGCCATAAATACACTCATCTTGATGATACGCTTTTTCGCTTTTTAGGCAGCATGGCTCGCTACATCATATTAGCGTTCGTTATTATTGCTGTATTAAATCGCTTTGGTGTACAAACAGCCTCTATTATTGCTTTGCTAGGTGCTGCGGGACTTGCTATAGGCTTGGCGTTACAAGGTGCAATGTCGAACCTTGCAGCAGGCGTTATGCTACTAGTTTTCAGACCTTATAAAGTGAATGACTTTATTGAGGCCGCAGGGCGTTTTGGTAAAGTAACAGAAGTAGATATGTTTACTACTATTTTACAAACGTTCGATAACCAACAGGTTATTATTCCAAATAGTCAAATTTGGGGCGCGCAAATTATAAACCATTCACATCATCCAATTCGTGGTGTGGATATGCATTTTGGTGTTGCTTACGGTGAAGATACAACGGCTGTACGTAAAGTTATAGATGCCGTACTTGCAGCGCACCCACACATACTAAAAGATCCAGCTCCTTTTGTTGAAGTAGAAACTCTTAACAACAGCTCAGTAGACTTTTTAGTAAGACCTTTTTGTAAGGGCGAGCATTACTTCGATATTCTTTACACGGTGCCAGAGTTAATTAAAAAAGCACTGGATGAAAACAACATTGAAATACCTTTCCCACATCGTAAAGTTATTTTAGTTAACGAAAGCAAAGATTAACTAAATTTAAAACGATTTAAACCTAAGGGCACTTTTAAGTGCTCTTTTTTTGTGTGAAAAAGTTACATACCTGTGTAACCTTTTCTTTTATAAACCACTTCAAATACTACATTGTTATCTGTACAGCCCTTTTTTACTAGGTTGGATGGCTGGTCTTTATTTTGCATTTGCATAGTCGCTTTTAGCTTTTAAGCTCATAAAAACTATTGACCCATTAAATCAAACTGTATGAAGGACTAAACATGGCTGAATCATTTAAATACTCAGGTAATAAAGGGCATGGCGGCGAATTGCATCAAAAGGCGTCGGATGAACACCCTACCATGACCACCGCGCAGGGCTGCCCTGTAAGTGACGATCAAAACTCATTACGTGCAGGAAAGCGTGGCCCAGGATTATTAGAAGATCACATAATGCGCGAGAAGATCTTTCACTTTGATCACGAACGCATTCCTGAGCGAGTAGTGCATGCACGAGGTTACGGGGCACATGGGTACTTTGAAAATTACGACACGCTTGAAGATTTAACCTGTGCAGATATTTTTCAGCGAAAAGGTGAAAAAACCCCAGTATTTACTCGTTTCTCTACAGTTGCAGGTAATAAAGGGTCTCCAGATTTAGCACGTGATGTACGTGGTTTTGCGGTAAAATTTTATACCCAAGAAGGAAACTGGGATTTAGTGGGAAACAATATACCGGTTTTCTTTATTCAAGATGCGATGAAGTTTCCAGACTTAGTTCATTCAGCTAAAGCCGAGCCCGACCGAGGTTTTCCGCAAGCGCAAACAGCACATGATAACTTTTGGGATTTTGTGAGCTTATCGCCTGAGTCAATGCACATGGTTATGTGGGCAATGTCTGATAGAGCTATTCCGCGCTCTTTACGCTTTATGGAAGGTTTTGGTGTTCATACCTTTAAATTTATTAATGCCAAAGGTGAAGAGAAATTTGTTAAATTTCATTGGAAACCAAAAGGCGGCATGCAATCTGTAGTATGGAACGAAGCACTTAAGCTAAATGGCGCAGACCCTGATTTTCATCGCAGAGATATGTGGGAATCTATTGGTAATGGCGACTTCCCTGAGTGGGAGCTAGGTGTACAGGTGTTTGATCAGCAATTTGCTGATGAATTTGAATTTGATGTATTCGATGCCACTAAGCTTATACCTGAAGAGCAAGTACCAGTGCAAATTGTTGGCCGTATGGTGCTTGACCGTGTTGTAGACAACTTTTTTGCAGAAACAGAGCAAGTGGCATTTTGTACTCAAAACATTGTACCGGGGCTCGACTTTACACCCGACCCGCTACTGCAAGGTCGTAACTTTTCATACTTAGATACTCAAACTAAGCGTTTAGGTGGTCCTAACTTTACGCATATTCCGGTCAATGCGCCTAAATGTCCAATGCGTCATTTTCAGCAAGATGGCCACATGGCAATGCACAATCCAAAAGGGCGTGTTAATTATGAGCCAAACTCATGGAGCGGCGACGAAAACAACCCGCGCGAATGCCCAGTACATGGCTTTAAAAGCTCAAAGGAACCTGAAGTAAGCGGCGGTGATAAACTGCGTTATCGCTCAGAAACATTCAGCGATCATTACAGTCAAGCCCGTCAATTTTATTTAAGTCAAACAGAGGTAGAGCAGGCGCATATTCAATCTGCGTACGTGTTTGAGCTGTCTAAAGTTGAGCATTTACCAATACGAGAACGTTTGGTATCGCACTTGTTAAATATTGACGAAACCCTCTCAGATAAAGTTGCCGAAGGACTTGGCTTGCAAGAAATGCCAGACCCAGCTGAAGCTGCTATGCCAACACGTAAAGACTTACCTGTATCTGATGCGTTAAGTATTTTGAAAAATGCGCCCAACACCTTCAAAGGCCGTAAATTAGGTATTTTAGTAAGTGATGGCTTTAATGCAGACATCTTTGAATCGGTTACCAATGCACTTAAAAGTGAAGGCGCAAACTCTGAAATTATTGCCCCACAAGTTGGCGGTGCTAAATGCAGTAAAGGTAAGCACTTTAAAGCTGAACAGGTTATTAATGGTGGTCCATCGGTTTTATACGATGCGGTACTTGTACTCACCACTGAAGAGGGTGCCGAAAAACTAGCTGCTATTGCAGAAGCTAAAGACTTTGTAAGTGATGCGTATGCACATATGAAATACATAGGTTTTACAAGTGAGGCTAAGCCATTATTTAAAGCCGCAGGGCTCGATGATAAAGCAGATGATGGCTGGATTGATTTAGCTACCGTATCAGGTGAGGCATTTGTTAAAACGTTACGTAATTTACGTTTTTGGCAACGCTAAGTAGTTATTTATTTTAAATATATTTTGAAGTAAGTTAATTTTCTCTTAAATTTAAAAGCCGCTGTATTGCTACAGCGGCTTTTAATTTAGTGCGAATAAGCTTTAAATTTGTTGATCTATTAAGCTTCTTATTTCACTTAGGGTAGTTTCTTTAATTATTTTGCCATCTTCAAAAACGACTTCTAATAGTCCTTGTGCTTCTTCTTGCTCGGTTACGTCATCAAACAAAGTTAACTCGCCGTTTACGCGTTCAACTTTTAAAAGCCCTTTAGCTGACTTTTTCTTTGAATCAGTTTTTGGGTCTTTAAATATAGCAACACGCTTACCATTTTTTACTATGCTAGTTGCTTTAACTGCTGAGCCGTGAGTATCACGTGTTACATATTGATAGCTATATGAACCCATACCTAAAACCACTTTTGATGCAAAACCTTTGTCCATAAGTCTTTGTAGAATTTGGCGTTGGCGCGTTAAAGTAATTGCATCGCCGTAAATAGCACCAATATGCTCATCAAGTAACTTATAACCTTTAGGTGTTGTTGTGCCACCAAATATGTCCCATAAGCATTCAATAAGCCCTTTAACTTCACATTCCATTAGTTCAATAGTGTTGTTGTCTTCAAACCCAAAATATTGGCCGTTAAAGTAATACGCTTCATAGCCTTTATTAATTACTTCGGCTTCTGCTTCATTTTGAGTTGTAAATAATTCACTGTAATCTGATATAGGAGAAACATTGTACCCGGTTAACATTTTAACCGGATCCCCTGAGTCGGGGCGAATAACTAGCGTGCCATCACGTGCCATTATTTCGCTTTTTAACTGCGGTAAATAATCAGTTACTAGAGTCCAAAAATCCCAAGTATCAGAAACAACACTTAAAATACCTTTAGGTGACTGTTCTTGCATTAAATATTTAAAGAATTCAATTTCGCCTTCCAGTATCCAAGAACACGTAACCGAGTGCTCTGTTGCATCTACTGAGCAACCAACAAGTTCGTTATCTACATTTGCACCGTAATATTTTTCAGCAAATAAAACCGCAGTAATAACATCAGTACCAACAAGTCCCGAAGCTAAGTGACCAAAGCCACTCATTGCCGCAGCATGTTTACCAAACATACCTCTAAAGCTAAAGTCATGACCTTGAAATGGTACAAAATCCATATCTAAGCCAGTTTTAATTGCAAATTCTTTAAATACTTTTAAATAAGCGACAGCCGTTGTAGTGCTTGTCTGAATTGGCCAGTTTTCACAGCTTAATACTGTTTCAATCATATTAGTTAGCCATTGAAAACCCGCTTTTGTATTCACTATAGTAACTGGCGGTACTAAGTAAGGAACTAATGTCCCCTCAGGCAATGCTTTTATTTTTAATGGTAAGTAACCCAAGTCATGTAAATCTTCTAAGTATTCTACATCAACAGTATAGCCAAGCATTGAGCTCATAATACGTTTATGGTTAGCAACAGCCGTTGCTTTGTCTACTTTAAAAAACTCATTCCATTCTTCTTGAAGGTAACTTTTAATAAAGTATTGAAGACCAACAAACGCGACTTTATTGTTATTTTCTATGTTACTTAGTTTGCCACTACGAGAGGTATAATTTGCATATACCTCTGTTACGTCAGGGTGATAAGCGCGGCTATGAAATTCTTTATAAACGTCTTTTTGCATACTTGCAGCTGTAATAGTCATCGTGTTTTCCTTACATCTCAATTATTTGTAAACTAATGTTGTTACTATTTTTAAACTCATTAGCTGGTTTAAACGAATCTGTTGTGTAAATTTTATCAATTAGGCCTTCAAAAACATCAAGCCCTTTTGAAAAAATGCCATGAGTTATAAAAAGAGAAATTTCAACAGCGCCATTACTTTTTAGTACCTTGGCAAGTTCGATAAAGGTTCTGCCGCCGTCACAAATATCATCAGCAATAAGTACGCTTTTACCTTTAACATCGCCAATAATTTCTGTTTTTACTATTTCGCCTGTTTTTAAGTTTCTTACTTTTTGAGCTTGAATAACTTCAGGTACACCATTGAATTTTTCTGAAATTTTAATGGTTTTTTTACTCGCCCCAGCATCTGGAGAAATAAGAGTTAGTTCGCCTTTTGCTAAGCGTTGGCTTAGCTCTTCGCAGCGTGCAAGTAACGAAATTTGTTCAATATTGGTTACTCTATTAATTAAAGCAGGGGATACATCGCTATGCGCATCCCAAATAGTCACTTTTGAAAAGTTTAAGCCATTAATAAAATTTGCCATAACAGCTGCGCCTAACGCTTCTCCTTCAACACATACTCGGTCTTGGCGTGCATAAGGAAAATAAGGAATAACAAGTTCGATAGGTGCACTTTCATTTGTTAATCTTTTTAAGGCATCGACAGCAATCATTAATCTAACCATTTTAGATGAGTTGGTTAGTCGTTCAAAAATCTCTATTTTTATAGAGTCTGAAAAATTAGCGGCGTTAAACCTGACATGCTCTTCACCACCAGAAAAAGTGAAATTCTCATAATCAACTAACGATTTACTTCCTGTTGAGTCATAGCTAAATACTTTCATTTTTTGTCCTTTTAATGTTTGTGTCCTAGCGACACAATTAAATTATCAAATGTACCTATAGTAATCAAGCTATTTTTTAAACTAACCCACTGAACTTATTAATTGTCTGTAATTTTACAGTAGCTTGAAATTGAGATGTGTTTAATTTACTGTGTCACTAAGACCTTAACTTAATATGAGTACGCTGTGACTAACCATTACGATATCACCGAATACAAAAATCCATTATTTACAGTTGATAGTGTGTTGTTTACCGTTAAAAACGGTACTCTAAAAGTGCTCATGGTTAAGCGTGCGAGTGAACCTTTTACTGGTCGGTGGGGACTTCCTGGTGGGTTTGTTGATATAGATATTGACGATAGCGTGAGTATGACGGCGCTTAGAAAGCTTAAAGAAAAAACCAGTGTGGCGCCTCAATATTTAGAGCAGCTACAAACATACTCAGGCATTAATCGTGATCCGAGAGGGTTTAGTGTCACGTTAGTTTATTTTGCTTTAATTGCAGAGGCACAGGTATCAACCCACATAGAAACAGTTGATGATGCAAAGTGGATTGATGTTGAACAAGTTAGTGATTTACCTGTGGCTTTTGATCATAAGCATATTATTGAGCAAGCTAAAGCGCGCTTAAAACAAAAAGCGTTGTACTCAATGGCGCCGGTTTATTGTTTGCCAGAGCATTTTACCGTAGGGCAATTTAAGTCAGTCATTGAGACCATTATAGGCAAGCCTGTTCAGCGTAAAAGTATAATAAGGCGCATTGAAGCTGCTGATATGTTTGAAACACTAGATGAAAAAGTTAAATCGGGCGGACGCTTAGCGCAGTTATACAAAGTAAAAGCCGGCGTTGATATTGTAAACTTTGAACGAAACTTAAGTGTTTAATAAATTAAATAAACGCTCTTAAAGTAACTGTAAGAGCACTTTGTTACTTAAGGTAAGTGCTTAAGCTAATGGAGTTATTCTGAGCAACCAGCTGTAATAAACCCAGCTAGAAAATCACTTAACGTTTTGGCTTCGTAAGTGGCGCTTTGTTCGTCAGCCCCAAATGATATTACTTGCCCAGCGGTCCCTTGGCTGTTTGGTGCAAAATCCAGTGCTATAAAATTTCCACCTCCCAAATTAAAAAATGGCACCCAATAAGGAGTAACGTACATGGGTACGGTTTTTATATTACTTTCATTATCTGTGTCGAATAACTCTTCTTGAGTCCATTCATTATAAATAGACTGCCAGTCGCGCCATTCTTTTAAAATGCGTTGAGCATCCATAAATGCTGTATTTTCAACACCATTATGTAGTGTTAAAAATGATTTTAGTATAGCTGGGAATGCAAAGCCGGCTTCGTTTTCAAATTCAGCATAAATAGCACCGTTGTTTTTGGGCTCAATAACATTGAGGTTATTTTATTTTACCAACGCTTTAAAATATTGTTCAATTAATTCAAAGTTATCAGATGCATCGAGCTGTATAAAAGGCGTTACAAAGTCAGCTTTTTCTTTAGTTAACTTTTCAGCAATAAAGCTATTTGGAACTTGGCTACAAATAAACTCCCCCATACCTTTATGAGTAAGCTCTTTTTCGTTGTTAAAAAGGGAGCGACTTGAACTGCTATTACTTGTAAACGTATATACTTTAGGTGTCGATGCGTTTTTATTAATCGAGCTAAACCACTGATTAAATAGAGGTGTTTCTTCTACTTCCATGGTTAAAATTTCTTTGCTCTGTAAAAAAGCAATACCATACACTTTTTTAGGCGTTGTATCTGGGGTAATAATAAGCAACTTCAACATATTCTTTGCTGTTAAATCATATACCTTTTTGAAAATAGCTCTGCTAAAAATACCCTTAGCATTAAAGCTATCTAGTTTTTCAAACTCAGGCAGTGTATTTATTTTGATTAAATCAAAGTAAAAATTATCCCACTTATTTTCTTTCAAATTATCAGTGTAAGCTATGATATTTTTCATTTTATAAAATCCATTTTAAAGGTTATATATTCACCGCTACATAATATATCTTTTATTATGAAACGGAGGTAGTGAAGCATAGTGATTGGAGGTAAAGACATTTATCTGAAAAGCCCGCATATTTTAACATTGTATTTAGGCTTTATTTAGTCTTAGGCTTTAAATAGATATGTATTCTTTCAAATGTTAATGATTGTCTAATTGTTAAGCGGTTAATCATGCTTACGTCATAAAATGCTTGCTGGTAAACTTATTGTTAGTATAATGCTTGGCATAGAGACGAGGGATACAAATAAACCTTAGCTCTAAAGTGGTTTTTCTTTATCTTCTTGTATTTAGAAGGTTAAAGAAAAATTATGCCAGCGTGATGAAATTGGTAGACATGGGGGATTCAAAATCCCCTTCCGAAAGGAGTGCCGGTTCGAGTCCGGCCGCTGGTACCACTTTTTATAACCCTAACCAAATTGGTTAGGGTTTTTTTATGTCTGAAATTTGAGGTGACGGACTCGAGCGGCACTCAAATGCGCTGCTATAAGTTAAAGTCCGGCCGCTGGTACCACTTTTTATAACCCCAACCAAATTGGTTGGGGTTTTTTTATGTCTGAAATTTGTGGTGACGGACTCGAGCGGCACTCAAGTGTGCTGCTATAAGTTAAAGTCCGGCCGCTGGTACCACTTTTTATAACCCTAACCAAATTGGTTAAGGTTTTTTTATGCCTAAGATTAATGGTCATAGTTATATTTTTAGGTATCAAGCTACTAAATTTAGAAGTCGCCCAAGTGTTGGGTAGTAAATATGAAGCAAAGGAAGAGTAATGAAAAAAGTAATTGGTTTGTTGGTTGGTGCAATGGCTTTATCTGGTTGTACTCACCGTATTGGCGATTTTACAGTTGCCTCTACAA
The DNA here is from genome assembly GCF_015864375.1 of Pseudoalteromonas sp. SWYJZ19. Classification (NCBI taxonomy): domain Bacteria; kingdom Pseudomonadati; phylum Pseudomonadota; class Gammaproteobacteria; order Alteromonadales; family Pseudoalteromonadaceae; genus Pseudoalteromonas; species Pseudoalteromonas sp. SWYJZ19. The sequence continues at coordinate 312,036 of NZ_JADYXI010000002.1, forward strand.
AAAATATGAATCATACAAACAGCAATCACAAAGTTGATTATGACACACGCGTGATTGGTAAGGATGTTAAACATACTGTTTTAATTTTCCCAACGGGAAGATCTAACATGAAAGAGGCCATGGATAATGCTATCGAGCAAACGCCTTCGGCGGTGGGTATTTCAAACGTTACCGTTAAAGTTGTTCAGTGGTATATCCCATTAATTTATGGACAGTCTTACTTTGAAGTTGAAGGCAATCCAATTTATGAAGTTGATAATACGAAAACTAAGTAGTATTTAGTTTTAAATAGCTGCCAACGGTAGCTATTTAACTATCAATTTCTAACATACATTTGATTAAGGTATGATAGTAATTAATAGACTACTCTGAAATAAATAATAATCATGACTCAATTAAGTGCCAAACAGAACATTCAATCGATTGTTAAAGCAATTAAGGCAGAGGAAGCATCACTTCGTCAAAAGCACCCGTTACTTGCACATCAAAATACCTTAGGGTTAATTATTTTATTGCTATCGCTTAGCGCACTAATTGGTGTTGGTGTTTTATATTATTTAGCCATCATACCTGCTTGGGTATGCATAGTACTTGCGGCTATTGCTGCATCTATTTCCCATGAGTTAGAACACGACCTTATACATAAACAATACTTTAGTAACCAGCCATTTATGCATAATTTTATGATGCTAACAGTATGGTTAATGCGGCCAAATACTATTAGCCCATGGTACCGACGTAAAATGCATTTACACCATCATAAAACCTCAGGCACGCAACAAGACCTAGAAGAACGCTTGGTGGGAAACGGTATTAAAAATCCATTTTTACGTGCGCTAGTTATTGTAGATGGGTTATTAGGGTTAGTTATTTCTACTAAACGTTTTAGAAAAGAAATTAATGGCTTTAGTTTTTCGAGTGTTTTTAATGCGGGGTTTCCGATAGCGACTGCGTATTTCGCTATTTTATATAGCGTTATTTTATTTCATATTGTTGATTTATTTATACCACTTTCGCTAAATTCGCCTAACTGGGTACTAAGTATAATGAACGTGTTTGAATTTTTAATGGTCGTGCTCATTGTGCCTAATATTATTCGCTCAAGCTCGCTTAATTTTGTTACCTCAAGCATGCATTACTATGGCGGCGTTAATAATATGCTTGAACAAACACACGTACTAACGAGTCGTTTATTTATGCCGTTTCACTTGTTTTGTTTTAACTTTGGTAAAACGCATACCATCCATCATTTTGTGCCAAATCAGCCGTTTTATTTACGCCAAATGCTAAGTGAAAAAATACTTAAAGTAATGGCGCAACACAACGTGCGCTTTAACGATTTTGACAGCATTAAAAATGCTAATGCATTTAAATAATTACTCCCAACATAAGGGGAGGTTCTACATTGCTATTCTTATTTTATGATCTAAACACATATAAAAAATAATTTAGACGCACCACGTTACGCTATTAACTTAACGTGGTATTGCTGTTTTATTTAAAACATCGGATCATGTTTGTAGCACTTGCTCAACTTTGAAAAAATCACTCTAAAGAATTAAACATCTAGCCGAGCATACAAATGAACCGGTGAGCAATTTTTTATATTTTAAAAATAATGAATCGATACTGCCGGTCTTATATCTCGATTCAATCTTCATAAGCATTAAGGATTTAAATAATGGAAATTACTGGAAGCTGTTACTGTGGTGAAATTAAATACCAAGCAAAGTCTCAAAATAATAATGCACTTGTTTGCCATTGTAGCGATTGCCAACGTATGTCGAGCGGCCCATTTAGAGCCGTTATAATTGCAGAGCCAAATTCGGTAGTATTTACCCAAGGTGAGCCAAAAGAGTTTGTTAAAACAGCGCAAAGTGGTAACAAGCGTGCGCAAGGTTTTTGCGGCACATGTGGTACAACACTTTATGCAACTAACGAAGCTAAAGCTGACCGTGTATATGGTTTGCGTATTGGTGCGGTTGATCAGCGTGATCAGTTTACGCCAACAGCACAAATTTGGGCTAAATCAACATTGAGCTGGTTGAGCGGCTTACACGAAGTACCTGCGTTTGATACAACCCCACAAAACTAGTTAGTTGGAGTTATTAGTAATACTGATCAAAAATCACTTTTTTAGTAAGCGGTTTGAAATTTATTTTACCAAATGACTGTCTACTTATAAGTCAGTCATTTGGAGAATAACATGTGTAGTTCACCTAAAAGCAGCCGAGCAGTTAAAAAAACAGCCATTAGTTTTAATGATGAGCTTACTCAAGAGCAGCGCTTGCGTTTTGCTGCAAAGGCTAATTTAGCGCAAGAGCGCCGTGAACAGCGTGAAGCAACTAATAAACGCTACGAGCAAAAGCATACTAGCGGTAAGCCTGCATCTGGTTTTTTTTCGTGGTTACAACAGCTAGTTAACTGATTTAGCTAACGTGGTGTTTTTACCACTACCTAAGCCACATAGCGCGCATAATACGCCTGCAATAGCGCACAGCCATAATGGCGCAGCCCAACTTCCTGTAGTCGTGTGTAATGCACCAGCTAGCATAGGACCAATAGCCGCGAGTAAATAACCTACGCTTTGCGACATACCTGAAAGCGACGCTGCTTGTTGCGAATCATCGGTTCGTAAACTAATAAACGACAACCCCAATATAAAACATGCTCCAGAGCAAAAACCCAGCATTAAGGTCCACACAAAGGCATAGTTAGGCATGTAAAGCAGCCCCAATGCACTAAATGCACTGAGCATAGCTAAAATAAAGCTAAGCGCGCTTTGATCTTTTAATTTGGCAAGTAACGGAATTAATATTAAACCAGGCAATGCAGTCGCAATTTGAAAAGCCCCATGATAAGCACCCGCTTGCGTAGCACTTTGGCCTGCTTCGGTTAATATGCTGGGCAACCACGTAATAATTATATAATTTAAAAAAGAGTTTAAACCCAGTAACAAGGTAATTTGCCATGCTAGTAAATAGCGCCATACACTTTTTGACGTGTCAGTGTGTTGAGCAATACTCGCGGGTTTTGTGTGCTTACTTAATTGCGAGATCCATACAATAATACTCGCCAGAGTAATAAGAGCTGATGAGCCCAGCGCAAGTTGCCATCCTAATCCGTTTAACTGACTAAGCGGAAATACCAAAGTGGAAAACCCACCCGATACCACGCCCATAGTAAGCACGTAGGCTGAGGTCATTAACGCAACCTTTGCAGGAAAGTCGCGCTTAATTAAACTTGGTAATAATACGTTTGCGATGGCAATACCTACACCAATAATAGCGGTGCCTACAAAAAGCATGGCTGAGGTATTTATTACCCGCGCTGCAACCCCTGCAAGTATAAATAACAAAGCCACAAACAAGGTGCGCTCTAGCCCCTGCTTTTTAGCAAGAGTTGCGGCCATTGGCGATACAACCGCAAAGGCAATGAGTGGCAATGTTGTTAAAAACCCAGCTTGCGATGCGCTAAGCCCAAAGTGATTAATAATTTGTTCAAGCACAGGTGCAATACCTGTAAATGTGGCGCGTAAATTTGCGGCAATAAGTAATATGCCAAGCACAAGTAATATGCCAGCAAAGCGTGATTTAGGTGTGTTATTTAACAAAAGGGAAGACCATTAAAGCTAATACTTAATGGGCGCTAGTATAAAGGCTTAGCAAAAACTATAATTTAGAGATAATGACATTAAATAACTAAAAACAGACAAAACTATGTTTGATGCAATTGGCTGGGACGACATTAAAAATTTTGAAACTATGGCGCAGCCCATAATAGCCAAAATAGAGCACGCCCATGCAAGTCACGAAATACCACTACATACCCATCCTAAAGGGCAGTTAATTTTAGCGCTACATGGTTATGTAACGTGTGAAGTGTCAGCCAAAATGTGGATGGTGCCTACGCACAGTGCAATTTGGATCCCAGGACAAAAGGTGCATAGTAATAGGGCGTCTGATAACGCAAAGCTTTGTCATTTATTTATAGATAGTAGTAAAAACGGTATGCCGCTAAATACCTGTACGTTAGCCATTACGCCACTGGTTAAAGAGCTAATGTGTGAGTTGGCTGGGCATAATCAGCACTATACTTTAAATAGTAAAACATCGCGTTTAGCGCAGGTGTTGTTTGATCAACTTATTGAAATGCCCGTACAGCCACTCGATTTTGTATTATCTAAAAACGAGGTAATTCAAACTATGAGCGATCAGCTTATAAACAAGCCAAACAATCGAAAAACACTACCACAATGGGCTAAGCAGTTTGCATTAACTGAGCGCACATTAGCGCGGTTAATTAAAAAAGAAACCGGTATGACATTTGGAAAGTGGCGTACGCAATTACATATAATTACAGCCCTAAAAGCGCTTTCTGATAAGCAAAGTGTGCAGCAGGTGTCGGAGTTACTAGGGTATGAGTCGGTGAGTGCATTTATTACTATGTTTAAAAAAGTGATGAAAAAGTCGCCCATGAAATACATGAGCGACTTAAATCAATTAAATTAGCTTAGCCTTTAAATCAGTTTAGCTCTTAAATAAGCATTACCACGTATAAGTTGCCGAAAGCATCGCGTTACGAGGTCTACCCGGGAAGTATCTGTCGCCGGTAAAACTGGTGTAATCGGCGCGCTCTGCATAAGCCTCATTAGTTAAATTAATAATGCGGGCAAGCACTTCAAGGTTATTAGTAACTTGCCACTGAGCGCGCAGGCTTAAAACATCATGCCCTTGGTATTTATTTAAGTTTTCTGGGTCGGTGTAGTAGTTACCAACGCGATGCCACTGCAAAGCAAATTGCGCGTTGTTTAATGCCTGCCATGTTAAATCGAGATTAGCAATATTACGCGGCGCGGTATCTATGTCGTTGCCGTTTATATTTAAACCGTTAAGTATTTGGTTGTTAGTATAAGTATGCTTTGCGTGAGTGCCTGCAAAGTTAAGCGCAAGCGACTGCGTTAGCTGGTAGTCAAGTTCAAGCTCAATACCACGATGGCGAGAGCTGCCATTATTTACCGTAAAAAAGTCACTATCGCGGTAAATCGTATTGTGTTTACTCATAGCGTAAAGTGACACGCCATAACGTAGTTTTTCGTAAATCCCTTTAATACCCAGCTCTGCGTTATTGGCTATTTCGGCGCTTAAATTTGCAGTGGTTTGCTCGCGTTGTAATTGGTAGAGCTCAGCCGCTTGTGGCGCTCTGTAACCGCGAGAAAAGTTAGCATAAAGCGTGTTATTTGTATTGTACTGATAACTAACCCCAAGCTTTGGCGATAGATTACTAAAACTATTTTTTCCACTTTCAGGGCGGCTGTATCGGCAGCCACCAAAGCCGCATTCTGTTCCATCGTCTTTTGTTCTGCCTGCTAGCATATTATTGGTGTAGTCGTACTGCATATGCTCGTAGCGCACACCTGCGGTAAGTAACCACTTATTTAATTGCCAATCAATAGATGCAAAAGGGGCATAAAGCGTGGCGTTTACATCGTAATCGTAATGCTTACCTTGTGGCACTGTAGCAACTAAAAATGCAGAACCTTGAGTGGGCTCATTTTGGCTTTGAGTAAAGTCGGCTTGCGTGTATTCGCCATCAAGCCCTAGGTTTACTTTTATATTACGTTGTAAATTATGTTGATAAAGCGATTGCACACCAAAGCCGGTTTGACTGTTTTTTTCAAGCGGTGTGCCGGGTAAAAAGTGCTTAAAAAAGTCCATGCTTTGGTCGCGAAAATATAACGTAGTAGAGAGCACATCATCGTTATTTAATTGCCATGTTGCATTGCTCCATGCTCTAAATGCGCGTGCTTTTCTAAATGCGTCTGGGTCAAAGTTTTTTTGCGCGAGGTCTTCGTTTTTATAACTTTCAAAGCCTGTAATAAATCCAGCTGTTTGCTGATCGAGGTTTGTGTAAGTAAGCCCTGAAGTTAGTAGTAAATTATCATTTGAATAGCGGTGGCGAATATTTACTTTTTGTTGCTCTACGCTTTCATCATCACGGTAACCGCTGTCGTCGGTAATGCTTGCGTTAATGCCTATACCACTGTTGCCGTAATCTTGCCCTGCGCGTAATTTATAACGAGCATAACCGTATGAACCGTAATCAATGCCAACTAAGCCGCCGCCTTGTGTGGTGTCGGGCGTTATTACATTAATAACACCGTGCACAGCGTTTGAGCCATAAAGTGCAGAGCCAGGGCCTTTTAGCACTTCAATGCGCTGCGCCATTTCGCTGTGCGCCTCAAATAGCTCGTTTATATTACAAAACCCAGCGGCTCTCAGTGGTATGCCATCTTCTAGAGTCAATATGCCACCACAAGCGCCTGCGCCCGAAAGCACTTGTGAGCGAAGCGCGGGTAAATACTCCTGGCCATTTCCGCGTTGAATATTAGCACCTGCTACACGTTGTAGAGCTTCTTCAATATGGGTAGGCGCTATACTATTTAGCTGCGCTTGCGTTAGTGTGCTTATTGATAAAGGAAGTGGGGTAGATAGCGCTTCAATACGTGATGCCGTAGTTGTTATGGTTTCTATTGCATCGTTGTTTTGATTATCGGCAAACGCAGTGTGGCTAAAGGGTAATAGCAGCGGCAAAAAATAAGGTTTCATACATTCCTTGAAAGTAATCTATATTGCATTACCTCTATAATATGAGGTTTTAATGTGCTTTTAAACTCGTTGCGTTAAAGCGTACGTAACCTATAAACCCGATACGTAATTGATAAAACAAAACAAGCCACAGCAGGAAACACCAAAGTAAGCACTTGGTAGTGTTCAAATAAAATAAAGCCGATTACACCACCTAATAAAAAGCCCGCAATAATAAGTAAAAACATAACGCCTTTACGCGTATCAAATTGCTCACCTTTAAGTGCTTTTCCTATCATTAAACCAAGGTCAGTAAAAATACCCGTTAAGTGTGTGGTACGAACTACTGCGCCACTGTAATTAGTCGCTAACGCGTTTTGTAATCCACAAGCAGCAGATGCGAGCGTAATGCCATAAACATAAGATTGATTAAGTAGGTAGGCACTTGCTAACAGTAAAGCGCCTTCAATAAATAAGAGCGTGTCGTAATGCCGGCCAAGTTTTAATGAACGCCCTGCAAGTAAAAAACCAGAAAGCGCAGAGCCCAGCATAAAGCTTATTAGTATGCTCAATAACAGTAAAGCGGCTGAAGTACTGCTCATTAGTTTAATACCCAACAAAGTGACAGAGCCTGATAAGTGCGAAATAGCCTGATGTTCAAATCCTAATAAGCCAACAGCGTTAACTATGCCCGCTATAAATGCCAGTGTAAACGCGCCATATTCAACCCACTTTGGTAGTTTTGTAAACATTGGTTATCTCTTAATATGTGCAGAGTTAATTATTGAGCTTGTGCTTTAAAACGCTTTATTTGTTCATCAACTAATTTTGTATCAATTACGCCACGCTTAAAAGCAATATAAGTAGGAAATGTAAACTCATTTAATTGCCGAGCATAAATGTTTTTATATTCTTTTGAGTACCATAAACCCGCTTGATAGTTAGTTATTGCGTATTCAACACGTTTTTTTTCAAGTAGCTCAAAAGTGTCTTTAGTTGAAAGTGAACGAAGCAGATTATTCTCATCAAGGCTGTACTTTTTAGCGATAATTTTGGGAAGAATAACACCGCGTAACATAGCTATAGCGGCTTTTGATAAATCATCAATAAGCAGATTATCTTCATTTAACGTGAATAAACCAAACTTAGTGGTATGCAAAGGCTCGCTAGTAAAGTCTAAATATTCTGTACGCTCTTTATAGTTGGCCAATGAGAAATAGCAGTCGTAATAGCCCAGCTCCATCTCTTTTTTAACACGCGCCCAAGGTAAATGAACAACGTCAATTTTGAGGTTTAAGTTTTTTTCAATAAACTTAATGTAATCAATATCTAAACCTGTAAATGTATCGGCTTTTTCATCGTAAATAGTAAAAGGCGGGTAGTGGGTTGTTACGCAGCGCAGGGTTTTACTTGGCGCTGCAAGTAATAACGAAGGTAAAGTTAAAGCTAAAAACAGGAATATTGCGCGCATAAATATAAATTCGATATCTTTTAAAGTACATAAATTGAACGCCAATTATACAGTTACTGAGCTTAATTGCATTGATCTAAGTATTTTTACCTAGCGTATAAGTTAAATTTTGTGAGAAACATCATGTTTAACCCAGAGCAACAGTCACGCATTATTGAAATGGCGTGGGAAGATAGAACCCCTTATGAGGCAATAGAGCAGCTATACGGATTAAAATACCCGCAGCTGGTGGTATTTATGCGCGAACATATTTCAAAAGGCAGTTTTAAAGTGTGGCGTAAACGCCATGCAGGGCGTAAAACAAAACACTTAAAATTACGCGATCCCGCTATTATGCGCAGCCATTGTAAAACTCAATATAAACAACGTTAAACGAGGGGTGGGTGTTTCATACGATGTTCATCCATGTTTGTTAATCTTTAGCTATTAACTACGCTAGAGATTATTTATGAGAGCAGTAATATACACAGCACTAATAGCATTGGGTTTATGTTCAATAAGCGCAGACGCAAAACCGCATAAAGATAAACATGGTCATAAACACGGCCATAAAAAGCATCATTCGCATAAACATAACGACAATGACTACCTTTCTAAAAAAGAGGCAAAGCAGTTAATTCGCGCAGGTTGGACGCCACCAGGGCTAAGTAAAAGCTACCACCGAGGCGACTTTTTAGAGCGCGATTTATATAAACGAGGTAGAGTTATTGAACGCTCTAGAGATAATGGTACAGTAAGCATTGAGATAGACCGTACAGTTATTCACATGGTGCACGACACCCGAGAAATACTTTCAATTTTAAGTCGCTAAATTAACTTTATAAGGATATTAAAATGCTCATTGCGCTGGCTATAATTATTGGCTTTTTTTTACTGGTTACCCTATTACCTATGTCGTACAGCCAGCATTACTTAGTGCGTAGCTGCGACTTTGTGCGCTTACAGGTATTTTATATTGCCAGTTTTGTAGCTGTTACTTCGCTGTTTTTATTATGGCAAAGTAGCGCAATAGGTTACGTGTTTATAGCCTTAACCTCATTACTTATAATGATTTTACAAGGTAAGTGGATTTACCCGTACACGTGGCTTGCTAAAAAAGAAGTGCAAAGCGCACCAAAGCACATAGACCATAGCGTCCGAATTATGTCGGCAAATGTACTTATGTCGAATCATAAAAGTGAGCAGTTAATTAGTCTTGTTGATGAGCATCAACCCGACCTACTTATCACGCTTGAAAGCGATAGCTGGTGGGAAAATAAATTATCAGTACTTAAAAAAGACTACCCATACTTTATTGAATGCCCTAAAGACAACCGCTACGGCATGCACCTGTACAGCAAATTTAAAATACTCGACGCGCAAATATGTGAGCTTATAGAAGAAGATATTCCCTCAATTCATATTTTGTTTGAAAACGATGAAGGCCTGCAAATGCAAGGGCACTTTATTCACCCAGCACCACCAAGCCCGACAGAGGAAGACTCATCGCGCCCGCGCGACTCAGAGCTAATAATGGTGGCTAAAGCACTTAAAAGCCCTACACGGCCTACCATAGTTGCCGGTGATTTAAACGACGTAGCATGGTCGCGCAGCACGCGTTTGTTTATGCAAATAAGTGGCTTTTTAGACCCTCGAAAAGGCCGTGGTTTTTATAACACATTTCATGCAAGTTACTTCTTTATGCGCTGGCCGCTTGATCACTTATTTCACAGCGAAGGCTTTAAAGTAAAGCGTATTAAGCGTCTTGCTAAATATGGATCTGATCACTTTGCACTACTTACTGAGCTTTCTTATGAGAATGCCAATCAGGAGTCACTAGAAGATAAACCCGAAGATCTAAAGCATGAAGAAATCCAAGAGCTAGCTATGAGCAAGGCAGATAAGCGAAAAGTGCCAAAATTTGACGAGTAAACATCAGATGTAGCGGTATTTATATAAAGTACTAAATTACTAATAGTTGAGGCCGACTTGTGTTGAATTGCGGAGTGCTGAATTATTACTGTGCTCTTTGGTTTAGACTTTATTTTTAAAATACATATTTGCTTTATTAGAAGTAGACAATGCTAAAACTCTCGAAATAAAGACTGGCAGTTAACTCTCCTTGTTTGTATTTTAAGTTATTTACAATAAGCGTTAACTTTTTAAAACTTTAGGTTTTTAATTATATGTTTGAGTATTTCAGGCTTACTTTGCTGGTTTTAGGCGCTATACCTTTGGTTGTATACCCATTTGCGATTATCCCTAGCCTTATGGGTTTAGGAAGTAAGCCTCATATTGATATTCCTTTGTTTAATAGAATCATGAATAAATTCTTTTTATGGGGCGTTTTAATATATCCCTTTGTATTTTTTGGATGCGATTGGTTTAGCGATAATTTTAAAGAATATGACCTTATATTGGCTTCTCTGCCCATGTTTTTTTTACTATTACTCTGGGGCAGTTTTCACTTTATGGATGCTCCAGCAAAGTACGAAACGTGAAAAAAGACATCAAATTTATTAAAACTAAAAATATAATTTCAGATATTTATACACCGAGCGTTCGATAACTATTTCTAATAGTAGGGCTTTGAAAAAAACGCTTTGAGTGCCTAGCTAAATATAGCACTGATCATTTTCCATTCGTCATTAAATTATCTGGTGAAAACTCAAAGTAGCAATCATTAGAAATTAAATAACCATGAGCAAGAGTTAATGCTAGGACTCGCTATGATTAAAGCGATAAGCGAAGGATGCTAATTGATTAGCTTGTTGTTCAGGCCGTAGTAAATTATTTAGCAAGGATATTAGAAAACGACTGAGCACTTGTTGGGTATGAGAGTTTACGATTAAATATAAAATTAGACCACGGTATTTATTTCACATTAAAGGCTGTTTTTTAGTTTTTAACTCCTCATATTTATATTAAAAGCACGATATAAAATCGCACCTACGAATATATCCAAAACTCGGTACTATCTCTTACTAAAAACTAAGTACTCTCTCCTGAAAATTACTTTCTAAAAGTCATAAAAAAGCCTAAAAGCGGTTACCCACTTTTAGGCTTAATAATTTTTTGATTTTAAAAGGTGTATTAAAAATATTTATTCAATACGCAACTTAACTGCTTTAGCTAAATTAGCTGGCGATCATGATGCTTTTAACATTCACAAATTCACGCATACCAAAGCCGCCGTGCTCTCGGCCATAGCCACTGCCTTTAACACCACCAAACGGTAAGTTAGGCTGTGCTAAGCCGTAACCGTTAATGTTGATCATGCCGGTGTCAAAGTGCTTTTTAGCAAGCTCAATAGCTTTTTTCTCATCTTTAGAGAAAATACCACCGCCTAAACCGTAGCGAGAGTCGTTGGCGATGCGCATTGCATCGTCGTTGTCTTTCGCTTTTATTAGCGAAGCTACTGGGCCAAATAACTCATCATCGTAAGCTGGCATGCCAGGCGATAAGTTATCTAATAGCGTTGGAGGGTAGTAGTAACCTGTTTGCGATGGAATTTCGCCACCCGTTACTATGTTTGCACCGGCTTTAACCGATTGCATAACTTGGTCATGAATGCCGTCACGCAAGTCTTCACGTGCCATTGGACCTAAGTCGGTATCATCTGCCATTGGGTCGCCCATTTTCATGGCTTCAAATTGCTCTTTTATTTGCGCTTTAAAGTCATCATAAAGAGACTCAACCACTACATAACGTTTAGCTGAAACACAGGTTTCGCCGTTGTTAATCATACGGCCTGTTACACAGGTTTTAACTGCTAACTCTAAGTCTGCGTCATCAAGTACTAAGTAGGCATCGTTACTACCAAGCTCAAGTACCGTCTTTTTAGCATGCTTGCCAGCTTCTTCAGCTACTTTTTTACCTGTAGCATCACTACCTGTAAAGGTTACGCCGCTAATTGCTTTGTGTGCGATTAATGAACTTGCTGTTTTACCATCGATAAGTAAGTTGCTAAAGCAATGTTCAGGGAAGCCTGCTTGTTTAAATAAGGTGTCGATTTTTTCAGCCATGCCAAATACGTTACCAGCATGTTTTAATACTGTTGTGTTACCCGCCATGATGTTGGCAGCACTGTAGCGAATTACCTGATAAAGCGGGAAGTTCCACGGTTGAATACCCAATAATACGCCCGTTGGTTGGTAGCTAATAATTGCGCGGCCACCTTCCATATCACGTTCTTCGTCGGCAAGTACTTGTGGGCCGTTTTCGGCGGTGTAACGACAAATAGCTGCACACAGCTCAACCTCTTGAAAGCCTTGCTCGTAAACTTTGCCCATTTCTTCAGTCATAAGTTTTGCAATAGCTTCTTTTTGCTCTTCGAAAAGTGAGGCTAACTTATTAAGATATCTCGCACGTTCAGTGAACGACGTTAAGCGCCATTTTAAATATGTTTCGTGAGATTTTTCGATTACCTGCTCAGCTTCCTTTTGAGAAAGTAGTGTGTAGGTATTAATGGTTTGCTCAGTTGCCGGATTAATCGTTTTAACTGTGTTACTCATTTCTATCTCCTTACAAATTAATTATCTATAAGGGTGCAAAACAAAAGCCAGATTAGTAGTTATCAATAAATTATTTATAACTATATGTAATATTTGAGTTTTTATTTTAACTTTTATAAAAGTATAATTTTTATTTAAAATGCTTTCTGATATGTTCTGTAAATAATGCAATTAGCAGAAAAAGTTACATAGAGATAAAAATGATACGTTTCTTCTAATCTTCACTTGCTACTTATTGATTACTGATGGTTACTGCGCACGTATAAAGCTTAGTGCAGCGCTGATAATATAAGGTTGTTTACTCAATATGCTAATACGAGTGCAGCTAAAATTCGCAAATGATTAAAATGGCAAATAAATGAGTCAAACATATGTATTTGAACTGGGCGATAGTTATGCCGAGCTTACACACGTTTTAAAACAAAAGCTGGCGGGGCAATACTCAGTTAAGCAATTCTCCCGAGATACAGTGCTATTACAACAAGGCGAAACGCAGCGTTATGGTTATTTAATTATTGACGGTGTACTTGGCGCTTTGCACTCTACAATTGATGGAGGGCAAAGGTGTAAGGAGTTTTATTTTAAAGATGAATTTGCACTATTGTTTGCTAATTGGCTTACAAACACAGAGGCTTTTTATCAGTTAAAGGTTATAAAGGCTGCCACAGTTATCGTTGTCCCATTACATATATTTGATAGCAGTGAATGGGTCGACATTAAAAACCAGCTTGTTGCTCAGCAGCTTATATTTAAAGAGGCAAAGGAGGCTTTTTTACTACTTAATAGCCCTGAGCAGCGTTATCGTTATTTGTTACTAAAAAAGCCGCACTGGCTTGCACAGCTAAGCTTAACCGAAGTGGCTATGTATATTGGTATATCGGCTATTTCGTTATCACGAATTCGTAAACGACTTAACTTAAGTTAAGGGGAAAAATAGTAAAGCTGGTTAGACTGCTGTTTTTTCAGGAGTCACTATGTTTTTATTTGCTCAGTGCTTGGTAGCCATCGCTACTGTATTAGATTTAGCTTCTTTTCAGTTTAAGTCTCGTTCGCTTATTTTAATGTGTTTATTTAGTTCTGTTTTACTTACGTCAGTTCATTTTTTTATGCTTGGCCATGCCAGTGCGGGTAGCCTAATGTTAATTGCTGCAATACGTTATTTATATTGTGTATTTGCTCGAAAAACATGGGTAATGTTGGCGTTTATGTTACTTAGTTGCTTAGCAGTTCATTTTACTTGGTATAGCTGGCTAAGTGGTTTGGCACTTGCTGCAACACTTATTCAGACTTTTGCCTCGTTTCAAAAAAATGATCTGTATTTACGCTTAATTATGGTGGTGGGTACATCGCTTTGGATAAGTCATAATATGTTAGTAGGCTCGCCGATAGCTGTATTAATGGAAAGCCTATTTATGGCCAGTAATTTAGTAGGACTATATCGGTTTTATACTCCTAAAAAATTAGCTTAGGGGTCGGTATATTTCGTTTTTTAAACAGGTAAGTAGACGTTAAAAAAGCTGTTTAGCAATGCGCTTTAATAGGTAGGTTTCTCGTAAAATGGAGAGTCCTTGTTTTTCACTGTTAGCAAGTGTGCGCTCGTTATGAGCAATTGCATCGTTGATATCAACCCATTTAGCAGTCATGCCATTTTGCTGCTCATAATGCTCTAACTGTGCTTTGCCAAGTTCGTCGGCAATATTACATACGTAGCAATACGATTTTATATGGATAATGTCAAAATCGTCTTTATACCAAGGGCGATACTCTTCGTAGAGTCCAAAGGCTTTTACTACACTTATTTGCTGTGCACCTGTTTCCTCATTTAGTTCGCGTATTAAGCCTTGCTCAATGCTTTCGCCTTCATCCACGCCACCACCAGGCAAGCTGTAATCTTCATAGCGGTTTGTGTACATTAAAAGTATTTTACTATTTTTAATTACAATGGCACGCCCTGTTATGCGAGTAAATTGAGTGCCTTGGTCGATATTAATACCTGCATGAATCAGGGTTTTTAATTGCTGCATTTCATCTCCTTTGTGGGATGTTTATATTATCAGTTGCTATCATTGTGTGAATAGGAACGATTTAAATTATTTTTTTGTGATCGATTTTTTTAAGCATACGTAAATATTAAGTTGGTAACATAAATAGTATTGAATCACTTAATTATTTAAGTCATTAGATTTTAAGCGCGCCTTTAAATTAGTATTTATGATGCGTAGAATAAGAAAAAAGCATAGGGATTTATCATGTTAAACATACTTTTAGTAGACGATGACGTCGAATTTAGTGACGTTGTATGTCACATAGTCGAATTCCTCGGCCACAATATAAGCACCGCAACCAGTTTAAAAGAAGCGCATCAATGGTTTGAAAATAATACCTTTGATCATGTGCTGTTAGATTTTATGTTGCCAGATGGCAGCGGTCTGCATTTACTCGATCATTTAAAAATGATTGGGCAATCTCCAAAAATTACACTTATTTCGGGCCATCCTTCAGTGAAGGGTATTTTAGCTGAAATGTGTGAGCCAAATGTAGGGCATTTATTAAAGCCATTACAACGCGAAGATTTAGAACTGGTTTTAAATGGCCCTAAAAAAGCAGTTAAAAAAGCAAAGTCGAGCGGTATAACGCGTCACTTTGGTGGCTTAATTGGCGAATCAGAGGTCATGCACAAGCTTTACAATATGATTGAACGCGTTGCTAAAACAAATGCTAACGTGATGTTGATGGGTGAAAGTGGTGCAGGTAAAGAAGTAGTTGCTCAAGCTATCCATAACGCTAGCCAGTGTGAAGGCCCGTTAGTGGCGAGTAACTGTGGTGCGCTTTCAAAAGAGTTAATTGGTAGTGAATTATTTGGCCATGAAAAAGGCGCCTTTACAGGCGCTATAGCCCGTAAAGAAGGGGTGTTTGAACAATCAAATAACGGTACTTTGTTTTTAGATGAAGTAACCGAAATGCCAATTGATATGCAGCCAAATTTACTGCGAGTGCTTGAAACTAAAAAAGTAACGCGCGTCGGTGGTAACAGAGAAATACCAACAAATTGCCGTGTTATTTCAGCCACTAACCGCTCGCTTACCGATTTAGCACAAAATAATATTATTCGTGAAGATATTTACTTTAGGCTAGCGGTTTTTCCTATTGATATACCGCCACTTCGCGATAGAAAAGAAGATATTCCTTTATTAGCTAAAGCGTTTTTAGATCAACTTAATGACGAAAATGGCACTGCCTTTAGTTGGACGCCAGCGCAGCTTAAAGAGTTGCAAAGCTATGAATGGCCGGGTAACGTGCGTGAAATTCGCCATGCGATACACCGTGCATTTATTATGAGCGATCCGCAAACCAGCGATATTATTTTGCCTGACAATTTAGAATCACCTTTTTCGCGTGTTAATAATCAAACTGCAGAAAAGCCAGTATCGGCAGGGCAAACAATTGAAGAAGTTGAAAAAGAACTTATTCATGCAACGCTTGATAAAGTGCAAGGTAATAAAACACTTGCTGCGCAAATGTTAGGTATTAGTACAAAAACACTTTATAACCGTCTTAATGCGTATGGCGGTATTGGCGAATATAAATAGATCTGAGGAAGGGTATGACATCAGACAATAAAACAGAGCAGCTTAATAAATTAGTACACGATGCAAGAGGGCCGCTAAATCGTATTTCGATGAATGCCGAGCTTATTAAATTGGTACTTGAAAACGATATGCCAAAAGAAAAAGCGTTAGATGCACTTGATAAAATTATCAATAATTGCCAACAGTGCAGCGAAAGTTTACAAAAAATATCAGACTCTCAATAAATACAGTGTTTTTTAAACACTAACTCGGGAAGCTAATGAACAAGCAAAAACATCAAAGCAAAGCGAATATTACTTGGGCAGCTTTTATAGTTGTTGTGTTGAGTATTATTGTAGGTAACGCATTTTTAGCATTGAACACTATTCAAGGTTTAACACAAACCCAAAAGAGTTTAGACAACACAAGTATGCTGACAACGGCAATTGAGCAATTGCATTTATCTATAGTGCAGGCTGAGTCGGGTCAACGTGGTTATTTATTAACTGAAGAGGCTGATTATTTAACGCCTTACTATGATGCGATTGGGCAAATACAGGCACAAACGGATCATGTTAAATCGCTCCACTCTGAAATTGATGGCCAAGCAGATCGTATTGCTCAGTTACTAGTGCTTGTAGATAGTAAAATTAACGAGCTTAAAAAAACCGTTAACCTTGCACTTGATGATAGAGAAAGACGTGCATTGTATGTGCTAAATACACATAAAGGACGAGATCTTTATAGGCAAATCCGTGAACACGTAAATGAAATACAAGACCGCGAATTACTTTTCAAAGTGAGTCATTTTTCTAAGTTAGCAAAGATAAAAAATGAGGCTAAAATTACGTTTGCTATAACGGCAATAACAAGTGCACTACTTATTATTGGTATGTTTATTATGACGCGCCTTAATTTAAGAAATTCAGCACAGTATCGTTTTGAGCTTGAAAAACAAAACGAAACACTAGCAACGAAAGTGTCTGAACGTACGCAAGAGTTAACGTTGTATTCTGACGAGTTGAGCCGAAGTAACCGAGAGCTTGAAGAGTTTGCTTTTGTGGCGAGCCATGATTTACAAGAACCACTTAGAAAAATTCAAGCCTTTAGCGATCGCCTTGAAACAATGTTTAAAGATGAACTTGGTGAAAAAGGGATTGATTACATTGGCCGTATGAAAAATGCAGCTCAACGTATGTCTAACTTAATAAACGATTTATTAGAGTTTTCGCGTATAGCAACGCGTGGTAAAGACTTTGACGATACAAATTTAAACGAAGTGCTAACTGATATATTAAGTGATTTAGAAATTGCGATAGATGAGTCTAATACACAAGTAGATGTAGAAGACTTACCGGTTATTCAGGCTGATAAAAGCCAAATGCAGCAATTGTTTTTAAATTTGTTGTCGAATGCAGTGAAATTTAGACGCCCAGATGTAAGTCCACATATTAAAATTAGTTACCAGCATGAAAATATCTTTAGTGCTGATCATAATACCGAATTAAGTTTTCAAGTTATTACAATAGAAGACAATGGCATTGGTTTTTCACAAGACTACGCCGATAAAATATTTGTACCGTTTCAGCGTTTACATGGCCGCTCAGAGTATAAAGGCACGGGTATTGGCCTTTCTGTATGTAGGCGTATTGTGGAGCGACATGGCGGAACAATTACAGCCCAAAGTAAAGACGGTGAAGGTGCAACTTTCACCATAAAACTACCTGTGGAAGCTGCGCTTTTCACATTGCAAGGAGAGGCTTAAATGCCCTATACAAAAGTAAAACCGATTACTATTTTAATGGCAGACGATGATGAAGATGATCGTTTATTAACACAAGATGCCCTTGCCGAAAGCCGTGTACTTAACGAACTTCACTTTGTTGAAGATGGTGTTGAGTTACTTGAATACTTAGAGCGTAAAGGTAAGTTTGAAGACAAGACAACATCGCCTCGCCCAGGGCTTATATTGCTTGATTTAAATATGCCTAGAATGGATGGCCGTGAAGCGCTTGAAGCAATTAAAGCAAACCCTAACTTAAAGGGTATTCCGGTTGTAATTTTAACTACGTCTAAGCAAGAAGAAGACATGGTTAAAGGGTATAACCTAGGCGCTGCATCTTATATTACAAAACCTGTAACGTTTGATGGCCTAGTTGATTTAATGAAAACACTTGGAAAATACTGGGTAGAATTTGTAGAGCTACCGACAACATTTAACGATTAATGGAGATTGTATGTTAGATAAAGTGACTCAGTTGCTGCTTGTAGAAGATGATGAAGATGATTACATACTCACCTGCGACTATCTGGACCAATTGGATTCACACACGTTTAACATTCAATGGATAAGCTCTCCAGAGCAGGCAATTGAAACGCTTAGCAAAAATGAGCACGACATTTGCCTGCTTGATTACCGCTTGGGTGCATCTAATGGTTTAGATGTATTAAAAGAAGCTATTGCTAATGGTTTTAGCGGCCCTATTATTATGCTTACCGGGCAGTCAAACGACGAACTAGATTCGGCGGCACTTGATGCTGGCGCGGTAGATTATTTAATAAAAACAGAAATGAGCTCTAGCCGCTTTGCGCGTGCTATTCGCTATGCTTTAGCGCGTAAGGATGTTGAAGGTGAGCGAGTAGAGCGCTTAAAAGCGGAAGCTGAAAACCGTTCTAAAGACCGCTTTTTAGCCCATTTGAGCCACGAATTACGAACTCCTCTATCGTCTATTTTAGGTTATACAGAACTATTAATGCAGAGCGACTTTAGTCAGCAAGCAGAAAATGAGTTAGGTGTAATTTATCGAAACGGTAAACACTTATTGAGCCTATTAAACGATGTGCTCGATTTATCTAAAATAGCCGCCGATAAATTAGAGCTAACCTTAAGTGAAGTTAACCTTGATAGCATGCTTGCCGATGTATACACGTTAATGCGCGTATCGGTGCTTGATAAAGGGCTTACGCTACGCTTTGAATCACATCAGCCATTGCCTTTAGTTGCACGACTTGATGCAACAAGAGTTCGCCAAATTTTAATAAATTTAATAAATAATGCGGTTAAGTTTACCGATAAAGGCGAAATTGTTGTTAATGCGTGGACGCAGTGGGTTGATGACACCGAAATGCTATTTTTTAGTATTAAAGACTCAGGAATGGGCATAGCCCCTGAAAAACAAGAACTGATATTTAAACCGTTTGAGCAAATAGCTGATGTAGAATCGCGCTCTGTAGGTGGTGCAGGTCTTGGTTTAGCAATATGTGCTGAGCTGTTAGCGCGTATGCGCGGTGATATTAGTTTGCACTCTGAAGTTGGTAAAGGCTCTACGTTTACTATTTCGGTTTACCCAGGTGATATTAGTGAAGTAGAGCGCCAAGTACTTAACTTTAGCAGTGCGCCGCAACTACAAAGTAAACTGGCTCCTTGTAAAGTACACGGAAGAGTATTGGTTGTTGATGACTTGCGCGACTTACGCATGCTAGTTGGTCATATGATCAGTACCTGTGGCGCGCGAGTAGACTACGCAGAGCATGGCCAGCAAGCACTTGAAAAAGTACGCATAGCAGATGCGTATAAATCGCCTTATGATATTATTTTTATTGATATTCATATGCCTGTAATGGGCGGCAAGGAAGCTACCATAGAGCTTAGAAAAATGGGCTACAAAGGCCCAATAATTGCGCTCACTGCTGCTACTATGAAAGGAATACATGAAGAACTTGCTGCGCTTGGCTTTAATGATGTAATACCAAAACCGGTTGATAGCACTGCTTTGTATCAATGTTTGCAAGATTATTTGGTAGCGCCAGAACATGCTCCTCAAGCCAAAGATATAAATAGTAGTTCGGACTTAACAGAGAAAAAACAGCGCTTTTTACTTGTAGAAGACGATCACGATGCAGCGCAAATTACACAGCTACTTTTAGAAAGTTTAGGTGTAGAAACTGTGATTGCGTCTAGCTGCGCGCAATGTTTGCAAATACTTAATCACGACCAACAATTTAATAAAGTATTGTTAGATATGCATTTACCCGATGGGCGTGGCATTGATTTAGGCCAGCAAATTAATGAGCGATATCCAGAGCTACGCTTGGTGATTGTAAGTGGCGCAGAGCCAGACCCAAGAGAAATAAAAGATTTAAATATTGACCGAGTTTTACTTAAACCTATTAATTTGAGCTTGCTTGAAACGCTTATTAGTTAGGGCCTGTTTATCTTTCGAGGTTAAATTTGCAGCAGTCTGTTTGGTATTTAGGCAAGGCAGAGCCTATACAGTGTGGTTATTCCCCATAAATAGGCGATAACGTAGCATTAATGCCAAACAGGCGCTGCCAAAGGGTTCTTCCTAGGGGCTATTTACTCTTTGTTGCCTACATGGATTTAGGTAAGGGGCGTGAGCAGGACGCGGAAGCTTTGCTCGGTTTTTACTTATTCTTACATGGATGTAAGTCAGTAGAATAACGCAGGAGCAGTTATCGAGCCAACTAGGTTACAAACCTCGCGCCGCGATTAAATAGCCCCTAGATTGAACAAACTTTAATCCTGAAAGGTCAACAGGTCCAATAACTGAGACATTATTTATATGCATTCAATAAAGTTAGTATCTGAAGAATTAACACCATCAAAAGTAGTGTGTGTTGGTCGTAACTATACCGCACACATTGCAGAGCTAAATAATGAAACACCAGATCAAATGGTGCTATTTAATAAGCCAAACAGTGCAATTACAAATACATTATATGCAACTCATAACGGTGATACGCTACATTATGAAACCGAGTTATGTTTTGTCGTTAAAAATAAAAAATTTGTAGGTGTTGGACTCGGCCTTGATTTAACTAAGCGTACTGTGCAAAGTAAATTAAAAAATAAAGGGCTTCCATGGGAGCGCGCTAAAGCGTTCGACGGCTCTGTAATTTTAACTGATTTTGTAGCGCTAACTGATGCAATGAAGCACTTTACCTTTGAACTTAAAATTAATAATAAAGTAGTTCAGCAAGGCGATACTCATTTTATGCTGCATAATCCGGACTCAATTTTACAAGAAATTAGTGAATTTATGAGCTTAGAAGATGG
Source organism: Pseudoalteromonas sp. SWYJZ19 (assembly GCF_015864375.1). Classification (NCBI taxonomy): domain Bacteria; kingdom Pseudomonadati; phylum Pseudomonadota; class Gammaproteobacteria; order Alteromonadales; family Pseudoalteromonadaceae; genus Pseudoalteromonas; species Pseudoalteromonas sp. SWYJZ19. The sequence goes on from NZ_JADYXI010000002.1 coordinate 333,233, forward strand.
TGATGTAGTAATGACAGGCACACCGTCGGGCGTAGGCGAGGTAACAGCTAAAAGTATTTTTGCTGTGGCACTTTATGCTAATGATCAGTGCTTGCTTGAGCATCAGTGGCAAGTAAGTAAAAATTAATAACTTGCTGTTGGTAGTGTTGATCAAAATCGGCAAAGGTAGTTTTAAGCCAATTATGCTGACTTTGTTGATACTCAGGCGATTGTAGTACATTGTTTTTTAGTGCGCGGTTAATTTTTTTAAGCGCTTGCTGTGCAAAATTATTAGGTGCGTTAGCCGCACAACCTATTGCTCCTCGTATAAATTGAATGTCATTTTCTGCAATTGGTACACTCTCTATATTCGTATATTCTCCTTGTTTATTAAAGTAATCGGCCATAAACGGGTAATCAATTGAGTAGTCTAAAAAGCCGTGACTCAAGCGTGCTATAACAGCCTGACTTTCATTTTCGCTACTCCAACTTAACGACGACTCTTTATCTCGTTTTGTATTTTCAATAATTGTATTAATTTTAGTTGTAAATTTACGTGCAGCAGCTTGCCCGTATACGTATTGCGGGTCGGTTAATAAATTAATAAGGTGAATAGGCGAGCCGTGCTTTTCTTCTAATTTGGGCTTTAGCTCTTTAGTCGTGATAATTGAAAATGGGGGATATACCGTTGTTGGATTTGAGTAGTTAAGTAGTTGGTTATTATGTTTTTTATAAATAACACACGGGAAGCATACGTTTTTTCCTTCACTTAAATATTTATTTATACGCTGCTGAGGGACAATTAAGCGGGTATGTTTTACATCTGTTATGGTTCTAATGAGTTGCTCGGTTAGGTTGTCGCAAATACCGCCTTGTGGTGCACTTTCGCTTTTAGCTATATGAAAAGGGGGCGTGTAACTTTGCAGCCAAATAATTTCTTCTAGAGGCTGTAATTTTTGTTCAACAGCATGCGCGTTAAATACAATTAATAGACAAAATGCATAGTATCCGTTTCTCAGCATTGATAAGTGTTCGTTGAATTAAGAAAACTTAATTAAAGTATAGTGTTGGTTGTAGTAGGGTCAAATATTTTAGTTAAAAGCAGCCTTGTTCAAGGCTGCTTTTAACTGGTATATGCTTAGTAAGGCATAGGATAGTTTTTAAATATAGTGTTAATCTCACTAAGAATTTCGTCGTTTAACGTGATGTTAAATGCATCAATATCTTCTTTTAATTGGGCTATGCTTGTTGCACCAATAATTGAAGAGGTTACGCCATCTACTTGGTTACACCATGCGAGTGCTAGTTGTGCTGGAGTAATATTGTTTGCATGAGCCAGCTCAACATACTGCTTAGTGGCTTGCTCTGCATTGGGTGTATCTCTAAAAATACCGTTGCGCTGCATGAAGGTCCAACGAGATCCTTCAGGACGAGCACCGTTTAGGTATTTACCCGTTAATAAACCGGCTGCTAAGGGCGACCACGATAAGTAGGCAATATCTTCGTGTACACATTGTTCTATTAAATACGGCCAGTCTTTAGCGTGCGCTAAGCTAAACTCATTTTGAATAGATACCATACGCGGTAAGTTATGCTCTTTGGCCAAACTTAAAAACTGGCTTATACCCCATGGCGTATCGTCAGATAAACCGCAGTGCTTAATTTTACCTGCTTTAACACATTCATTAAGGCCCTCTAGAATATCAAGCATACTAGCTTGCTGCTCTTGTGTATTTACGTCGGTAAATTTAAGAGTGCCGGGCCATTGTCTGCCAAAGTGCGGGGTAGAGCGGTTTGGCCAATGCAGCTGATATAAATCAATGTAGTCGGTTTTAAGGCGCTTAAGTGAATCGTCTACGGCTTCTATTACCGTTTGGCGCGTAATATTGCCACCATCACGTACCCACGATAATCCATTGCCTGCAATTTTTGTAGCAAGTACCACATCGCTGCGCTTTTGCTGATTACGCGATAGCCAATCGCCAATAATTTCCTCAGTTTTACCATAGGTCTCTGGAGAGGGCGGTACTGCATACATTTCGGCTGTATCAATAAAGTTTACGCCTTGCTCTAGCGCATAGGCTATTTGTTCATCAGCATCGCTTTGAGTATTTTGTTTACCCCAAGTCATACTGCCTAAACATACTCTTGAAACGTTAATACCACTGCTGCCAAGTGGGCTGTATTGCATGAGAATTCCTTATTGCTCGTCTTGAGAGTAGCTAACTAACGCCGATAAAAGAGGCTCTGCAATGAGGGCTTTTTGGCCTGTTTCAAAATCAAACATAACCACTTTTGAAGTGCCTGTGGTTGTTATAGCGTTTTGTGCGTGACTAAATACGGTGTAATTCATAACAAACCGGTCTGTTTTTATATCAGAAATAGTAACACCGACTGTAAGCGTATCTGGGAATGTAACTGGGCGTTTATAACGAATGTTATTTTCGCTTATTACCGGGCCCACGCCATTAGGGCTTATTGTATCGAACAGATTTATTTTATTTAAGAAGTCGATTCGGGCTATTTCAAAGTAACGTAAATACACTACATTATTTACGTGTTGTAGTGCATCCATATCAGCCCACGCTACGGTGATGTCGGTATGGATAGGGTGCTGATCTTTAAACGTTTGCATTATTTATTGGCCCTTAATTTTAAAGTGCTTAGATTATCAACATGGGGTTACGAGCTCAAGGTAATTAATGGCATGTTTTTTTATAAGATGATTGTACCTATTTAATTTTAGGTCTACAGTTAAATTACACAGACAAACACAAAAACACACAGAGGTAGAAATATGCAGAACATAATTAATTGGTCCTTAGCTTGTTTGGTTTTTATAGCCTCTTTTACCTGTTACGCAATGGGTAACGAATCAGGCGCTATTATTTTGATGTTAGCAGGTTTTTTTTTCGAGGTTATGTTTTGGTTGCGCGGTTATAAAGAGCAAGAAGGTAATAAGCGTTTTTTTTAATCGCTAACTAGGGCCTGTTGACCTTTCAGGATTAAAATTTGTTCAATCTAGGGGCTATTTAATCGCGGCGCGAGGTTTGTGACCTAGTGGGCTCGATAACTGCTCCTGCGTTATTCTACTGACTTACATCCATGTAAGAATAAGTAAAAACCGAGCAACAAAGAGTAAATTGCCCCTAGGCAGAACCCTTCGGGCAGCGTATGTTTGGCATTTGTGCTACGTTATCGCCTATTTATGGGGAATAACCACACTACATAGGCTCTGCCTTGCCTAAATACCAAACATACTGCTGCAAATTTAACCTCGAAAGATAAACAGGCCCTAGGCTTGCTTATCACATTTGATTCTATAATAATGACTGTATAAATAACCAGTTGTTGTTGTGGTGATGAAGAAGTTTATTCACATAGACATGGATTGCTTTTATGCAGCAGTAGAAATGCGAGATAATCCAAAACTTGCATGTGTACCGCTTGCTATTGGAGGCAATAGCCGACGAGGCGTGCTCTCAACCGCTAACTATATAGCGAGAGAATATGGCGTGCGATCGGCTATGTCGAACTATCATGCTAAACAATTATGCCCCGATTTAGTTATTGTTCCTGGGCGCATGGCTGTATACAAAGAAGCTTCAAATCAAATACGTGAAGTATTTAGCCGCTACACAGATTTAGTTGAACCTCTTTCTTTAGACGAAGCCTACCTAGATGTAACAGACAGCACCGCTTGTAAAGGCAGTGCCACACTTATTGCACAGCAAATAAGAGCCGATATTTACAATGCCACAGGGCTCACTGCATCAGCTGGTATTGCACCGATTAAATTTATTGCCAAAATAGCCAGCGACGAAAAAAAACCGAATGGTCAATTTGTCGTTTTGCCTCATGAGGTCGATGATTTTTTAGCGCAATTACCGCTGGGGAAAATTCCGGGGGTGGGTAAAGTAACGCTCGAAAAGCTAAATTTAAAAGGCTTATATACCGGCAAGGATGTACGTGAAAAAGGCGTTAACTGGATGCAGCAACATGTGGGTAATTTTGGTGTGTCGCTTTATCAAAAATGTGCAGGTGAATATGTTGGTAAAGTATCAACAGATCGCATCAGAAAGTCGCTGAGTGTTGAACATACCTACGAATACAACAAAACAAGTTTGCAAGAGTGCTTAGATGAGCTGCCAAAATTGTTAGACGAATTAGTTTTAAGGCTTAATAAACAGCAATTACAAAACCGTATTAATAAGCTGAGTGTTAAAGTGAAGTTTGCAAATTTTGTAGTAACCTCAGCCGATCAGGCATACCACGAGCTAAACACAGAAATATTTATTCAACTCCTTACTAAGGCCTATCAACGAGGGCTACAACAACCTGTAAGATTACTTGGCATAGGCGTTGGCATTAAAAGCGAGCCAGAACAAAACTTCCAACTGAGTATTCTCGATTAAGCTATAAAGCCTGTAACCCCAAGTTGCCATTTATTGGCAAGTTGTATAATTAGCTCATCGCACCTTGCTGGTCTTCAATATTTAAATCGACGATAATAGGGGCTTATGTTTTCTAACAGGACTTTATTTATGGCATACCCTCAAGCGGTTAGTGCAAGCCTTGAATGCACATCTCATGATGCGCTTATTATTATTAGTGATGACTTTTCTCTATTACCAAATAACTCATTACGTGATGCTATTTTAGACCAAGCAAAAGTTGATTCTCGTATTGGTAAACAAGTTACTTTATTAGTGATTGAAAACAAACGCGTTGTACTTGCGCCAACGGGTCCGTTAAATAGAGATTACGACGATGTTCGCCGTTATTTTGATGCTGCTAAATTAGCAATTAACGAAGCAAAAGCGTCGGGTAGTGTTAATCCTGCATTATTTTTACCAAATTTAAATGGCGATAGCCGTTATCAGCATGCTTTAGAAGTTGCTTATTTAGGCGCTTGCCAAGCCTTATGGCAGCCATTAGAAGCGCGTGAATATCACGGTGAAAGTATTGAACCTATTACTCAAATTGGTTTAGTTGGCGCAAGCGAGCAAACAATCAAAGCTGTTAATGCAATTGCTGCAGGCCAATATGCCGCGCGTGACTTGTGTGGCACCGAACCTGAGCGTATGGCTCCACCACGTTTTGCTGATTACTGCGTTGATTTATTTAAAGGCTCAAGCATTGCAGTTGACGTAATTGATGATATTGCAGCTATTGATAAAAACTACCCAATGCTAAGCACTGTTGCTCGTGCATCGTATGCAGTTGAGCGCCATCACCCACGTGTTGTTAAGCTTGAATATGTACCAGAGGGCGAAATTACTCGTACACTTATGTTTGTAGGTAAGGGTCTTGTATACGATACAGGGGGTGCAGATTTAAAAGTAGGTGGCCATATGGCAGGCATGAGCCGTGATAAAGGCGGCGCAGCTTCTGTTGCGGGCTTTATGAAAGCTGTTGCGGATTATCAGCCTAAAGGCGTTAAAGTAGTATCGTACTTGGCTGTTGTTCGTAACTCTATTGGTTCTGATTGTTTTGTGCCAGATGAAATTATTACTAGCCGCGAAGGTATCCGTGTACGCATTGGTAATACCGATGCAGAAGGGCGCTTAGCAATGGGTGACCTGCTTAGCGAAATGAAAGATTTAGCTAAAGGCGAAATAAACCCAACGTTATTTACTGTAGCTACATTAACGGGTCACGCGGCACGTGCAATGGGCCCTTACGGTGCGTATGTTGAAAATGGTCCAGCTCGTAGCGCTGGTGTTTCACGTCAAATAGCTGACCTTGGAGATTTGTGGGCCGATGGCGCTGAAGTATCGCGTTCTCGCCGTGAAGATTACGACTTTATTAAACCACGCACGCTAGCTGACGATGTTTTATCTAGCAATAACGCAGCATCTGCTGTTACTGCGCGTGGACATCAGTTCCCTATGGCGTTTATGGCTATTGTTGGTGGGCTTGATAAGCACGGTAACGACTCTGCACAACCTTTGCCTTATGTGCATATGGACATTGCAGGAAGCGGTGTTGAAGGCGGTGATTGGCAGCATGGCAAGCCAACGGCTGCATCAGTAACCAGCTTGTTTGCACGTTACTGTTTGTAAGCTAAAAACTTACATGCAATAAAAAAGCCCTGTTAATTCAGGGCTTTTTGCATTTTATGAGAACGGTATCGATTAATCTAATTTAAAACGATTAACTACGCTCGAAAGCTCTTGGCTACTTTGTTTAAGATTATCACTGGCATCGGTAAGCTGTTTAGTATTATTTAATGATTGCTCAGTTGATTGAGATAGCTCATTAATACGCAAATTAACCTCGTCGGCAGCTTGAGTTTGCTGCTCTGTGGCGCGTGCGATTTGGCTGTTCATTTCGGTAATAATTGAAACAAGTCGTTCTATTTCATTAAGTGAAGTATTGGCTGATGACGCCTGATCTACGGTAGAAACTGAAAGTGCTTGGCTTGATTTAACTGCTTCTACTGCTGCTTTTGCACCTTCTTGAAGTTTAGTGATCATGGTTTGAATTTCGTCGGTACTTTGGCCTGTACGACTGGCCAGTGTTCTTACTTCATCTGCAACAACAGCAAATCCTCGGCCATGCTCTCCTGCGCGAGCAGCCTCAATGGCAGCATTTAATGCCAGTAAGTTTGTTTGCTCCGAGATGCTTCTTATTACATCAAGTACAGAGCCTATATTATGGCTCTCGTTGGCTAAATCTTCTGTTACACGACTGACTGTTTCTATGTTGCTTGAGAGTGTTTCTATTGCTGTAATTGTTTGCGCAACCACATTTTTACCCGTTGATGCGTTTTGTGCTGCATCTTTAGCTGCTTGCTCTGCGGCTTCGGCGTTACGGCTTACATCATGTATTTGGTGAGTCATTTGCTCCATGGCAGCTGCAACTTGGGTTGAGCTATCGTTTTGAAGCTCAATAAACGAGTGGCTTGTTCTACTTGAATCATCAACTGTATGCGCATGTTCGCTTACATCGTTTGCACTTTGTGATACATGAACAAGAGACTCTCGCATTTTTAAAACAAATAAATTAAATGAGTGTGATAGTTCAGATATTTCATCGTTACCGGATTCATTTAATGTACGAGTTAAATCGCCTTCACCTTGTGAAATATCTTTCATCATATCGGCTGCTAAACGAGTAGGTATTAAAATGCTCTTGCCTATAAAGTAACTAAGTAAAATAACAGCAATAATCATAATTATTGCACTGACGACTATTAGATTACGTTGCTCGCTAAATGCTTCGTCAATTGAATCAAGATAAACACCTGAGCCAATAATCCATTGCCACTGATTAAAACCTTTAACGAATGCGATTTTTTCAACAGGTTTATCTTTACCTGGTTTTGGCCATTTATAAGGGATAAAACCCTCGCCATCTTTCTTCACTATATTTACCATATCAACAAATAATGTTTTGCCGTCAGGGTCTTTGTTATTGGTTAAGTCTTTTCCTTCAAGCGCAGGTTTTATAGGATGCATAACCATTGTTGGCTGGTAATTGTTAATCCAAAAGTAATTGGTTTTGTCGTAGCGCAGTGCTCTTATTGCATCAAGTGCTTGTGATTGAGCTTGTTGTTGAGTGAGAGTGTTATTTTGTTCAAGCGCATGATAATGCTCGATTATACTGTACGCAGTTTCTACTACATTTTGTGTTTTTATGTATTGCTCGTCTTTTAGCGAACTATATTGATGAGTTAGGCTCGATATACTAAGTACTATTAGTCCAAATACAACTATGGCTATTAACAGTGAAAAACGCTGGGATATACTAAAACTTCGTAGATTAGGCATACATTTATCCTCAAAAAGTGTGCGCTTTAGCGCATAGAATAAGCGTAGCTAAAAAAAGAGTTTAATCTAGGCTTAACGCCTATTAATGCAAAAAAAAGGCTGATTTATCAATCAGCCTTTAGTCTGTTATTACTTTACTTGCTTATTTAACGTCAAAATGGCGATTAAAGAAGTTTGTAATTGTTTGATGTAAGTGTGTTTGCACTTGTTTACCACGTAGGCTGTGCTTAGAGCCTGGGTAGGTCATCATTTCAAACTGTTTTTCGTTATCTTGTAGTTGTTTAAACAATTTAGTTGAATGCGTAAACAATACGTTGTCGTCAGCCATTCCATGATAAATCATTAATGGGCCTTTTAAGCCATCTGCATATGGAAATACTGCGCTGTCTTCGTAGCCTTTAGCATTCGTATCAGGGTGACCTAAATAACGCTCAGTGTAATGTGTATCGTATAATGCCCAATCGGTTACTGGAGCACCTGATACGCCAGCCTGAAAGTAATCGCCTGCTTTAAACATAGTCATAAGTGCCATATAGCCGCCGTAGCTGTGGCCATAAACACCAATGCGTTGTGGGTCTACGTAATCAAGTGTACGTAAAAACTCTACGCCTTTAATTTGATCGGCAACTTCAACCACGCCTAGGTTTTTATAAATAGCATCTTCAAACTTTTTACCACGGTTGTACGAACCACGGTTATCTAGTTGAAAAATTACGTAACCTTGTTGCGCCATGTATTGAAAGTACAAGTTTTTACTGCGCCAGCTATTCGTTACTCGCTGAGCATGCGGGCCGCCGTACACATTAACAATAACAGGATGCTTTTTGCCATCGGTTACGTTACTTGGCTTAAATAAACGGTAATGCATAACTTGACCATCTTCGGCTTTAATTGTGCCGTATTCTGGTTTTGTTAAATCGCTTAAATAAGGGGTCAGCGGATGGTTACTATCAAGCTTATTTTCTTCAAGCCATGTAATAAATTCGCCGTTTATTTTGCGAAGCGCTGCTGAATTTGGTGTGTTATCAGATGAGCTATTATCGATAAAGGTTTTGCTGTCTTTTGCTAGCACAACATTATGGTACTGACCTTTTTCGGTGATACGTTTGGCATCGCCTTTTTTAAATAAAGGCGCACTGTATAAATGGCTCTCAAGAGGAGTGTCTTTACGACCAGCAAAGTAAACAATGCCTTTTTTCTCATCAATGCCTTTTAAGCTATCAACAGCCCAATCGCCAGAAGTAATTTGGCGAACAAGTTGACCGTTTGTGCGATACAGATATAAGTGTTTAAAACCGTCGCGCTCAGATGCCCATACAAAGTGCTTTTTGTCTTTTAAAAACTCAAGATCAAAATGTAGGTTAATCCATGTATCGCTGTTTTCGGTTAGTGCTACTTTTTGTGCTTTAGTTTCGCTGTTATAAAAACGCAGCTCTAATTTATGTTGCGAGCGATTTTGCCATTGGTACGACAATGTATTGCCGTCTTTCAGCCATTTAGCACGCGCTATATAAATGTCTTCATCTTTACCTAAATCAATCCAATTTACTTTTTGATCGTTAAGTTTAACAACACCCAGTTGAATTTTAACGTTGTCGGTACCTGTAAACGGGTAGCGTTGGTTAAATAACTTAACTTCATCAGCGTAAATTTCGTTACGGATAGCTTCTTTTACTGGTGTTTCGTCAACACGGGTATAGGCAATTTTAGTTTCATCCCCTGACCACCAATAACCCGTCATGCGGCTCATTTCTTCTTGAGCAACAAACTCGGCCATACCGTTTTTAATTACGCCACCGCCATCTTTACTAAGCTGAATCTCTTTACCTGAATCAAGCTCTAAAGCATAAAGATTTTGCTCTCGAATAAATGATACGTAGTTACCTTTAGGTGAAAAGCGTGCATCGGTTTCAAATGTTTCAGTGTCGGTTAGTTTTTTACTTTTAGCAGAGGCTAAATCGTAATAGTAAAGGTCGCCGTTAAGTGGGAATAAAAGTGCTTTACCGTTTTTAGACCATTTGTATTCTAATATGCCTTTACCAAAAATACGTTGGCGTTCGCGGCGTGCTTTTTCTTCATCAGATAGGTTTTCTGGGCCTGAAAATAACTTTGCCGAATCAACTAGCACACGGTTGGTGTTATCTTTTAGATTGTATTCCCATAAATCGTAGCGGTTGTAGTCATCGCTTTTGCCTTGTAAATAAGTTACACGGCTGCCGTCAGGCGAAAATTTAAGTTGTACAGGTGATTTACCCGAAAGGCTCGGATCGTCAAAAATACGCTCCAACGATAAAGGTTTTGCTTGAACACTAATAGCGCCAACCATTAATGGGAGGGCTAGTGAGAGGTGTTTTATTTTTTTTAGCACAAGGTTGCCTTAGCTTATTATAAATATTGCTTTGATGGTAAAGCCAAGCGTGTGCAACTGCAACTAAATGCTATAAAGTGGCGATTATTAAAGACAAAGTAGGACATAACAATGACTAACCCTGAATTTAAACTAGCGCCAGAACTTAAACGCGACTGTATAGAGCTTGCCGATTGGCCACTGTGTAAAGTACTTTTATTGAACGACAGCCAATATCCGTGGTTTGTATTAGTGCCTAGGCAGGCTAACTTAAAAGAGATAATTGATTTATCTGAGGATGATCAAATTGTGTATTTAAAAGAGTCAGCCAAGCTAAGTAAATTATTAATGGATGTGTTTAGCCCTTATAAGTTAAACATAGCGGCTTTGGGTAATATGGTGCCGCAATTACATATTCACCATATTGCACGCTTTACTACTGATGCTGCTTGGCCTGCGCCAATTTGGGGTAAGTATCCAGCTGTGCCGTATACAGATGTACAAATTACAGAGTTAAAAAAAGCGCTGCAGTTTTAAGCTGCAACGCTTTTTTAGGGTTTAGCTAAGTTTAACTAAAACTACTTAAGCCCTAGTACTTCTTTACCTTGCTTAAACGTTACATCTACAGGGATATTTGCTTTACTTAGTTTTTCTAAGTCTTCAGCAAGTTCTTCTTTTATATCGCCATGCGTTGCAATTAGTTGATCTACTTTTTCGTAATCGCCATCACCTTGTAAGGTTAAAATTAAGCGAGAAAGCTTGGCCATTGCAATGCTCATTTTTTCCATATTAACGCGGTACAGGCCTTCTTCATTTTTAGAAAAAGCGCCTTCTTGAGCAAAAAAGTTAAAGCGGATCATATTTGCTTTACCATGCGCACTTGATGCTCCAAAACGAACTGAGCGGAATATACCCGCCATGAAGGTCGTGTAATAATCTTCAATAGTTCCTTCTGTAATTTCGCCCTTTTTAAGTAATTGCTCAATCATGTACAGGCCTAAAATGTCGGCTTTACCTTCTTCAAGCGCACTTGCGTGTTCTTGTAATGATTGACGAACAGTACCTTTACCTGTGATTGTATTTTTAATACCTAAACCGTGAGCGACTTCATGGAACATCGTATTGGCAAAAAATGCATCAAAAGTAATGTGTTTACGCTGCTCAGGTACAATTAACTGCTTTGAAATTGGTACTAAAATTTTATCAAATTTAGCACGCATGGCATTTTTAAGTTGCAAGCGACGAGTTCCTTTTTCTAGCTGTACTTGCTCATCGTTTGGTAAGTTAATTGCAATTGTTTTACTCCCCGCGTTTGAATGCCCAGCGTAGTAAACAACATCATATGCATTTAGGTCGGCGTCAGAGCCTGGTACTTCTTGTTTGTACTTAGCATCAACGGGTAAGTCTTTTTGAAGCTCCGGTAAAAATGCGGCAAACTTAGCTAAGCGTTCGCTCCATTTTAAATCTTTAATAAGTACGTAAGATTCATAAGCTGCGCGGTAACCAAATAATTGATCTTCATAAGTCTCAATTGGACCAATAACCACATCTACTGGGTTGTTTTTCATATCCATCCAGGCAAAGTCAGATACTTGGAAGTCATCCTTTTGTAGAGCATCAGCACGCAAGTTTAGATAGTTAGCAAACTCTTTATCGTCAGCAAGTTTGCTTGCTTGACGTAAAAGGTCAGCGGCTTTTGCAAGGTCATTAGCGTATTCTTTTGAATATGGCACGCTGTAAAGCTTACCTTGCTCATCACGCTTAATTACAGAGTAAAGGCCTGTTTTGTCTTCAACATCTGCATTGTTTAACTCTTCTTTGGTTATATCGGCAGGGTAAAACTGTGCGCCAAGAGGTTTTTCTTTATAGCTGGATAAAAACGCTTCATCGCCATTTAAACGATCCCATGGACCGTAGTTAATATCGGCAAATTTACGTACTTTGTCGTCGTTTAGTTTTGCTAAAAAAGCGTCTTTATTTTCGCCAAAAGATTGTTTCCAAAATAACTCATCCATTATTTTTGAAGCATCAATAAGCTTTGCAACCATTGCTCGTTGGTTATCGCTTAAGTGCGATAAATCACTTTGTAAGCTAAAGTCGGTGTAAATATCTAAACGTTGGTTATTTGCATTAATAAGCTCAGGGCCTGATTGTGCACTGCTTTTTTGAGCAAGCTCTGTGGCTGTGTTGTCGGTAGAAGACGGCGCTTGTTCAGAACATGCACTAAGAAAAACGACACCAGAGAGCATAATTGCTTGGCTAATTTTATTTAAGATCATTATATTGCCTGTTAAAAAGTAAGTTTAATAATTTGTACTGCTTTAGTTAAAAGACTAAATATGTACAAACGCTTCCTTATTGTGAGTGCATTAAAGCAAAACTAAATAGTAAATAGCAAGTATTTGGCGTTGTAAGGCAAGCATGAGCGATAAAGCATTATAAATAAAAATAAACTTCTATAATTTTCTTAACTTTATCGGTAAGTTAGACAATACTAATTATATTACTAATACGAAAATTAACTGCCTGAGTTTGCAGTTACTTTACAGGCTGAACACAAAAGGACGGCAGCTACATGTCTACAGAAAACGCTTTATTAACGATTCTAGTCGATAGAATAAATAACGATACGTTGGTTTTACCAACGCTACCTGAAGTAGCGATTAAGGTTCGCCAAGCTGCAGATAACCCTGATGTGAATTTAATGCAAATGTCAGATGTAATCTCACAAGACCCAGCGCTTTCAGCTCGTATGATAAAAGTAGCTAATAGTGCGATTATGGGACGTTCTGTAAAAGTATCTAATTTACAACAAGCAGTGACTCGCATTGGGTTGCGCCAAATTAAAAATATTGCAACGGCTATGGCTATGGAGCAATTATTTGTATCAAACAATGAGCTAATTAAAGGCTACATGGGCAAGGCTTGGCAAAAAACATTAACCGTTGCTAGCCATTCAATAACACTCATGGAATTTTACTTAAAAAACAATAAACACACTTCATTAAATCGTGATTCAATTACATTAGCTGCGCTTGTTTATAATATTGGTGTATTACCAATTTTAACAGAAGCTGAGCGCCACCCTGAAGTGTTTGCCAACCCAAGCTTTTTAGCGCACGCAATTCAAAAGCTGAGTGGGAAAATTGGCTCATCGATTATGCAAGCGTGGGAATTTCCTAAAGAGTTTGTTGATGTAGCTCTAAGCTGGGCAGATCCAAGTTACAAACCTGATAAAGTTAGCTACGTAGACTTTATTCGAGTAGGCGCTATTTTAGAGGGAACATTACAGGTTTCTGATAAGTCAGCAGCGCTGCAAACGTACATAGATAAAGGTGTAATACCGTCTATGCAATTATTCACAAGTGATGAATACAACGATATGCTAAAAGATGTGAAAAACATGTTTAGCTAAACATGTTTTATTACACAAACAAAAAGGGTTAACTTGCGTTAACCCTTTTTGTTTATTTATCGATAGTATTTTCTGTTTTGGTTTTTTCGTACCGTTTTATTCCTGCTACCCATGTTTGCAGTACGTTTGTTTTGTATATCTCGTCAACAGGTATTTTAAAGTAGTCTTTATCAAGTAAAATAAAGTCGGCCCATTTACCTTTTTCTAAACTACCCACCTTAAATTCTTGATGAGCTGAATAAGCGCCACCGAGAGTAAATGCACGTAATGCATCTTCGCGGCTTAGTACTTCACTTGCGCGCCAGCCGTTTTCCGGTAGTTTGTTATGATCCATGCGTGTAATGGCTGAATACAAACCATCAAATGGATTTGCAAGCTCTACAGGGTAATCAGAGCCTGCCGCAACCACCGAACCTTGCTGTAAAAATGTTTGCCAAGCATAGGCACCGCTTAATTGTTTTTCAGTTAAGCGTTGCTCTGCCATATGCATATCAGAAGTGGCATGTACTGGCTGCATTGAAGGGATTATTTTTAACGCTTTAAAGCGAGGGATATCCACAGGCGTTACAATTTGTGCGTGCTCTATTCGGTTACGTAGTAATATACCGCCCGTTTTTTTAAACACATTTTGATAAGCATCAAGTACTACTTTATTTGCTTTATCGCCAATGGCGTGGGTATTTGCGCTAAAGCCGCTTTTAAAGCTTTGTGTAAAGAGCGCTTCGAGTTTTTCTTGTGTTTCAAGCATTAAACCATGGTGACCAGGTCTGTCTGCGTATTCTTCAATCAGAGCGGCTCCGCGAGAGCCAAGTGCGCCATCGGCGTAAACTTTAACACTGCGAATTTCCATAAAGTCATTTTTGTCGTGGTATCGGCCTGCCTTTAACATTGTATTTAAATCAGGGCTTGCACCACTTAACATTGCCACAATACGTAGCGGTAAATTACCAAGGTCGCCGCGCTCTTTGTAAACCTCCCATGTGGCTTTATCAATACCTGCATCGTGAGTAGAGGTAATGCCTAAACTTAATAAATGCTTACCTGCTGCATCTAGTGAGTCACTTATATCTTGCTTTGAAGGGGCTGGCATATGCTGGGTAATTAGCGATTCTGCTTTATCTACAAAAATACCCGTAGGATTGCCAAATTCGTCTTTAATTATTTCACCGCCTTCAGGCGCTTTTTTTTGGGCGTTAATACCAGCAAGTTCGAGCGCTTTTGAATTAACCCAAATGGCGTGACTATCAACCCGCGAAAGAACCACAGGTCGATCGCTCACTACTTTGTCTAAATCTTTAGCTGTAGGAAAGCGTGTATCAGCCCAAAGCTCTTGGTTCCAACCTCGCCCAATAATCCAACCTTGTTTGTTATCGGCAAATACTTTTAGTTTATTTGTTACTTCATCAACCGATGTTGCGCCGCGTACGTCAAGTTGCGATAAATTGTCGCCAAGGCCAATAACGTGCCCATGAGCATCAATTAAGCCAGGTAATAAGGTATTACCATGCGCGTCAATTAGCTTGGCATCTGGGTAGCTATCTTTAAGTGTTTCGCTACCGAGCTTAACTACCTTGCCATTTTTAATAACGAGGGTAGAAAACTGCTGTACTTCACCTTTGTATAAAGGGGTATAACCATTGGCGTTATAAATTACTTTTGTTTGTGCGAGAGTGTAACTAGAACTAGCGCAAAGGCTGGCTAGTATGAGTGGTTTGATTATTTTTTTGAGTGGCATAGTTACTTAATTTTTATTGTTAATTTACTTACATTAACAAACTTGATTTTATAATACCAATGAATTGATAGACCTCATTTTAAGGCTTTTCTCTATATTAACTGTTTACAAAATAGGTAATTTATGTGATTGTTTAGTATGTAAAACAATCAATAAAGCATAAGGAAACGCTGTGAAAGCCCTCTATTTATTACTCCCATTAACTTCATTACTTGCGGCATGTGGATCGACACCTACTGCAGATAAAAGTGTAGAAAAGCTAAACCATACTGATGTATCAAATGCTGAAATACGCGATTATATAGATTTATCAAGTGTTGAACTGCGCGACAGGGTGAAAGACTATTGGAATATTTCCACAAGAACAGAACCACGATATCCAATAGCTGCTGCAAAAAAAGGTCTTGCAGGTTGTGTAGAACTCATGACTATTATTAATTCTGAGGGTAAGGCGCAAGGATATAAAGTAATTTCTTCATATCCTAAAGGGTTATTTGATGAAGCAGCAGCTCAATCTTTAAATACATGGGCCTGGCTGCCTACTAACGTAAATGTAGTTAAACAACCTGTACTTACGCATATCAGAATTGATTTCATGATTGATTCAATACCTGTAGGTAAAAAATATCTAAAAAATTGTCCGGCTGGCGAAACATTTCAAGTAACAGGTAAAATTAAAAGAATCTCCTACTGATGAAACATTTCAAGTAACGAGAAAAATTACAAGGTTTGAAAAAAAAGTACTTATTTACCTCACTTTAAAGTTACTTTCAGTTTGTGTAATATTTTAGCTCGAACCTTTATAAAATCTGATGGGTATGAGTTTAATACGAATATTACAAATAACTAAATAAGCATCAAGAATAAGGAAATGCTATGAAAGCTCTCTATTTATTACTCCCCTTGAGTATGATGCTAATAGCCTGTAGTTCAACGTCTGATAAACAAGTAAGCGATAAAATGCCGAGTTTTATTGATTTATCGAGTCCTGAACTGCGAAGTAAGGCCGGTGAATACTGGGATGTTGTTAAAAGAGTAGAGCCGCGCTATCCGATAGAAGCTGCAAAGAAAAGTATTTCAGGTTGTGTTGAGCTTGCTATGTTAATTAATTCACAAGGTGAAGCCCAAGGGTATAAGGTTATCTCGTCTTACCCAGAGGGCGTGTTTGATAATAATGCGGCAGCTGCTGTGGGTTTATGGCGCTGGAAAGCGACAACTGAAAATACGAGTAATCAACCTGTTCTAACTTATCTCAAAATGGATTTTATGGTAAGCCCAAAACCTACTGATGCAGAGTATTTGGCGCATTGTTCTAAAAATAAAACCTGAACGTAATTAATAGATATAAATATAATAAGCTAGGTGTTTTTTTACCTAGCTATAAAACTACTTACTTGCATATAAGCCATATTCATTTAATGCTAATTTACCGTCTTTGTCACTGTCGTAGCTTGAAAACCGTGACCACAAAGCCGGGTCTATAGCGGTTTCTGAACGTGATAAAAAACCGTCTTTATTCCTATCTAGCTTTTTAAATTGCTTTGCAATGTCGTTACTTGCGGCAAAACTAAATGTGCTAAAAATACTAAACGCCAGCAGCGTTATATAGCTAATACTTTTCATACAAATCACTTAGTAAAGGTTGTTAGTTAGATAACTTTTAAATTCGACTAGCGAAATTTGGTTATCTTGGTTTTTGTCCCATTTTACAAAGGTGTTTAAAAGTTGTGGTTGGGGATCAAGTTCGTCGTGTGTTAAATAGCCACTTTTGTCGCTATCTAGGTGATCAAAGCGTTGCTTTACATCAAGTGCCGCGGCATCAAAACTTAATAGCATTAAAATGCTTATAACAAGGGAAAGTATCTTCATGGTTTTCCTTCCAAAAGATGTATTAAAAGTTCGTGGCTAAAATAAAGTAAAAAGGAAAAAAGCACTTGCCGTAATTTAACTCCCAACATTAAATCCTTTTACACACTCCCTCAGGGATTATGGCAAATGCTTTTAAATTCAGTTTACTTGTAACAAGCTTAAGTAAAGCTTAATCAGTAATTACTCATTAAGGCTTAAAGCTTTCAAATTCTTTTTTTGAGACTTTTTCATCACCGTCTTCATCTAAGTCGGCAAATTGTCTCATTACTTCTTTGTCTTCCTTTGCTTCTACAATAGATATTTGTCCATCCATATCTTTATCTAAATGGGCAAAGCGCACGTTTGTTGGCGATGCAATTACGGTGGCACTAATTGCTAAAAACATTAATGAAAAAGCGGCTATAAGTTGTTTCATAATCACGTTCCTTATTAAATGAGTTTATTGAATAAATTTTTTGAATTCATCTAGCGACAATTGCCCATCTTGATTAGTATCAATTTGTAAAAAATTTTCGTGTAGAACGGCATCTTCACCTGCTTCGGCTTCACTTAATGTGCCGTTACTGTCTTTATCAAGCTCGTTAAAAGTCGCGTGAACGTCCATTGCGTGTGCGTTAGCGCCTAAAAAGCCTAAAGCCAGTAATGATGAAATTACTAAAATGCGTTTGTTCATAATTATTTCCTTATTGATTAAAGTTATTACTCCTATTACAAAAATGATGCCAAAAATAATTGTTGTTAATTTTCAAGTGTTTATATTTTTAACTTAAAAGGGGTGGGAAGTTTTTACGGGGTTTATTGTAATTTTTGTGTGTCTTTTGCAACACTATGTAGTGAGATTAAAGGTAGGGTTTAAAAATCAATGGTTTACGTTGTCTCTATTTGGCGACACATTGTTTTTGTAGCGCTGGCTGTTAATCGTATTAAATATAATTGCTGGTTCAGCTAGTGTATAAGGTAAGTACTTAATAATAGAACGCTTAACTTAAAAGGACTAAACGAAATGCCAGCAACCATAGCTAAAAAATACCATGCAATGCTTAACTGGCGGCCTAATTTAA
The DNA here is from genome assembly GCF_015864375.1 of Pseudoalteromonas sp. SWYJZ19. Classification (NCBI taxonomy): domain Bacteria; kingdom Pseudomonadati; phylum Pseudomonadota; class Gammaproteobacteria; order Alteromonadales; family Pseudoalteromonadaceae; genus Pseudoalteromonas; species Pseudoalteromonas sp. SWYJZ19. Next base: position 351,414 of record NZ_JADYXI010000002.1, read on the forward strand.
TTGGGCAATTTGCAATGAGTATGCTGCTTTCGTTACTCCCGCTTTCTATAGTGGTGATTGTATTTTTAAATGCGCTTAACAAGCAATTAGCAGTGACTCAAAGTATCGTGAGTAACAACTACCAAGTTACCAAATCGTTTAATACTCTAAAACAAGAACTCAACAGCCTTGAGCGCGCCACTAGGCAAAACTGGGTATTAAAAAGCGAATCGTTAGATAAGCTCATTGTCGATAAATGGCAATCATCCCTGCAAAGTATTGATGAACTTAAATTTGTAAACACGGATAAAGATTACACCCACCAATGGCAACGCTTATATGCCACCTTACAAACAGCGCATGTAGAGCTTGTTGAGAAAAAACAACAGCAAGCGGAGCTATTTGTGCCAGTGAGCGATTTAGTTGCTGAGCTTACTTTATGGTTACGTGATAAAAATGAAGCGCAAATTACCAATAACCAAAATGAGCTTACAAGCCTACAAACTTCATTTATAAACTGGCTGGTGGCACTTATTCCACTTACTTTAATTGTTGGTGGTGGTTTTTTATGGCGTATAAGTGGGCGACTAAAAGGGTTAACTACGGTTATTGATAAGCTAGGGCAGGGGCATTGGCAGCAAAAAATATCTGTGAAAGGCTCCGCTGAGCTAGTTGAGCTAGGAGAAAAACTCCAATGGGTGCAAGAGCAACTTCACATGCTTGAGCAGCAAAAAGATACCTTTTTACGCCATGTTACCCATGAGCTAAAAACGCCGCTTGCTTCAATGGTCGAAGGCACTGACTTACTAACTGATGAAATAGTAGGCCCAATTACTACTGAGCAAAAAGCAGTACTTGAGCTTATTAGTCAATCTATGGTGCGCCTTCGTACAATGATTGACAGCCTGCTGAGTTATAATGCGATTCGCACCAGTAAAGACAGCCTAAGCGAAGTTGAGTTTAGCTATCTTATTAATAAAATTAATAGCCATTTTGAACATCGCTTAAGTGCGCGTCAGCAAGCTCTGCAATGGCAAAATAACTTACCTAATAAACAGCTTGCTTTACCTAGTGAGCTTATTGAGATGATTTTAATTCAGCTTATTTCAAATGGCTTAAAATTTTCACAAGATAAGCAAAGCGTTACTATTAATTTAGAGCTTGAGCAAAACCAGCTTTGCATTGCTGTACTTGATAAAGGGTGCGGTATTAAAGAGCAAGAAAAAACTCAAATTTTCAGCGCATTTTATCAAGGTAAACACAGTAAAAATGTTACGCTGCAAGGCAGTGGGCTTGGCTTAACTATTGTGAAAGAGTCTGTTGAACAGCTAAGAGGTACACTTACTGTTGAGCATAACGAACCGCATGGTTGCCGGTTTTCAATTAAAATTCCCATAACAAAAAATCTAGGAGTTAATTAACATGCGCTTGCGTTTAATCGCTATTTTATGTGTGCTCAGTAGCAGCATGGTTATATCAGGTTGTGAAATTACTAATGGGCAAGAAGAGCGTGTGTCAATTACACCTGCACCTGTGGTCGATACCAAAATAACGAACGGCAAAAACAGTAAACCTAGTCCAAAACCCAGACCAAAAATTGAACCAAGCTATCCGCCTGCAGAGCAAGTTATTGCATGGCACGCTAATCAGTGTGGCGGATTTAAATTGGTGCCAAAAAAAGATATTTTTACAGGTGAAAACGATCTTAAACGTTTTTTTAAATTTATGTGCTTAAACATAAATGATGATCCAAATACGGTAATGACTAAGTTGCTAAAACTCGATTTAGCTTACTTTTGGCCAGATGATATAAAGCAATATTTATGGCTTCAAAAGCAGCAAGTGACTATGCAAATAAATGCTAAAAAAGAGCAGCAAGCACTTAACAATAAAATGCAAGAAACCCTCTCATCGTTAGCAACTATTGAGCAGCAGCTTTTACTACGAGAAGAAACTAAGGAGCAGTAACTATGGCAGCAACTAAAGTTCAAGGTGCAAAAGTATTACTCGTTGACGACGACGCTAGCTTATTAAAACTGCTCGCTATTCGTATCGAATCAAAAGGATACGAAGTAACGACCTGTGAAAGCGGCTTAACCGCACTACAAATACTTAAAAGCCAAGTGTTTGACGCCGTAATAACCGACCTACGTATGGATGAAATGGATGGCATGGCACTGCATCGTCAGTTGCAAAGCCGCTACCCTGCATTACCTGTCATTATGATGACAGCGCATGGCTCAATTCCTGATGCCGTAGAGGCAACTAAGCAGGGCATTTTTGCATTTATAACTAAACCTGTAGATAAAGATGAGCTATTTGACAGCCTTGCTAAAGCGATAGAAATACATGGTGTTAATGCAGATGAAGCAGCACCTAAAAGTAATATAGTTACGCGCAGTGGTGCAATGCTGCACTTGTTAGAGCAAGTAAAACTACTTGGGCCAACGCAAGTTAATGTATTGATTTCGGGGGCTAGTGGTACAGGTAAAGAGCTACTCGCACAGGCTATCCATCAACATAGTCATGTAAGCGGTGGCCCTTTCGTTGCAATTAACTGCGGCGCTGTACCAGGGGAGCTTTTAGAGTCTGAATTATTTGGTCATAAAAAAGGCTCTTTTACGGGCGCAATTAAAGATCACCAAGGCTTGTTTCAACAAGCTGAGGGCGGCACGCTATTTTTAGACGAGATAGGCGATATGCCACTTAACTTGCAGGTTAAGTTACTGCGCGTATTACAAGAAAAAACAATTCGCCCCGTAGGCTTTCAAGAAGAAATAGCAATCGATGTACGTATTGTATCGGCAACACATAAAAATCTTCCTGAAGCTATTTTAAACCAGCAATTTAGAGAAGATTTATACTATCGCTTAAACGTAGTTAATTTAAAATTACCGCCACTGTGTGAACGCCGCGAAGATATAAGCTTATTAGCACAGCACTTTAGTGCAAGTATTGCTAAGCGCATGAAGCAAACTGAAAAACACTTTGCAAGCGATGCTATGCATGCGCTTGTGCGTTACGACTGGCCAGGTAATATCCGCCAACTACAAAACGTAGTAGAGCAGGTTGTAGCATTAACGCCAAGCGATGTTATTTCAGAGCACTTAGTATTAGCTGCGCTAAATAGTAACGAAACAAACGTAGAACCATTATCACTAAACGACGCTAAAAAAGAGTTTGAGCGCGACTATGTAATTAACACTTTAAAAATGGCAGGTGGTAACGTAGCCGAAGGCGCTAAGCTTGCCAAGCGCAATCGCTCAGATTTTTATAAGTTGATTAAAAAGCATAATATTGATGTTGATAATTTAGGTTAAGGAAAAGCATGCAGTTATTTATGGTGTATTTAGGTGGCCGGATTCAAGGTTGCCACATTGAAATGCATGATATTCGTTTTGTTGTAGGGCAAAACATCGAGCAAACTTATACAAAGTTAAAAAGCCAATGGGTAGGCGACAGAAGTAGTGTTCACATGGATAGCTACATGGCAATTAATGATATTGATGGCTTTAAAGTAGAGATTGTTGATACGTACGTTGAACAAAATAAACAACTCTATTTTGTAAATTTAGGCGCTTACAGAAGTGATTCTATGGCTGAGCAACACGACTTTGCACTGTATGTTGCAAGCAGTAGCCATGAAGCTAAAGAGCGGGCTAAAAGCGATTTGCTAGCAGGGCTTAGCCATATTCATAAAGATGATTTACATGACGTAGACGATTGCTTTGCCATTGATTTACTCGACAGCCAGCTAAACATTAAGCTCACGCCCAGCGGTATATCGCAGCCTATAAAGCCAGACTGGTTTGGCTATCACATACTTTAAATTATAATAAGTAGCTAAAACTGAGTAGGATTAAGAGTCCTGCTCGTTTTGTTCATCCTTTTCGCTTTTAGCCGCCATTTTAAACGCCACAATAACCAATCCAAACATAGCAAACGGCAGTGCTGCTAACATGTATTCAACCACATTACTGTCTTGAAAGTTTGCTTGTAGTAAAAAGTGACCCGCCACACACATTAAAATAACCACTAATAAAATGGGTAGTAACATAAGTTCTTTTTTTGATGAATGGTTTTTCATTAATTGTGAGGCTATAGCTGAAAATAATGCGCCATTGTAATGAGCTTACTTAAGCTTGGCAAACACCGCAGAATTTTTTAATTAATGTTATGATTAGTATCAAACAATTTTATTAATGTTTATGGGAATAAAGTGAAAAGTAACTTAAAACAAGTCTACCTCGTTGGTGGTGCAGTGCGCGACAAACTGCTAAATATAAAATCAAAAGATAACGATTATGTAGTGATTGGTGAAACACCAAAAACGATGGAATCGCTTGGTTTTGTACCAATAGGTAGCGACTTTCCGGTTTACTTGCACCCAAAAACAAAAGAAGAATATGCGCTTGGGCGCACAGAGCGTAAAAGCGGCAAAGGCTATACTGGCTTTGTGGTTGATGCCAGCCCAACGGTAACGCTCGAAGAAGATTTAGCAAGACGCGATTTAACCATAAATTCAATGGCGCTTGATGAACACGGTAATATTATTGACCCGTTTAATGGCCAAGCTGACTTACAAAATAAAACACTGCGCCACACCACTGAGGCATTTGTAGAAGACCCTGTTCGAGTACTGCGTATTGCCCGTTTTTTAGCGCGCTATGGCAGTGATTGGCGTATTCACCCAAGTACGTATGCATTAATGCGCGAGCTTAAAAATAAAGGTGAGCTAAATCATTTAGTACCTGAGCGCGTGTGGCTTGAAACTGAAAAAGCACTGGGTGAAAAGCACCCTGAGCTTTATTTTGAAGCACTGCAAGGCTTAGGTATTTTTCCAGAACTTGAGCGCATGGTTAATGTACCGCAACCGGCAAACCATCATCCTGAAGGTGATGTATTTGTACATACTATGCTGGTACTTAGGCGTGCAGCCGATTTAAATTTTAATTTAGAAACACGTTTTGCTGCACTAACCCATGATTTTGGAAAAGCGCTTAGTTTTAAAAAATATGGAAACCTACGTGGGCACGAACGCGAAGGTGTTGCAGTTATTGAGGCGTTTTGTGAGCGCTTAAAAGTGCCTAACCGTTTTCGCGATGTTGGTGTACTCACCAGTGATAATCACACCCTTTGCCACACGATTGATCAGTTAAGGCCGCAAACCATTCACAAGCTAATAGTGACTAACTTAAATGCGTTGGTACACCCAGAACGTTTTATAGCGTTTACCCAAGCATGCCAATGCGATGCACAAGGGCGTGGTGAAACACTTGTTGATAAGCCATACCCGCAATCAGCTAAGCTGCGAGCAATTCATACTGAACTGCAAAAAATGGATAAGAAGCTGGTAGTGCAAAATGCACTTAAAAATGGCAAAAAAGGCCCTGAAATAGGCGAAGAAGTAAAACTTGCAGAAATAAACTGCATTAAAGCATTTTTAGAACATGAGAAGTCCCAAGCGTAATAAAATTAGACTAAGTAGTGCGATACGCCTTGGTTTTTAGTCGCGTCGTGCTTTCTTAGCTCTTTGTAGTTTGTACTTTTTGGTTTTACATTTTCAGACTCAGGTTTTTTAGAGGGCCTGTATAAGTCAAAAATAAAGTCTAGTTCTTCACGCTCTAGTGATGGTTTCATGAGTATTCCTTCAATTTAATACTTTAATATGATGTAGGGTATGGTCATTCGACTGAATTAAAAGTGAATAGTTACATTTGAAGTTGTACTAAATTGTAACCGGCAGTTTTGAAGGGGTAAGCGGCGCGTTAAACCGCTCTATTAGCTATTTTAGTTATGTAAAGGCGGGCTCAAAAATAGCTTTCACAGGGATAGTGAATAGTTTTCAGCCTTCTAATTATGCTTATAAAAAATTGCTTATATGTTTATTAATGTTTGATGATAAAGTCTTTTTCCAGGATGCTGTGCCGTTTTTTACAACGCTTGATAAGGTTTGAAAAAGAAGATTTTGAGGCGCAATCCATCTGGCAGAGCTTCACAGCTTCGTGCAGCCAAGTTTATGGTTAGATGAATATCGTAGAATCTATAAGTTATTTTGAAGAAAATCTGTAACTGTTTCTTACCATCCTTAAAAAAGCCCAACATTCGTTGGGCTGTTACAAATAACGCACATTAGGGGGATCATTATGTATGGGCTCTTTTTTATGAAAGCACTTAACTTATTGCCATTAAGCGTTGCTGAGTGCATTCTCAAAGACTCTCGAGTTAGAAACTTATTTCAAAGTAAATATTTGCTCGACTGGAATAGCAAAATAAGCCGCAATTTTTAGTGCAATAACCACCGATGGTGTGAAACGCCCGGTTTCTACTGTACTAATGGTTTTTCTAGAAACGCCTATGACATCCGCTAACTCTTGCTGAGAAATTTTATGCCGCAATCGAAGCTTGTGAATATGGTTATCTAAATCTTCATTCATAAAGCTCTTCCTTGCGAAGTTTCCACAAAATTAACGCGCCATGTGTAGCTGCTGCTAGGCAAAGCAATACTTGAAGTGCATCTGTAAGCCCCAAGGGAGTTATCAACTCTACAAACCACTTACTGTCGCCACAATAAGCGAGGAAAGCTCCGCCCATTACCATAATGTGGCATGTAGCGCGCAAGCTAAACGAACTGACATAATCCACATACTCGTCGTTAAATTTGTATGTCCAGAAACCTAGGTTTGATATGTGTTTAGCAAACTTTATGGATTTAGTTCCTAACACAAGAAAATAGATAAAACTCGCAAATACAATTAAATCTACTAGCCAATATATAACTGAGTTGGTTTCATTCATTACTGTTGAAAGCAGCTCTGCTAAAAGGAAGAACGCTAGAGTAATGCTGGTTTTTCCAGTAATTGTTAAATATTGCTGTTCTTGTTCTGGTAGTACTGATATTGATTTTGCCATCTGTTGTATATCCCTTTTTAGTGGCGACCAAATAATGTCGCATTGTTTTTACTCCACTTAAGGTTTCATTTGATACCTAAATACACCATATGTAACCCTTAGGTATCAATGATACCTAAAGGTTACATAAAGACAATCTTTTTTTCACTTTTAGCTAGCGTTGAGTGATTATTGAGCCCGTACTTAGCCAATAACGAGAGAGAAAGCGTGAAAATGAGTGAGGAAACAAATCAAAAATCACCGTAATCTCTCCCAAAAAACTCCATTAAAACAACTCAATACCCTCTTTTGCATTTTTCGCGAAATTGAAGTAACCAATTGAATCAAAATATTGATAAGTAAAATGCTAATACTTGCGAAGCCTCGTCTCATTTTGAAGCAATGACTAAGTATTAAAAATATATGGGCTGGGGGAGTACACTACTGCATTCCCTGAAAGTGATAAGAAAACGTATGTAGAGCTTGGGTGGTCATAACTGCATTTAACTAAGCTCCAGCTTTATGGCAGTTAATAGTAAGCATGAACCTATCAGGTTTAATTAAGTTTTATTAGCTAACCCCGCTAGGTCAAGCTAAAGCCAATTGAGCCAAAAACATTTTTTACTCACTCGCTAATGGTAAGCTTACAGCAAACACTGCACCATCGGCTTGTTCGTTATTTTTCGCAGTTACACTGCCTTTATGGTAATCGCACACCAGTCTTACAATATAAAGTCCTAATCCCAAATGCGGTTGTTGCTGCATTTGCTGGCTACGCACCGACACCATAGAGTCAAAAATATGCTCAGTGAGTCCTTCGGGCAACGCTGGACCTGTATTACTCACTGTTAATGTTGCTTTATTTTCGCTCTGCTTAAGGCTTACATTAATCGCCGTATTGGCTTCACTGAACTCCAGCGCGTTATTAATAAGCTTATCAAGCAGCTGAGCTATAAACTCCGGTGCACCTTGCATAGGTAGTTTGCTTTGGCATACGTCAAGCGAAAATAACTGGTTTGGGTAAGTAAGCTGATAGCCTTGCATGCAGCCATTTATTACTTTTTGTAAATCAAAAGTCTCTGGCTCGTTACTTTGAATACTTTGCTCGAGGCGAGTGGCTTCGCTCATGGTCGTTATTATTTTACCTAAGCGTTCAACGCCTTCACTGGCACGATCGAGGTATTTTTGGCTCAGCTCGTTTTGCGGCAAGCTTTGTAAGTTTTCGAGGGACGAGCGCACTACGGCAACAGGCGTGCGCAGCTCGTGTGATAATCGCGACGACATATTTTCTAAGTAATCGGTATAGCCACCAAGTCGGCTGACAATGTTTGAAAAACTACGAGACAGATCGCCAATTTCATCATTAGCGTCGCTGTAATTAATACTGCCGGTAACACGCCCTTGTGCATCAATTGCTTGCTCAGCTGTATCGCGCAGCCGCCTAATACGGTTCGATATACGCGAGGCAAAAAAGAATAACGTGACAGTACCAATTAGCATCACGGCTAAAATAACGTTGAATAGTTTTTCGAGCGATTTATTACGCAGCGTACGTACGCCGTTTGTGGTTTCCTCTGCTATTACCGCGCCAATTACTTGATCTTGAATCCAAATAGGGTAAGCGGCCGATAAAATAACGGCTTTGCTGTCAGGGGTTAAGCGCCAAGACGATGCAGGTTGGCCTTTTAATGCCTTTGCTAAGTGCGTGCCTTGCATAGAAGCTACATCGTGCAGGGTATCTAAAAACTCGTTTTCTGGGCGCGTTAATATTTTATAGTAAATTGGGTGCAAGTAATTTTGCTCAAAGCGTTGCCACCACGTCTCGGGAGCCTGGTTAGCAAGTCCATCAGCCCATACGCCATCGGCATTTTGAATAGTGCCGGTTTGTGCCAATACCCGATGATGATTATCGACTACCCAAATACGGCTGCCACTGTGGCCCATGCCTTTTAAAATACGGCTAATTTCTGGAGAAGGGACTAATACCGAGCCTAAATCGTTCGGGTTATTTAAGTTTGAGGTCGACATTATTTTTGGTTCTAATAATGCCTCTTTGCTATCAATGTCAACAATGGCAAAGCCAAGTTTGTTGCCCAGCATGTTAATAGGAAAGCGCAGCTCTACGTTATATCCTGATTTGGTACTTTCAAAATAGCCCTGAATTTTTGTAAAAGGGGCTTTGGTATTTGCATCAAACGCATTAACCCAACCATCTTGGCGCGGCGCAATAATGTAAGTATTAAACTGACCGTCTGGCGTTTTTAGGCCAATTTGTAAATAATCGTTATTGGTAATGCTTAAGCTGTTTTTAGCGCGATAGATAAGCGTGTCGTCAGTTATTTTAAATAGCGCATATAAGTAAGTATCAAACTTGCCCACCATGTGATCAAACGACAAGTCGCTGGCTTTATGAGTACTGTTTGTTTTTTGTAAGTAGCGTTTATCGTAATGCCAAAATAGTGGTTGGTAGCTTTCCCAATCGGTGAGTTTACCGTCTAATTGAATAGGGTTTTTAAGATTATAAGCGTATAAATCGCGCCCTTTTACTACTTGGTCTAAAAAGTTGGTTTGTTCGTCAAATAATGCGGGACGCTCATGTAATGCAGTGGCAAGGGCTCGAGTGGTGCCTACGAGGGTTTTTTCTTGGCCTTGGCGTAAAAACTTTTCCATTTCCCATACGTACTCGTAGCCAAGCCACGGTAGCAAAAACAAAAAACATGAAAGTAATATAAATTTACTGCGCAGGCCAAATCGTAGCATTAGTGTTGTTCCCACCTGTAGCCCATGCCATACACGGTATCTATACAATCAAAGGCGTCATCGAGTGCTACAAACTTTTTACGAATACGTTTTACGTGCGAGGTAATTGTGCTGTCGTCTACGTAAATTTTTGCATCGCTCATTAATTCGTTACGGCTTTTAACATGGCCGGGTCGCTGGGCGAGTGAATGCAGCATCCAAAATTCGGTTACGGTTAAATCAACGAGTTGTTGCTGCCAAAATACCTGCATACGTTGCGTGTCGAGCGTTAACTGCTCGCGTGTTATGAGTGCGTTTGCATCAGCGGGTTGTTCAAGTGCTTCCATTCGGCGAAATAGTGCACCAATACGTGCAGCCAAGTGAGCCAAGCTTATGTCTTTTGTTAGGTAGTCGTCGGCGCCCATGCGCAGGCCGCATACGGTATCTATTTCGCTATCGCGGGCGGTTAAAAAAATAATAGGCAGTGTTTTAGAAAGCGAACGCAATGTTTGGCACAGTAAAAACCCCCCATCTATTTCATGGCCTAGGCCAATATCAACAATGGCTAAATCGGGTAGGGCATTTTTAAATTCAGCTTCTGCGCTGACGCGATCTGCAAAGCCACTCACTTGGTAGCCCTGTGCGCTAAGCATCTCTATATAGTTTTCGCGGATTGCGGGTTCATCTTCAATGATGGCTATTTTTTTCATTCTAATCATTATCCTATTGCCTCTGTTGTGCACTATAACGAAGTTTTTAAGCTAAGTACGCTTAAAAAGGCAATTGCCATTTTTTTGCCACAATTGCTCAGCAGTTTGCCATTTTTGCTCCCCTTTATTGCCACTTGAGCTTGTTTTAATACAGCCATCAAAACAAAACGTCACAAATTAAAAAGTAAGTTTAAGGATCAAATCATGAAGAAGACATTAATCGCGTTAACACTGTTTGCTAGTTTTTGTACTCCAGCAATTGCCTCAACATCTAACACGCCATCAAAAGAAGCGCATAAAGAAACGGCTATTGGTTTAGGTGCAGGCGCTATTATTGGCGGTGTAGTGGGCGGGCCAATTGGTGCGTTTATTGGGGCATTTTCCGGTGGTTTAATAGGCGATTCAAAAGTAGCTGATAACAAAATTGCAGAGCAAGAGCGTGCCATTACGGTTATGAAAGAAAAAACCAGCGATTACCAACACGTGCTTAACCACAACAATATGTTAGAGCAACAGCTAGAAGTGCTTGCCAATCAAAATGAGCAGTTAACTCAGGCTCAAATAAATAACTTACTAGCGATGACAGTGCAATTTAAAACAGGTTCAAGTGTTATTGCCCCGCATTTTGCACTGCAGTTAGACCAACTCGTTACCTTGTTAAACAACCAACCACAACTCGTACTTGATTTAAGTGGTTTTGCCGATAAGCGCGGCGATGAGCAAACTAACCTTTTACTTTCTAAAGCGCGTGTAAATGCCGTGCAAAGCTATTTAATAAAACACGGCGTGAGCCATAAACGCTTAAGCACGCAGGCATTTGGCGAGCAGCAAACATTGGCTAATAGCAACACGGTGGAAGATAACTTTTTTGATAGACGCGTAACGCTTACCACTCGCTCAATGAATAGTGTAAATGGCCAAACGGCGAGTAACTAAAACTAACTGAATCTAAGTAAAGCTAAGCGTTCGATGGAGTGATTTATGTTTAAATTGAGTAAACCAACCAAAATGCTTACTAAAGTAAGCATTTTTATATTCATAGCGATTGTGCTGTTAGTGAGCTTTAAAAGCCATGCGCAATCACCCAAGTTAGAGCTTTTTGATAGCAATGGTGCGCCAGCAGGCCCAGCAATAATATTAAAAAGCGACGCCAATATGACCTTAACTGGCCTAATTAATCATGTTGTAGTTACGCAAACCTATCAAAACGAAAACCCGTTTGCAGTTAACGCGCTCTACGTTTTTCCATTGCCAGATGAAAGCGCCGTGCACGCCATGACGATGCGTATAGGTGAGCGAGTCATTAAAGGCCAAATTGATAAAAAAGTGGAAGCCGAAAAAAAATACGAGGAGGCTAAAAAAGCAGGTAAGCAAGCAGCACTGGTACGCCAGCAACGCGCTAATATGTTTATTACTAATGTGGCAAACATTGGCCCTGGTGAGCAAGTAATTATTGAGCTTGAGTATCAAGAGATAATTGACTACAGCAGCGGCACATTTGCTATTAGGTTTCCTACTACCATTACACCGCGTTATCACGCTATTAGTGGTGAAGTTGAGCAAAGTAATACCGAAAAAACAGCATTTAATCCATCACCAACAGGCTGGTTAAGCCCTGTTTATAGCACTCAAAACATCACTCAAAATAGCATTCAAACTGATAACGTACCAAGCAGCCAATTTAGCTTAAACATTGATATAGACGTAGGCTTAGAGCTGGTGGATATCAATTCTAAATTTCATAATGTTGATGTGCAAAACACCGCATTTGGGCAATATAAAATAGCGTTAAATGAGGCTAATGCAGTTAATCGCGACTTTGTACTTGAGTTTAAACCGCTGCAAAAAGAGCAAGCTCAAGCTGCATTTTTTACTCAGCAGTTTGAAAATGGCGACCGATACGGGCTTGCTATGCTAATGCCACCAGGGGATCACTTTACACAAACGCAGCGATTACCTCGCGAAATGGTATTTGTAGTTGATACATCAGGCTCTATGCACGGGCAATCTATGGAGCAAGCTAAAAAAGCATTGTTTTATGCGCTTTCATTACTTGATAGCGACGACAGCTTTAACATTATTGGTTTTGACAACATAGTGACTCCAATGAGCGATAAACCACTTATAGTCAACGATTTTAATTTACGCCGTGCAGAGCGATTTATTTATAGCCTAGCAGCCGATGGCGGCACAGAAATACAAGGTGCGCTTAATGCCGTCCTTGATGGCAGCGAGTTTGATGGTTTTGTACGCCAAGTTGTATTTTTAACTGATGGTAGTGTAAGTAATGAAGACGCATTGTTTAAAAACATTCAAAGTAAATTAGGCGATAGCCGCTTATTTACGGTAGGTATTGGCAGCGCACCTAACAGCTTTTTTATGCGCCGAGCGGCAGATGTCGGTAAGGGCTCATTTACGTTTATAGGCAGCACAAACGAGGTGCAACCTAAAATGCAGCAGTTGTTTGATAAGCTTGCACATCCGGCTATTACTAATTTGGCGCTAAGCGATGAAAGCGGTAACAGTTTAGATTTTTGGCCATCACCACTACCTGATTTATATTTTGGCGAGCCTATCATGATCGCTATAAAACTTAATAATGCCAAAAGAGTGATACTTGCTGGGCAAACAGCACAGGGGTCTTTAAGTATTAAATTAAGTACACAAAATAGCTCAAGCGCTCAAGGTATAGCAAAACTGTGGGCGCGCCAAAAAATCAAGTCATTACTTTTATACAATGAGCAAAGTACCGTTAAAGATGAAGTACAGCAGCTTGCACTTACTCATCAATTACTTAGCCCGTTTACTGCTTTTATAGCGATTGAACAAACTCAAATAAAAGAAGTGGCAGAGCAAACGGCGCAAGCTACTAATGCAGTGCCACAAGGTATGGCAATGCGTTTACCGCAAACCGATGGGCAAAGTAGGTTGCACATAGTATTAGGCTGTATTTTATTATTAGGATTTGGCGCTCTTAAATTTAAACACAGAGCGAATCCTTAAATGAAAAGAGATTTAAAATGAAAAAGTGGCTAAGCGCGGGCTTACTAATCGCTGGGCTCGGATTATTTGGTCACGGCGCTTATATGCAGGCAAAAGCGTGGCTTGCTCAATTATTAATTGAGCAAGCATGGCAAGAGGCACTTAAATCACCCGGCACTAAAGTAAAACCGTGGTATTACGCCGACAGCTACGTGACTGCAAAGCTTGATTGGCCAAGCCGTAATAAAACATTAAGCGTATTGGTTGGCGCGAGTGGTCGTAATTTAGCGTTTGCGCCTAGCCAATTTTTACCCGCAGGGGATCTTGGCGGAAAAGAATTTGGAAACGAAAAAGGCGCGCTAATAGCCGGGCATAACGATACCCACTTTGCATTTTTACAAAACGCAAAAGTGGGTGAAGCGTTTACTTTGCAACTGCAAAGTGGGGTGGTTCAAAATTATAAGGTAACGGGGATTGAGGTTATTCATCAATCCCAAAACGCATTTTTACAAACACCCGGGCTGTATTTGCTTACCTGTTACCCTTTTGATTCGCTTGCCTCGGGTACTGATTTAAGATTGCTTGTATCTGCGCAAATGTCTTCGCCCGATTCACTAAGCGGTATATCAACCACAAGTTCTTGATGGCGCTGGCTGACCATTACACCAATAAACACCACAAATATGCTCAGCCATTGCCAAACGTTGAGCACTTCGCCCAAAATAATAGCTGACAAAATAAGTGTAAAAATAGGAATTAAATTAGAATAAGCAGCAGCGGTTAATACCGATACTTTGCTAATTGCATAGTTGTACATGCCGTAGCCGCCAAGGGTTACACACGAGCCTAAATACAAAATGCTCATAAGTGCGGTTAAGTCGTGTTGGTTTTCGCTTGGCAGGTCGATAAAAAATAAAAACGGAGCAAAAAACAAGCTGCCGCTAATACCTTGCAACGCAATTAAAGTAAGCGGCGAGTAACGATTAGCTAAATGTTTAATACTTACGGTATAAAATGCAGCGCACACCATAGCCATAAGCTCTAAAAAGTTACCCAACAACGGATTAGGTGCCTGCTCAGAACTTGGTGAAAGAAGCGTAAGTAAAATACTGCCGCCAATACACAGCGTAAAACCAACAACAATGGCTTTGCTTATGTATTCTTTAAGTAATAAAAAGGCAAGTAGCGCAATAATTATAGGCAAGCACGACACAATAACACCGGCCTGCGAGGCTGACGTGTATTCCATTGCATGGCCTTCAAATAAAAAGTACAAGCAAGGCTCAGCAAGCGACATACCCACTAAATACTTCCAGTCACCTTTTAAATACTCAAACCGAATAACGTAGCGCCATAAACAAAGCGACAAAACTAACGTAGTGAGCATGCGTAAAAATATTACCAATGCAGGGTCGTAAATGGCAATGGCGTATTTAAGCGCTATAAAAGAGCTGCCCCATAAAAAGGTGGCAATAATTAAACATAAACTGGCAGGCATAGAGAGTAATTTACATAATTTAATAAAATCAGATCCTAGCATGAATATTTTTAACTTGTTCAAAAATACCGAGCTGGTATAAATTAATTCATCTTTAATTAATCAGTAGTAAAAAGCACATGCAAAGGGAACAGGTAATAGTTGTAAAGCTTGGTACAAGCGTACTTACTGGCGGCACAGATAAACTAGATAAAGCACACATGGTTGAATTGGTACGCCAATGCTGCGAGATTAAAAAACAAGGCCACCAGGTTATTTTAGTGTCGAGCGGTGCAGTTGCTGCTGGGCGCGAACAACTATTAAAACCCTGTGGCAGAAGCTTAATTGATAAACAAATGCTTGCTGCAATTGGACAAGGTCAACTTATTCATATTTGGCAGAGCTTGTTTGGTTTATACGGTGTAAATGTAGGACAAATGCTGCTAACTCGCGCTGATGTAGACGACAGAGAGCGCTACCTTAATGCCCGCGATACACTCAATGCGTTATTAAATTACGACGTTGTGCCCATCATTAACGAAAATGACGCAGTAGCTACTAGTGAAATAAAAGTAGGCGACAACGATAATTTATCGGCACTTGTCGCTATTTTGGCTAATGCTAATAAGTTACTGCTACTTACCGATCAAGAAGGGTTATTTACCAGCGATCCGCGCACAAACGCCGATGCCACCCTCATTGGTGAAGTAACACATATAAACGATGAGCTGCGACAACTTGCTGGTGGCAGTGGCACAAATTTAGGCACCGGCGGTATGGCGACTAAACTGCAAGCCGCCGACATTGCAAGGCGCGCAGGCGTTGAAGTTATTATTGCTAAAGGCGCAGGTAAAAACGTTATTTTAAAATGTATGAGTGACGAGTTACCAGGCACGCGTTTTTTAAAACTCACCGCTCCAAAAGATGGCCGTAAAAAATGGTTACTAGCCGGGCCTAAAAGTACCGGCCAAATTGTTATAGATCCAGGTGCTATTGGCGCCCTTCAAAATAAAGGCGCTAGCTTACTCGCTAAAGGCGTTACTAATGCATTTGGACGTTTTGAACGCGGTGATTTAATTGATTTAATAGATAATAAAAATCAAGTGATTGCACGGGGCTTAACGCGCTTTAGTAGTACCGAGGTAAATAAAATAAAGGGTGCGCACTCTAGTCAAATAGGCCTATTACTCGATTACGATAGTGGCGCAGAAGTACTTCATAGGGATGATATGGTATTGCTATAGAAGCACTTTTAGTAAATTAAATTACTTGAGTGTAATTCTCGCAGTATTACACTTTTTTGATTGTAAATTTGTGCTAAAATCTGGCTCCTTAAATTGTTGTAAGCAGAGCACAGAACATGAAATTAGTTCGTTGGTTTTTAGGTTGTATAATCTTATTCTTTAATTTTGTATTTACTCCTCGCAGTAAAAAGCGTGCAAGCGACGAGCAAGCACAGCTTGATCAGCAAACCTCACAATTTAAACTGTATCAATTTAAAGCATGCCCGTTTTGTGTAAAAGTACGTCGCGCTATTAAACGCGAAGGCTTAAACATAGAAACGCGTGATGCAAAAGACAATGAGCAATATCGTCAAGAGCTACTAGAGCAAGGCGGCAAAGTTAAAGTGCCTTGCCTGCGTATAGAGCAAAACGGCCAAGTACAATGGCTGTACGAATCAAACGATATTATTGCTTACTTAAACAAAGTAGCTGCATAAACCACTTTTACTATCTCACTTATTTAAAGAGAATATACCATGACAATTCGCACCCGTGTTGCCCCGTCGCCAACTGGTGACCCGCATCTTGGCACCGCTTATATCGCCTTATTTAACTACTGTTTTGCTAAACAACAAGGCGGTGAATTTGTACTTCGTATAGAAGATACAGACCAAGTACGTAGCACGCCAGAGTCTGAACTTGCGATTATGGATAGCCTACGTTGGTTAGGGCTTGAGTGGGATCATGGTCCTGATGTGGGTGGCGAATTTGGTCCTTACCGTCAATCTGAGCGTAGCGATTTATATAAAAAATACGCGCATCAGTTAGTTGACGATGGTAAAGCGTTTTACTGCTTTGCAACAAGCGAAGAGCTTGATCAAATGCGTGAAGAGCAAATGGCAGAAGGCCTACGCCCTAAATATGACGGTCGTGGTTTAAACCATACAGATGAAGAAATTAAAGCAAACTTAGCTGAAGGCAAACCTTACGTTATACGTATGAAAATCCCAAGCGAAGGCACATTTAAGTTTAACGACTACCTACGTGATGAAATTGAGATCCCGTGGGAAAACGTAGACATGCAAGTACTTTTAAAAGCAGATGGTTTTCCAACGTACTTTTTAGCGAACGTAGTTGATGACCACCATATGGAAATTAGCCATATTTTCCGTGGTGAAGAATGGATTAACTCAGCGCCTAAGCTATTAAAGCTTTATGAAGATTTTGGTTGGGAAGCGCCAGTACTTGGTCACTTACCGTTATTACGTAACCCAGATAAATCAAAGCTGTCTAAGCGTAAAAACCCAACGTCTATTAATTACTATAAAGAAATGGGCTACCTGCCAGAAGCCGTGCTTAACTATTTAGGCCGTATGGGTTGGTCAATGCCAGATGAGCGTGAAAAGTTCACACTCAATGAAATGATTGAAAACTTCGACATGAAGCGCGTATCGCTTGGTGGTCCGGTATTCGACGTAGATAAATTAAGCTGGTTAAACGGCATGTGGATCCGCGAAAACCTAACCGACGAGCAGTTAATTCAGCGCTTTGTTGATTGGAAGTTTAATGGCGAAATGCTCGCTAAAATATTACCAGAAGTTAAAACTCGTATTAATACGCTGTCGGATATGGTTGAGCTTGCAGGGCACTTTGTAGGTGGTATTCCAACTTACGATCCGGCGTTATTAACAGCAGGTAAAGCTGACGAAAACGTAATTCGCCAAGCACTACAATTTTTTGTATGGCAGCTTGAAGGTTTACGTAGCTTTGAAAAGCCCGCTATTTTTGCAATTGCAAAAGAAGTTGCAACATTCCACGAGCTAAAAATTAAAGACTTTTTAGAGCCAATATTTGTCGCCATTACAGGCAAAACATCAAGTACGTCAGTGCTTGATGCAATGGAAATACTAGGCTCTGACCTATCACGTGCTCGTTTACGTGTAGCACTTGCTCATTTAGGTATTTCTAAAAAGCAGGCTAAAAATATAGAGCGTGCGTACCGCGAATACCCAAGTGCATAATTGCTAAATAATGTACTTTTAAAAGCCGAGCTTTATTAAGCTCGGCTTTTTTGTTTCAGGCTGTTTAGCTATATGACATCGTATTTTGATATTGTTTAGTCTAAGCATTCACAATTTACTAAATGCTACAATGCGGCATATAAACTCATAGGAGGCAGTATGATTGCAACCGTTAAAAACAAAGCCATTTTTAGCAGTAATACATTTTCGATAAACCTCGTTACTTACCCAACTAGTCACAGCGTAATGAACCATATTGACCCTGTGCAGCAAGGGCGTTATTACAAGCTCAACTTTGTATTAGAAAAACCTAAAGAGGGTGGGGTATTTAAATGCTCAAAATGCATTATTAACTTATTTAATCGCGTGTATTTATTCAGACCCGATAAGTACGAACACAGCGTATCTAAAATCGAGTCTGGAAAGCGTGTATTACTGAGCTTTGCGCTTAATATATAATTTGCACTTTTACTTATTGATAGTCGTAAGCTTGTCCGGTGCATAAAACAGATAAGTCGCAATACGATACATACGTTTCACTACAAGAATTGATAGTAAAAGCATTCCCGCCTCTGCGCATGGCATCAGCTTTAAGTAAATCAATCGCATTTGATTTAGAGCGGTTATAGCTTACGTTATTGCTACCTCTACCGTCGCCATCACAGCTTTTACCTTCTATTCGTCCTAAAAGCGTTGCGCCACTTTCGTGTGCTTCTTGGTCGCTATAAAATTGCTGTAAATCTCTTTTATTAACGTAGGTGCCAATTTCTTGAGATAAAACGCCGTTGTCTATATCTGTATGATAAGTCATGCTTGAACAACCCGTTATTGTGGCGAGCACTGTTATTGCCGTTATAAAACGTAGCATATTTATTAGTCCCTTAATTTATTATTTGAAATAGTAAATTACTAACAAAATCAAATGCGGGCAATGTTTACTACTAAGTAAATTGTTAGCATTTGTAAATGTATTTAGATTTTATTGAGCATCGGGTAAGTAAACAAAAAGAAGTGGCAAACATTAACCAACCAATGGCATAAAATAGCCCACTCTAAGCGCTGCGTTTTATAAAAAACATAGCCATACCCCAAGCCGGCAATAAATGAAACCAATACATAGTTAATTCCTCCAGCAAAATGTGCCAAAGCAAAAATACCTGCAGTAATTACAGGGGCAAGTATTGCTAAACGGGTAGGTGTAATTATTTTGCTAAGCTTAGTTTGTAGTAAACCTCGAAATAAAGCTTCCTCGGCAACACAGGTAAATAAAAGATTAATAGCAATAAAGGCTAACCAAAAGCCAGGAACCTTAGGGTTGAAGCTTACAAGTCCAAGCATTAGAGCCGCAGTGAGCGTAGCTAAAACAGTAGCAATAACTATTAAAATGGGTTGTTTAACGTTTAATGGGCCCGCTTTATTAGAGTCTGCTTTTAAAGCTTTTTTATTCGAATAAAAGTAAGCACAAAGAAATAAACCCGCCATAGCTTTATCAAAATTAGCATAAAGGGTAAATGCAATCGCATCGCTTGTAATACGCTCGTTTATAACAATAGGGAGGTTATTAAAACCAGGCATCCAATGAAGTGCTAATGCCAATGAGGAAACTATAAAAACAGTACTTAAAGTAGCGCGTATTATTGCCTGCTTTGTATTTAGCGCACAGTAGTATAAAACAACGTAAAGCCCGGTTAACAGCAGGGCATATAAATTTATATAACCTTGAAAATATGCACTTACAACACTTAAAGCTAGTAAGTAGTGCCAAAGGGGTTGCCGCATTATTGATATTTTGCAGTACGGAAAAACACATATAATTGATAGCGCTAATAAATAAAAGGTCATTGTTTTTTATTGCTCTGTTTTATTTAGCAACTAATCTAACAGATTCGACCTCTCAGTATTTTTTTTCTGGTAATATAGATAGGTTATAAGCAGTTTAAGCAGTGAACAAACTATGTTAAGTCCTTTTTTTCAGCAGCATGCTGATTATGTTTCTATCTCTCGTGAGCAAGGTTGTCGATTCGCTAAATGCGTTGCTGACGATTACAATCCACTTCACGACAAAGATGCCAAAAAGTTTTGCGCGCCAGGAGACTTACTTTTTTCATTGGTACTAGACCGCTACGGTATTAGTGAACAAATGGAATTTACTTTTGCCGGTATGGTTGATGAAAACACCAAACTTAACTTCCCTGAAGGGGCTGATGAGTTTGATGTAACCAATGGCGAAAAAGTTATTTTAAAGGTAAAGCGCAAAGGTAAAACCAGCCAATGCCCAGCACTGACTAATAGCCTAATAAAAAATTATGTTGAGTTTTCTGGTACTACTTTCCCGCATGTAATTATTCCATTAATGGGTAAGCAAGAGGTAATGATTAACCCTGCTCGCCCAATGATCATTTACGAATCAATG
The DNA here is from genome assembly GCF_015864375.1 of Pseudoalteromonas sp. SWYJZ19. Taxonomy (NCBI): domain Bacteria; kingdom Pseudomonadati; phylum Pseudomonadota; class Gammaproteobacteria; order Alteromonadales; family Pseudoalteromonadaceae; genus Pseudoalteromonas; species Pseudoalteromonas sp. SWYJZ19. The sequence continues at coordinate 371,849 of NZ_JADYXI010000002.1, forward strand.
CTTATCAACCTTGATAATCTTGATATTACAGCACCAGAACTTGAGTTTGCAGAGCCTAGTTTTGAGTACGCCGGCAAGCGCGGAAAAATTACACTTCGTTTTAACCTGTTAGAAAACGGCGTTAAAGTGGGTAGTGGTGAAAAGCATATGGTAGTTTCGGGTATACGCGAATACTGCCAAGCAACAGTTGACGATTTAATAGCGTTTTACAACGAGCGTAAAGCGACACTAAAGCCAGCTTAAAGCTACATGAAATTATAAAAGGCGCTAAATACAGCTGTTATTTAGCGCCTTTTTTATTGTTTTAGCGCTAAAGTGAAAGTGAGCAACCACGATTAAATACTTTTCTGGACTGGTTAATTTACGCAGTACAGTAATATGCGTACAATAGCGCTCTTTGTTATTTTAAAGCTAAGCCTATGTCTGCCACTACGTTCTCATCACTTAATCTCGACCCGTTATTATTAACAGCGATTGAGCAAAATAATTACACTCAACCTACCGCAATTCAGATTAAAACTATTCCGCCTATTTTAGCCGGAAGTGATGTAATGGGCAGCGCGCAAACAGGTACGGGTAAAACTGCCGCCTTTGTTTTACCTTTATTACATAAGCTTTTAAATACCCCTAAAAAAGATGAGCAAGGCCTTGCACGTGTAGTCATTTTAACGCCAACCCGTGAGCTTGCTCAGCAAGTATTTGCAAGCTTTGAAAAGTACGCACAAGGCACTAATATCAATGGCGCTTTAGCCTATGGTGGCGCAAGTATTGGCCCTCAAATAAAAGCACTTAAAACAGCGCAAGTTATAGTGGCAACACCTGGGCGTTTGCTTGATCATATAGTTAAAGGCAGTGTGGTACTTTCAAGTGTAGACTCCTTAGTGTTTGACGAAGCTGACCGCATGCTTGATATGGGCTTTATTGATGAAATTAGACGTATATTGCGACATATCCCGGGCGATCGCCAAACTTTACTATTTTCAGCTACGTTTGATGACAGCGTGTTTGAACTCAGTAAAAAGTTACTTAAAAACCCAGAACTAATTGAAGTTGATAAACGTAACTCAGCCGCGGTTGAAGTAGAGCAAGTTATTTACGCTGTAGATGAGGATCGTAAGCGCGAACTTGTATCGCACATGATTGGTATGAAAAACTGGCGCCAAGTGCTTATTTTTACTCGCACAAAACAAATGGCTGATCAGCTTGCTAAAGAAATGTGTAAAGACGGTTTAAAAACCGAATCAATCCATGGTGACAAATCGCAAGGCGCACGCGACCGTGCATTGCAAAACTTTAAAGAAGGTATTACACGCGTACTTGTTGCAACCGATGTAGCTGCGCGTGGTTTAGATATTTCTACACTTAGATACGTAATTAACTTTGAACTACCGTACATTGCCGAGGATTACGTGCACCGTATTGGCCGTACAGGTCGTGCTGGCGAACAAGGACTTGCTATGTCGCTGGTAAGTCTAGATGAGCAATGGCTGCTAGAAGAAATTGAAGTACTACTCGATACGCGTTTAACGCCGCAGTGGTTAGAAGGTTACGAGCCAGATCCTAATAAAAAGCCAAAAGATAATCGTAAAAATACTAACAAGTCGCGAAAAGATCGCGATAAAAAACGCATCACTGGTAAAAGAGAGCCAAGCAGACGTCGTAAATAATAGCTTTTACTTTGCTTTTTTGCCTATACTGGAGCTACTAAATAGCCGAGGTAAAGCAATGTTTGAAATTGATCAATGGGCATTTTCTGGTATTGATGGCCAAATATCTTTGCATAAATGGCAAAAAACAATCGACCTTATAACGGGGCTTTTTTCAGCCCCGTCTGGTTATATAGTTCAGGCAACAAGCAAAGGCTATCGCGTTGTTATTAGAAGTAACGAAGGTGGCTCTAACTTTGAGACCAATCCTATACTTCCTCCTCAAACCCCTCTATTTTGTCGGTACGTTGCTGAAACTAAAAATATTTTATATGTTAATGATGCAAGCAATAACGATGCATGGAACACCCTACCAGAAGTAGTTGAAGATGGTGTTGAATCCTACCTAGGTTTACCTATTCATTGGCCTGAAGGCGAAGTATTTGGCACGCTATGCTTAAAAGACACTCAGAAAACAAGCTATACCGATGAATATTTTGAACTCATAGAACAACTGCGTGATTTGATTGAAGACGACCTAGCGCTTGTGTATAGCTATGAGCAAATGCGCGAAATAGCCATGTTAGACTCATTAACGAATATTTATAATCGCCGAGCACTTAACTTATTAGCCCAGCAAAAACTTAACTTAGCGCTACGTTTAGGCTTTGACGTGTGTTGTTTGTTTATTGATATAAACGACTTTAAAAAATTAAACGACACCTGCGGACATGAAGTGGGCGACAAAGCCTTAATTATATTGGCAGATACGCTAAAAACGCATTTAAGAGATGCTGATATAGTAGGGCGCTTAGGTGGCGATGAGTTTGTTGCAGTAATGCAAGTAAGCGATAAAAGCAAGATTAACTACATCATGGATAAAATTTCGACTGAGTATTCAAAAGTCTTACTCAAAGAAGACGTTTGCGATTTATCGCTTAGTATTGGTTATAGTTTTACTAATAAACAAAAGCAGCCCTTTGAAGCGCTATTAAATGATGCAGACCACGCAATGTATAAAAATAAACAAGCGTATAAGCTCGCTAAAAAGGCACAATAATAAAAGGAGGTTCGTCATGACTCATGCCACACAAACTTGGCTGGTTTTTTCTGCGATAGGTTTTATTTTTTCCTTAGCAATAATAAGCTTATTTGAAACGTTTCCTAGCATTAGATTTATATAATAATTTTTGGTGTTATGTGCTCCTCTATGGGGTTTGCCTTAAAAAGGCTTGAGAGTAATAACCAAAAACAGCTTCAATAAATAGTTTAAGCTGCAAATTTTTACTTGTATTTATTAATTAATTTTTCAAAGAACGGACATAAAAAAGCAAGCCATTAGGCTTGCCAAGAAGGGTGTTAATTAGCTCTTACCTAGCCTTTAAGCTATTAGCTTTTCCGCAAGGTTCAATTCCATAATGGCTTTTAATAAACGGTATAAGTTAATTGACGCGTCAATTTCTTCTTTACGGTTTGTTAAGCTTTCAATATTTAGGCCCAGCGGTACATCTAAATGCGCACAGCTTTTAAGTATTAAGTCGAGATTTTCGCGGCAAATACGGACTGATTCGCTTAATGTATTGTCTGCATCAAGCATGCGCCATTTAGTTGCCTCTGGCACTGAGATACCCAACCATTGCATAAAGTCTAAGGTTTTTTCGCCGCCGCACGGGGTAAACGTTAATATAATACGTTGAGGTGTAATACCCTGTGCTTTACACGTACGTGCGTAGCTAGTAATTAGCTCTATAGTAGCTTGTGCGTCGTAAACAGCTTGCGATATAAAAAATTGACAACCTTGTGCTGTTTTTTCTATTAATCGTTCGTGCTCATTTCGTTTACTTGAATGGCGCTCGGCAATCGTAACGCCACCTAAAAAGAAATCATCTGATTGCTCAGCCATCGCTTTATACGCATCTGGCAGGCTTAGCTTTATATCGCCTATCGATGATGGGCTACCTACTAAAACAACATTTTGTAAATCGTAGTCGTTTTTAGTTTCACTTAGCCAATCTTTAAATTCGCCTACGCCACGCTGCGCCACACTTTTATAAGTAATCACATCTTGTGCAGATAAATTACGAAGTAAATGGCTGTATTCACGCGGATCAACGGTTTGTTTAAACGCAAATGGACGGTCTTGATTAGTTCGGCTGCTTTCGTCTTGAATGTCGTAAATTATCACGCCGTCGTATTCAATTTCGTGTAAGCGACCTAATAGCTTTTCTGCAATGGTTTTTAATTGCGCTTTATCGGTGCCAATTTTAGGCGGGGTAGTACCAATAAGATAAACACCTTGGTTGGTGTCCACTATCTTCTCTTTTAGTGATAAAGCCATAATCCTCATTCCAGCTAAGTTTGTTTTGATGGATTTAATATAGCAGCCATTTAGACGTCTAGATAGATTTATTTAGTGAAAGTTTTTCAACTAACATGATGTTTATTCATAGTACTTGTTCCCATAATTTATAATTGACACAGTTGTTTACATAATAAATTCCCTTTGGGCTCTTATATTTATTGGCTTTGGGGCATAATTAAAGAGTTAAATCTGACAACAAATTTGCTCAATTTAAAAAGGGACAACAATGAAATTTAAATTATTAGCAACCAGCTTAGCGGTATCGCTGGCGTTAACAGGTTGCGCCATGCAACAAAACCAAAGCACGCAAACAACAGCACAACAAGAACAAGTAAATAAAGCTGATGACCGTGTTTTCTCGCAAGATTATTTAATTGAAGAGCTAGAAAACGGCTTACGTGTCATGGTTGTTAAAACCGACTACCCTGATGTAGTGTCGCTGCAAATTCCGGTATCGGTTGGGTCGCGTAACGAAGTTGAAGAGGGCAAAACAGGCTTTGCTCACTTTTTTGAACACATGATGTTTAAAGGCTCACAAAAATACCCTGAAGATGTGTACTCAGACATATTAAAAAATTCAGGTGTTGATAACCGCGCTTATACAACAAACGATTTTACAAACTACCATTTAAACTTTTCAAAGCAGCATCTTGATAAAGTACTTGAGCTTGAAGCTGATATTTTTCAAAACTTAACTTACACCGAAGAGCAATTTAGAACAGAAGCACAAACGGTAAAAGGTGAGTACTTAAAAAACAACGCGAGCCCAATTCGTAAATTATTAAGCGCTGTACGCGAAGAGGCGTTTGATAAGCACACGTATAAACACACCACTATGGGCTTTTTTAAAGACATAGAAGCTATGCCTGATCAAATGGCCTATGGTAAAGAATTTTTTGCTAAGTTTTATAAGCCTGAGTATGTGTCACTTGTTATTGTGGGCGATGTAGACCCGCAAGCAACAATGGCAATGGTTAAAAAGCATTGGGGCAGCTGGAAAAAGGGTAACTATATTGCTGACATTAAAGCAGAGCCTGTTCAACAAGCACCAAAATATTTGCACCAGCAAGATGAAGCGCTACCAGGTCATTGGTTACTTGTATCGTACAAAGGCGCTGCGTGGGAGCCTGCTAAAAAAGACAGAGCGGCGCTTGATTTAATCTCACAGCTTTATTTTTCAAGTAATTCAGATTTATATCAAGAGCTAGTGGTCGACAAACAAATTGCCAGCCAAATGTTTACCTATAACCCAGAGACTAAAGATCCGGGTTTATTACACGTATTTGTTAAAGTAGAAAACGCAGACGATTTAGCCACTGCACGCGATGCCATTAACCGAACTTATGCAAAAGCACGCACTGAGCTTGTTGATGAGCAAAAGCTGAGTGATTTAAAATCGAACCTTAAATACAGCTTTATTAATGGTTTAGATTCGTCGCAAGCGATTGCATCAACCCTTGCCAGCTACATGCATTTTGAGCGCGATCCTGAGGTTATAAACCAGCTGTATAAATCGGCAGATAACATCACCAGCGCAGATATTAAAGCCGTTGCTAATAAATACTTTACTGATAACGCACGTACCACATTAACAATGTCGGCACTTGATGAAGCGCCAAGTTTTGAGCAAGAAGTTGATTTAAATGCGCTTACTGCAAAGCTTAAACAAGCACCTGCGGCTCCTGTATTTAAAGTACTTGATAAAACCAATAGCTCGCCATTAATTGATGTTAACTTTTTATTCAATACCGGTGCGGCTGCCGACCCTCAAGGCAAAAAAGGCGTTGCTGCGTTAACTGCGGCTATGCTTGCACAAGGTGGCTCAGAGGCGACAAGCTATAAAGATATTCAAAAAGCACTTTATCCGCTTGCGGGTAGCTTTGGTTATCAAATAGATAAAGAAATGCTGTCGTTTCAAGGACGTATTCATAAAGATAACGCGTCGCAGTGGTATACACTTGTGAGCGATCAATTACTAAACCCAGGCTTTAGAGAGGATGACTTTAAACGCCTCAAAAAAGAAATGATCGACGGTATTAAGTCAGGCTTAAAAGCATCTAACGATGAAGAGCTAGGCAAAGAAGTGCTATACAGCGCGCTTTACAAAAATCATCCTTATGAAAGCTACAACTACGGTGATATTTCTGATTTAGAAGCGTTGACGCTGGATGACGTTAAAGCATTTTATAACAGCGAGCTTACGCAATCTAAACTCACGGTTGGCTTAATTGGGGCTGTGCCTGCAAAACTTAAAGCTAAAATGATGAGCGATTTTGCAACGCTACCAAAAGGTGATCAAAGCCGTTTAAGTATTCCTGATGCACCAGCGCTTAAAGGTCATCATGCAACTATTGTAGAAAAGTCGGCGCAATCGACTGCGGTATCGTTTGGTTTTCCTATTGATACAATAAGAAGTAGCGAAGACTGGACAGCACTTTGGCTTGTGCGTTCGTACTTTGGTGAGCACCGTAGTTCTAACAGCTTTTTGTATGAGCGCATTCGTGAAACCCGCGGCATGAACTACGGCGATTACGCATACATTGAATACTTTCCACGTGGTATGTTTCAAACCAAGCCTGATGCAAACCTAGGGCGCTCTGAGCAAATATTTCAAGTGTGGTTACGCCCACTTCGCTCTAATAACGATGCGCACTTTGCAACTCGTACGGCTTTATTTGAGCTAGATAAGCTAATTAAAAATGGTATGAGCGAAGATGACTTTGAAGCCACGCGTAACTTTTTAATTAACTTTGTACCGCAAATGGTTGCAAGTCAAAACCGCCAATTAGGTTACGCACTTGATAGCGAATTTTACAACACAGATAGCTTTGTAAGTTACGTAACTAACAAACTTAAAACGCTAAGCGTTGCTGATGTAAATCGCGTTATTAAAGAAAACCTACAAACAGACAACGTTCAATATGTGTTTATAACCGCAGACGGCGCTGATATGCAAAAACGTTTAGCGTCTGAGCAAACATCACCAATGGTTTACAATACCGATAAACCTGCCGAATTAGTGGCTGAAGATAAAGTAATTGCTGATTACAAATTAGCAATTCCTGCAAAAAATATTGAAGTGATGAAAGTTGATAAAGTATTTCAATGAAGGTTTAAATAGTTATATAAGTTAAGATAATTAAAATGCCCCATATATTGGGGCATTTTTTATGGTATTGGATATAGTATTGAACCAATTTTTACACCTAACCCAAAAAGTATCATTGCACTTATTATTACAACTAAAGTGATGTGGCCACGTAGCTCTTTCGACTCATATTTTGACATTGCTGCAGCTCCTTATTTCATAATAAAAAAAACAGTTATCATGCCTAATATGAAGCTGACTACTGATGACAATGCTAACACCGTGGTTATAGTGTGCTTGTTTAAAGTTGTTGCACCACCGAGAGGTGTTGTATCTTCATCAAGCTTAATTAATTTACCCTGGCGTACTTCTAAAACCGCGCATAAAGCCATTGTGGTTTCTTTTGATGCCGCGCCTTCTTTTTCTACCCGTTGGATTGTTCTCAAGCTTACATCGCAGGCATCGGCAAGTTGCTGTTGCGTCCAATTAAATTGCTGCCTAAGTTCTTTTATTGTTTTAGGATTAAGTTGCATTTTAAAATTTCCCAATCAAGAATTCTAAAATTATAATTAGCAAGTAGCCACCAACTAGGCCTCCAAAAAAGCAGCCAAAAAGCACTTTTAACGAAGTTTTTGGGTTATTTAATAATGATGATTGTTCATAACTTTTTATAAATTGGCCATTTTTATAAAGTGAGCACTCTAACCTGCCAGTTAAAATATTACGCATTTCAAACATTACTTTAAAATCATTGTCACCAATATTAAATTGATGGCCACTGTGAATCCTTTGGTTACGCTTATTACTTATAAGTTCATCATTTACGTATACTTCTTCTTTCCCTGTAAAGTAGCTACCAAAACACGCTATTTGATTATCGCCATCTTGAAAGTAAAATTTGTAACCTAATTTTCTTGTATTTAATACATCGTTTTTCATCATCGTTATCCTTGTTGAGTTGATGATGCTAATTTAGCGTTTGTTTTTGTTATTTACGCCGTCAGCTGTACGCCAGTATGTATTTTGGCATATGACAGGTGAACTGTCATATGTTGTTAGCTTTTGATTTTTATTAATTTATTATATTTTAAGTATGTATTGGAAATTTTAGCAACTGTCGTATAGCTTAATCTAAAAAGTGGGTACGTATTTAAAATATCATTTCTGGTTGCTAGTTATATCTAATAACCAGAACAAATAACTAAGGGATTAACACCTTAGGCTTTAAATCCGTTAGACTTGGGAAAAGGCTATTTTATATCAACTTAAGGCAGTGCAGTATTATGCGTCATGCAATTTGGCAACAGCTTCGCGAAGAAGCTAACGATGTAGTAACACGTGAACCATTATTAGCAAGTCATGTTTATTCATGCATTTTGAATCATGATTGTTTAGGTTCGGCATTGAGCTTTATTGTTGCTAATAAGTTGGCTGATGCGGTGGTATCGGCATTCACTATCCGAGAGCTGTTCGATCAAGCATTTGTAAAATGTGACCGTATGCTATCTTTTGTTGCTGAGGATATTAAAGCGGTAAAAGACCGCGACCCTGCATCAGAAACCTATCTTACGGTTATATTAAATCTAAAAGGTTTTCATGCTATTCAGGCGCACCGTTTGGCTAATTGCTTGTGGCAACAAAACCGCAAAGAGCTAGCGCGCTTTATTCAAAGCCGTAACTCTGAAGTGTTTGGGGTCGATATTCACCCAGCATGTAAAGTGGGTAAAGGCATTATGTTTGACCACGCAACCGGTATTGTTATTGGTGAAACAGCGGTAATTGAAGATAATGTATCAATTTTGCAATCTGTAACGCTTGGCGGTACAGGCAATGAGCAGGGTGATCGTCATCCCAAAATTAGAGCGGGCGTATTAATTGGCGCCGGCGCTAAAGTACTTGGTAATATTGAAGTAGGTGAGGGCGCACGAATTGGTGCGGGCTCAGTTGTACTTAGCAATGTTCCACCACACACAACCGCTGTTGGCGTGCCCGCTAAAATTATTGGTCGACCGGATTGTGAGTGTCCGGCGCAAAGTATGAACCAAAACTTTTTAGCAAATCCTGAGCCTGAAAACGAATCGCACACGAGTGCAATGCTATAAGTAATTAAAAATAATAAAACTTAAAAGGAATTAACATGAACAAGAATAGTTTATTGGCTCTAGGGATTGGGTTTATTGCGGGTGTAGGTTTAACTTGGAGCTACTTTAATGCAGCTTCAAGTCATCCAGAATCTGTTAAGTCGCAGCCAAGTTATGAAAAACAGCAAAAGCTTCATACTGGACAACAAAGTAATGAGGTATTAAGTAATGCAGACTCTGCAGTACCTGAGCAAGTCGCTAGTATAGAGCCCGCTGAAGAGACGCCTCCAACCTATTCAGAAACCCAAATGCTTGATGAGCTACCTTTAGAAGAGCAAGTAACTCAGCTTAAGCAGCAACTTGCTGAGCAGAAAGCGACAGTTAAAAGCATTTTAAAGCAAATGAGAGGTCCTTCAGATTTTGAGAAGATTTTACGTGATAAATTTGAAAAGCAAACGCGTGACGAAGAATGGGCTTATCGTACTGAAATGGCATTACAAGATTTTTTATTAACAGCTGATTTAGCGATTATACCCGATGTTGTTAGCGCAAAATGTAAAACGACGATATGTGAATTTGAACTTGCCGCACCCGCTGATAACGACACATTTGATAATTCTCAATGGCGAGAGCTAAACGACGAGTTGATGAAGCAAGAGTTTTGGCAACAATTTAAAAGCACTACCTCCACATCAAGCGATAGCGAGCTTAAATTGTTGCTAAGTACAGAGTTTTAAGTAATACCAACTTTATGTAACAGGTATAACCTGTGATTCTATAGAGCCATCAACGAGCTCTGTAATCAAAACATCGCCTGTTTTAATTTGCCCCACAGATTTAACCACTTTGCCTTGTTGTGTTTTAGTGATGCTATAGCCGCGCGCTAAAACATTAAGCGGACTTACTGAATCTAACCTGCTTGCTTGCAGTGCTAAGCTATTATTCGCTTGCTGTAACTGATGTTGTATAGCTTGGTTTAGCCTAGCTTGTAATTGCGAAAGTTGATGGCTTGCTGTAGCGAGTTTTTTATCGGGTGATTGGCGCATTAAACGCGGCGTTAAGTTATTGAGTGTGCGTTCTTGTTGGTATAAACGATTACGCATCGCCTGTTGCAGCGCAATGCTTAGCTCATCCAAACGTTGTGATTTTTGATTAAGCTGATTACGCGGATGACATAAATTAAGGCGGTGTTGTAACTGCGTTGCTAGTGCGCGCTTGTCGGCAATGCCGTGCTTAAACGCGTTAGATAAACGATTAACTAATTGCGTTACTTTGTTGTGTAACTCTTGCGTATTAGGGCTTACAAGCTCAGCTGCGGCTGATGGAGTCGCTGCACGAACATCAGCAACGTAATCGCTAATAGTGGTATCTATTTCGTGGCCTACCGCACTTACTATCGGTAATTCACTTTTGAAAATAGCGCGGGCGAGCTGTTCGTGATTAAAACACCATAAATCTTCAAGTGATCCGCCGCCTCGCCCTAAAATAAGTACGTCTACTTCATCACGTGTGTTGGCTAATTCAATTTGGTTAATTAAATGCACGTGCGCTTCTTTGCCTTGTACCATAGCAGGGTAAATGATGACTTCTAGCTGCGGTGCACGGCGTTTGAGTACCGTTAAAATATCTTTTATAGCAGCGCCGGTTGCTGAGGTAATAACACCAATGCGATTAATATTTTGGGGTAATGGCTGTTTGTGAGCAGAGCTAAATAATCCTTCGGCGGCTAAACGCATTTTAAGCGCATCAAATTCTTGTTTTAGCTGACCTTCGCCTGCGGGTTCCATATGCTCAACAATAAGCTGGTAGTCACCGCGAGGTTCATAAAGCGATACACGCGCTTTTACTGTAACTTGTGCGCCATTTACAGGGCGGTAGCTTTGGTTGCGATTATTGCCTCGCCACATTGCGGCTTTAATTTGTGCTTTATCGTCTTTTAACGAAAAGTACCAATGTCCAGATGCAGGGGTAATAAAGTTAGAAATTTCGCCCGTGAGCACTAAAGATGCAAAACCTTGCTCAAGGATTGTGCGAATTTCTCTATTAAGGCGTGAAACGGTGTAAACCGCCTGCGAAGGCTTCGAAAACATAAAAAACAACCTAAAACTATTTATTGCACTACTTTATCATAAATATTTGCTAAATATTATTTACTCATGGCAACAACGCTGTTAAAATTTGGCCGCAATTCCTTATCTTAGATCCACATGTGAGAAGTTGCCAAAATGCTTAGAATCGCTAAAGAAGCTCTTACCTTTGATGACGTACTTTTAGTACCTGGTCATTCTACTGTTTTGCCACACACGGCAAATATTTCAACTCGCTTAACGCGTGGTATCAAACTTAACTTGCCGCTTATTTCAGCATCTATGGATACTGTTACAGAAGCTCGTTTAGCTATTGCCCTTGCGCAAGAAGGTGGTCTTGGTTTTATTCATAAAAACATGACTATTGAAGAACAAGCGAAAAACGTACGTAAAGTTAAAACCTACGAAGCAGGTATTGTTTCATACCCTGTAACGGTGACTGCCGATTTAACAATAGCAGACGCTATTGAGCTTTCACACGAAAAAGGTTTTTCAGGCTTTCCAGTTACCGATAGCGACAATGTACTTGTTGGTATTGTAACTAGCCGTGACATGCGTTTTGAAACTAAGCTTGAACAGCCTGTTTCTACCGTTATGACTAAAAAAGAAAAGCTTGTTACCGTTAAAGAAGGCGCAGCTCGCGAAGAAATTTTAGGCTTAATGCACGAACACCGCATTGAAAAAATCCTTGTTGTTGATGACGCTTTTAAACTTAAAGGCATGATAACAGTAAAAGATTACCAAAAAGCCCAAGACAAACCAGACGCATGTAAAGACGACCAAGGTCGTTTACGTGTAGGTGCTGCTGTAAGTGTTGGTGCAGGTACTGATGAGCGTATTGCTGCATTAGTAGAAGCGGGTATTGATGTTTTACTTATCGATACATCGCATGGTCATTCTCAAGGTGTTATTGATCGTGTTACTAAAACTCGCAAAGAGTACCCAGACTTACAAATTATTGCAGGCAACATAGCAACAGCTGAAGGTGCGATTGCACTTGCTGATGCGGGTGCCGATGCAGTTAAAGTAGGTATCGGCCCAGGTTCTATTTGTACTACACGTATTGTTACCGGTTGTGGCGTTCCACAAATTACCGCTATTTCAGATGCTGTTGAAGGCTTAAAAGGTCGCGACATTCCTGTAATTGCTGATGGCGGCATTCGTTTTTCTGGCGATATTGTTAAGGCACTTGTTGCTGGTGCATCGTGTGTAATGGTGGGTTCTCTTCTTGCTGGTACTGAAGAAGCACCAGGTGAAGTTGAGTTGTACCAAGGTCGTTATTACAAATCTTACCGTGGTATGGGCTCATTGGGCGCGATGGATCAAAAAGAAGGTTCATCAGATCGTTACTTCCAAAAATCAAACGAAGCAGACAAGTTAGTACCAGAAGGTATTGAAGGTCGCGTAGCTTACAAAGGCCCAATTGCAACGATTATTCATCAGCAAGTAGGTGGCTTACGTAGTGCTATGGGCTTAACGGGTTGTGCAACAATTGAAGAGCTTAATACAAAACCACAGTTTGTACGCGTTACTTCAGCAGGTATGGGTGAGTCGCACGTACACGACGTGCAAATCACTAAAGAAGCACCAAATTACCGCTTAGGTTAAGCAACGTAATAAATTTAATATACTGGGCTTGCTTTGCAAGCCCTCTTTTTAGTCGTTTATATAAATACCAATTGCATTAATAAAGTGGTCAATTATTGCGACAGATAAATGGCTCAATAACGAGGCAAAAATTTCGATTTTTAGTTTCTTCTAAATAAGAAGTTTTTAACGTGGTTAGAGAGTTATTTGGCCTGCAAGAATTAGTAATGTTTAATAAAATTGGTATTCAAAGCGGCATTTGGCATCAGACTTTACGAGATACCCCATGAGCAAAGATATTCACGATTCACGAATTCTCATTTTAGACTTTGGTTCACAATACACGCAATTAATCGCGCGCCGTATCCGCGAAATTGGTGTTTACTGTGAGCTATGGGCATGGGATGTGACTGAAGAGCAAATCCGCGAGTTCAACCCACAAGGTATTATTCTTTCTGGTGGCCCAGAATCAACAACGCTTGAAAACAGCCCGCGCGCTCCAGAGTATGTATTTAATGCAGGCGTTCCTGTGTTAGGCATTTGTTATGGCATGCAAACAATGGCAGCTCAACTTGGCGGAAGTGTACACAGCTCTGATAAAAAAGAGTTTGGTTACGCACAAGTAGAAAAAGTAGGCAACTGTGCATTATTTGATGCAATTGAAGACAGCATTACCGATGGCGGCAACGGCATACTCGACGTATGGATGAGCCATGGCGACAAAGTAATGGATATTCCAGCTGGTTTTGCAACAACAGCTAAAACATCTACTTGTCCACATGCTGCAATGTCTAACGAAGAAAAACGTTTTTACGGTGTACAGTTTCATCCAGAAGTTACACACACGCATCAAGGTCAGCGCTTATTAGAGCGTTTTGCTATTGATATTTGTGGTTGTGAAAAATTGTGGACTGCTGCAAAAATTATCGATGATGCTATCGAGCGTATTAAAGAAACAGTTGGCGATGACGAAGTTATTTTAGGCCTTTCTGGTGGTGTTGATTCATCGGTTGTGGCTATGCTTATTCACCGTGCAATTGGCGAAAGACTAACATGTGTATTTGTTGATAATGGTTTACTTCGTTTAAACGAAGGCCAACAAGTAATGGACATGTTTGGTAATAAATTTGGCTTAAATATTGTTAAAGTTGAAGCAGAAGAGCAGTTTTTAAATGATCTAGCGGGTAAGTCAGACCCAGAAGATAAACGTAAAGCCATTGGTCATACGTTTATTAATGTATTTGATGAGCAAGCCAAAAAGCTTAAAAATGCAAAATGGTTAGCGCAAGGTACAATTTATCCTGATGTAATTGAATCAGCGGCATCTGCAACTGGTAAAGCGCATGTTATTAAATCTCACCACAATGTGGGTGGATTACCAGATGACATGAAAATGGGCCTTGTTGAGCCATTACGTGAATTATTCAAAGATGAAGTACGTAAAATTGGCCTAGAACTAGGTTTACCGTACGACATGCTTTACCGTCATCCTTTCCCTGGACCAGGTTTAGGTGTGCGTGTACTTGGTGAAATCAAAAAAGAATACTGTGATTTATTACGCCGCGCTGATGCGATTTTCATCGAAGAGCTTCACAAAGCTGAGCTCTACCATAAAGTAAGCCAAGCGTTTACTGTATTCTTACCTGTAAAATCGGTAGGGGTTATGGGCGATGCACGTAAGTACGATTGGGTTGTATCACTTCGTTGTGTGGAAACAATCGACTTTATGACAGCGCGCTGGTCACATTTACCTTATGAGTTTTTAGGTGTGGTATCAAACCGTATCATTAACGAAATAGATGGTATTTCTCGTGTTGTTTACGATATTTCAGGTAAACCACCTGCAACTATCGAATGGGAATAATTAATTTTAGTTTTAATTAACTAATTTTAAGTGATTAAAAAATGGCGAATTAGCATGCTAATTCGCCGTTTTGTTTATTTAAAAAGCAGTTAAACTAAAAGAGTGATTTTTCTCTTTACCTTTGGCGAAACTTCTCTATAATTCGTCGTCATTGCAGGGGCGTAGTTCCAATTGGTAGAACAGCGGTCTCCAAAACCGATGGTTGGGAGTTCGAATCTCTCCGCCCCTGCCATTTCTTCTTTACATCGTTTTTATTACTTCTTATATTGTTCAAATGTCTAATCTACTGAGTTGTTATGCATCCACGTTACGCAGCTATTTTTGATATAGAAAATCTTGAACTCAATCAACATTATTGTCCTCAAGCAAATGATCAAGCTAATACTTTATCGCAAAGCACGATAGCTAGTTCTTTAACGCTAAATGAGCAACTACTTGCAGACATTAAACTCAGTGCAGAGCCTATTATTATAAATAGCGTTGTACAGGGCAGTGAGATGCAATTAAACGATAATAAGCTTACATTGCCAACCCCACAGCTCAACGCCTCTGAGAAGCGTGCTTTATGGGCTTTAATGAGTAAACACCTTGATAAACTTTAAATCAGTAGATGAAACTGCAATACCTCAATTAATGGCCATCGAAACAGCGTGTCATAGCCATCCGTGGACTTTAAATACAATGAGTTCATGCATAGGTGGGCGCTATTTTAATGTTGCCGCATTTGATGAGGCTAACATGATTGGTTTTTATATTGGTGAAAAAGCAGGGCCTGATTTTACACTTATGGATATTTGTGTAACACCAAGTCACCAGGGTAAGGGTATTGCAAGGCAGTTGTTAGCGCAGTTTATTGAATATGGTGAGCAGCAAAATGCTGAAAACCTCTTTTTAGAAGTTCGCGAATCAAATACGCGTGCTATTGCGCTGTATGAGCGCGCAGGCTTTGCTGAGATGTCAGTGCGTAAAAACTACTACCCAAGCGATAACCCTGCTAAAAATGGCTTTGAAGACGCTATTTTAATGGGTATGGCGCTAGGTTTAAACTTTTCATAATTAAAGTCGGTAATTAGCATTTAAAATATAGAGCCGTTAAAGTACTGCATTTGTACAGTTTTGTAAGTTTGCTTTTTAGGTTACTTTGTCGCTAATTGCTTGCTCAATGGCTGCTATTAAATCATTTACCAGCTCGTCTCTTGGTACTTTATTGTTACTTTTTAAGTTCTCTTCAAGTGCCGCAGCGCTATGGTAAATTTCATCAAAGTTAAAGCATCCAGAACTGCCTTTAACACTGTGCGCTATACCTCTTAATGCTTCCCAATCATCACAATGCTGCAAAGCTTTAACTTCTTCTAAATATGTAGGTAAGTTAGCTAAGTAATTATCGGCAATTTGCTGAAACTTTTCGCTCTTTAATAGGCTATCCCATTTATTTTGATTATCTTTTTCAAGATGCAGGTAGCTTACGAGTACGTTTTCCAGAGCATCTTTATCAATGGGTTTAGCCAGTGCTTTGTCGCAACCAGCTTCTAGATAAGTGCCTATATCATGGTTCATTACATTGGCAGTAAGGGCAATGATAGGGCCATCATACGCTGCATGACGAAGCATTTTAGTCGCTTCTAATCCGCCCATTACAGGCATTTGCATATCCATAATAATAAGTTGGTAGTCGTTTACGAGCGCCATTTCTACAGCTTGTGCGCCATTACTGGCAATATCGGGTTCAAGACCCCAGGTTTGCAGTAATAATTTAATTAATAGTTGGTTATCTGGGTTATCCTCAGCCACTAATATATTGGCGTCGAAGCTATTGGTTGCAAACGATAAGAGAGGATCTTTCTCTGGTATTAACTGGCTTTCTTGCGTTAAAAACTCAAGCATTGGTTGATCATCAGATAGCTGACATGCCACCCTAATTGTAACTCGGCTACCTACACCCACTTCACTTTCAAGGTTTACATCGCCACCAAGTAACAGTGCTAAGTTTTTAGAAATACACAACCCAAGACCTGTACCACCAAAACGGCGTGTAGTTGTGGCATCGGCCTGTTCAAACGGCTTAAATACACGTTCTATTTGATGCTCAGACATACCAATACCAGTATCTTTAATTACAAACTCTAGCTTTTGACTTGCTTGTAAATAATGCACACAAATAGACACGCTACCATTTTCGGTAAATTTAACGGCGTTATTAGCAATGTTTATAAGTATTTGTTTTAAGCGGGTCACATCACTATAAATGGTGCGGGGTAGCGGCAGTTGATAGTCGATATTAAGGGTTAATTTTTTTTCTTGTGCCAGTGGTTGAATAATTGATTCAATGTCGTGCACAAGCTGCACTACGTTTAACGCTGACAAATCAACAGCCAGCTTTTCAGCTTCAATTTTAGATAAATCGAGTATGTTATTTATTAACTCTAGTAAGTGTTTTGAATTACGTAAAATAGTGCTTAGGTGTTGTTTGTCATTCGCTACTTTATCGTTGTGTAGTAACTGCTCTGTAAAGCCCATAATGGCCGTGAGCGGCGTGCGTATTTCGTGACTCATGTTAGCTAAAAAACGACTCTTAAGTTGATTAGCTTGCTCAGCTTGGCCAATAGCTAACTCAAGTTGGCTGTTCATAGCTTCAAGTGCTTGGGTACGACTTTCCACTTTATCTTCAAGGTGGTGTTTGTATTCTTCAAGCTGTTGTTGGTAGTGCCTTATTTGATTAACCATGTGGTTAAAGTCGTTAAATAAAACACCTACTTCATCATTTGTATGAGCTGGTAAGTGCACCGACAAATCGCCATCACCAACACGATGACTCGCAGCCCCGAGTAACTCAATTGGGTTAAGTAATAAATTGCGGACCACTACAAAAATTAATATTGGCAGGGTGATCACCGAAATAATAACAATTAAGCCTGTTATTAAACTTATGGCTTTACCTGATTGATAAAGCACCCCTTTGGGAATGGTCGATACGTAATAATATCCGCCGGGCATTTGCACTGCAAAAATCATTCGCTCTATTTTGTCTATGCTTGAGAGTTCAATAGTTGAAAGCATGCCGATATCAGCGAGGTCGTGCACTTGATTAAGTTCGTACTCGCTTATGTATTGGCCACGCATATTATAATCGGAGCTAAATAAAATTTTCCCGTCTTTAGTCAACATTAAATTAAGCGTGTTGTTATATGGCGCTTCTAAAATACTAGAGTTTAGTATTGAAGGTTCTATATGTATTACAATAAAACCAAGCTGCTGTGGTCGTTTTAAATAGTAATCAACACTATAAATTCGTTGAATAAAATATAAACTAGTGGTGCCATCATCCTTTTGAATCATAAATTGCTGTTTACTTAAATTACTTTGCAATACTTGATTAAAAAACGGGTAGCTTTTAGGCGCTGTTGTTAGGTTGTTAGAGTAGTAGGCATCGCTTTTCCCACTGGCTGAAACTAAATTAATGCTAATTATATCGGGATAAGCCTCACTGTAACTGGCAAATACATCCATAAGCGCGCCAAGTTTTCGGGTGTAATTACCGTTGGCACGAATGTCGTTTGCTAAAAAATCACTAAGTACTGGCGAGGTTGAAAGTAGTTTTGCTGTAGAGTGAAAAGAGTCGATATAATTAAATATTTTTTGCTGTTGTTGCTCAACAAAACGGCTCATTATTAAATCAGCTTGTTTTTGTGTTGAATTAGTTACATTGGTGAGCGTAAAGCCACCTAAAAATAGCAGCGGTAGAATAACAAGGGGTGTTATATACCATAATAATCTAATACTTAACTTACTGGTTTTCATGACCAAACGACTTATCCTCCATGCAATCTATCAATAATATGCGTTACGACTTTATTACACAAGCTTGTGGCGGTCTTGGTGGCTAAATTACAATCAGTAGTTACATGGTATTTAGCTCTGTATTGGTGTTTTTTTATTTTATTAAGTTATTTTAATTTAATAAGTTACATGCTTATAACTGTTATTTTATTGTTCAAAAAAGTTTACATAAATTTACATCTTTTAAAGTCATTTTTTTAAAGATAAATGCTATCACTTAAAATTAAATTTTCTAATTTACTCTTAGTTATAAATACCAGTGGGTTAACGCAGGGCTGTTAGCCGGGCCACTAGGTTATATTCTCAAGCAAGGCTTAAAAATTCTAATGGTGTGCAGGGGCTTGGTGTATTGTGTGCTGATTCTATTTATTTGGCTTATTACTGATTTTTTTGTACCTCATTTGCAGTTAGGCTTCCCAAAATCCATATTGATAAAAAAGATCAGCTAATAACCAACCATTGATTGTTTATAAGGCCAAGATCAGCGAAAATAGTCTTCAATTACGATTAACATAACGGATCGCATGTGAAGGGCCAATTTAGGGCTTTTCTGATGGTGTGTTGAGCTTTCGAGGTTGCTCTATACCAATTTTATTAAAAACAAGATCGTTCTAGCGTATTAAATAACTCACTAACTACGTTAAAAATTATTCATAGAGAATAACTCTATGTGATAATTTCGCCTTGTTATTGCGCTATTTTATTATCGCTATAATAGAACGCTAATTTAATGCAATTGGTATTATTTAAGCCTTGAAAGCTCAGCATACTTAAAGTGGATAATATCCGTATACAAACTAAAAGAACTTTTTTAATGGCAGATCAAAATCTCCTTAGCGAAATTAATAAACGACGAACCTTTGCTATCATCTCTCACCCAGATGCTGGTAAAACAACCATTACCGAAAAAGTATTGTTATTCGGACAAGCTATTCAACGAGCCGGCACTGTAAAAGGCCGTGGCTCTAACCAGCATGCAAAGTCTGACTGGATGGAAATGGAAAAAGAGCGTGGTATATCTGTTACTACCTCTGTAATGCAGTTTCCATATAACAACGCACTTGTTAATTTACTTGATACTCCAGGACATGAAGATTTCTCGGAAGATACTTACCGCACATTAACTGCGGTAGATTCGTGTTTAATGGTTATTGATGCGGCAAAGGGTGTAGAAGATCGTACCCGTAAGCTAATGGAAGTTACACGCCTGCGTACAACGCCAATTGTTACGTTTATGAATAAATGTGACCGTGAAATTCGCGACCCAATGGAAGTGCTTGACGAAGTTGAAACAGAGCTAAATATTGCCTGTGCACCCATTACTTGGCCAATTGGCTGTGGTAAAGAGTTCAAAGGTGTTTATCACATTCATAATGACGAAGCTGTTTTATACAAAACAGGTCAGGGTCATAAAATTCAAGAAGTTCGTACCATTAAAGGTCTTGATAACCCAGAACTTGATATTGCCATTGGTGAAGATTTAGCTGCGCAATTACGCGATGAGCTTGAGCTTGTTATTGGCGCATCAAACGAATTTGATTTAGATCTGTTTTTAGCCGGTGAGCTTTCGCCAGTTTATTACGGTACCGCACTTGGTAACTTTGGTGTTGACCACGTTTTAGATGGTTTAACTAAATGGGCACCAACGCCACTGCCTCGTGAAACCGAAGACAGACTTATTGTTGCAACTGAAGAAAACTTTACTGGTTTTGTATTTAA
Organism: Pseudoalteromonas sp. SWYJZ19; assembly: GCF_015864375.1. Taxonomy (NCBI): domain Bacteria; kingdom Pseudomonadati; phylum Pseudomonadota; class Gammaproteobacteria; order Alteromonadales; family Pseudoalteromonadaceae; genus Pseudoalteromonas; species Pseudoalteromonas sp. SWYJZ19. The sequence goes on from NZ_JADYXI010000002.1 coordinate 392,120, forward strand.
AATTCAGGCCAACATGGACCCTAAACACCGTGACCGTATTGCATTTATGCGTATTGTATCGGGTAAGTATAGCCAAGGCATGAAAATGAATCACGTGCGAATTGGCAAGCAAGTGAGCATTTCTGATGCGGTAACCTTTATGGCGGGCGATCGTGAGCGCGCAGCTGACGCTTACGCGGGCGATATTATTGGTTTGCATAACCACGGTACCATTCAAATTGGTGATACGTTCACACAAGGCGAAAAGCTTAAATTTAGTGGTATCCCTAACTTTGCGCCTGAATTATTCCGCCGTATTCGTCTTCGCGATCCGCTTAAGCAAAAGCAATTATTAAAAGGCTTAGTACAGCTTTCTGAAGAAGGTGCTGTGCAGGTATTTAGACCGCTTATAAACAACGATTTAATTGTGGGCGCGGTAGGTGTACTTCAGTTTGATGTAGTTGTAGCGCGCTTAAAAGCCGAATATAACGTAGATGCTATTTACGAAGGTGTAAACGTAAATACAGCGCGTTGGGTAAGCAGCGACGATGTGAAAAAGTTTGAAGACTTTAAGCGCAAGTGCGAAAGTAATTTAGCACTCGATGGTGGCGATAACTTAACTTACATTGCGCCGAGCCGTGTAAATCTTAACTTATCGGTAGAGCGTTACCCAGAAGTGACATTTAACCACACTCGCGAAAACTAGAATCGACTGACTACAGTTAACTGAAAGCCTGCTTTGGCGGGCTTACAAAGGTAAAAAATATGAATATTCGTACTATTTTAATCGAAAAAGCCATTGCCGCTATGGCGGGCGCAGGCTTACCTGAAGATACAAACCCAGCAGTAACACAAAGCACACGTCCACAATTTGGTGATTACCAAATTAATGCAGCAATGGGCGCGGCTAAAAAAATGAAAAGCAATCCACGTGAGCTTGCGCAAAAAATTATAGATAATCTTGATGTAAGCGATATTGCTCAAAAGACTGAAATTGCTGGCCCAGGTTTTATTAATATTCATTTAAAGCCTGAGTTTTTAGCTCAAAGCGTACAAGCCGCTAACAGTGATGCAAAGCTTGCTGTAAACGAGCATGCTAACCCGCAAAAAGTGGTTGTTGACTATTCATCACCAAACCTTGCTAAAGAAATGCACGTAGGCCATTTACGTTCAACCATTATTGGTGACTCAATTGTACGTGCGCTTGAATTTAGAGGTGATACGGTTGTACGTCAAAATCACATGGGTGATTGGGGCACGCAATTTGGTATGTTAATCGCGCATTTAGAAGATCAAATTAGCCAAGGTGTTGATTTAGATTCTGTAGCGCTTGCTGATTTAGAAACCTTTTACCGCGATGCTAAAAAACGCTTTGACGACGAAGAAGGCTTTGCTGATAAAGCACGTAATTACGTTGTTAAATTACAAGGCGGCGATGCGCACTGTGAAAAACTTTGGAAACTGTTTATAGCTACCTCAGTTAAGCACTCTGAAGAAGTATACAAGCGTTTAAATGTAACACTTACTCAAGCTGATATTATGGCTGAAAGCGCATACAACGCAGAACTTAACGATATTATTAGCCTACTTAAAGATAAAAATATTGCAGTAGAGTCGCAAGGCGCGCAAGTTGTGTTTTTAGATGAACTTGCCAACAAAGATGGTGAACCATCTGCGTTTATCGTACAAAAATCTGGCGGTGGTTTTTTATATGCAACAACAGATTTAGCGGCATGTGATTATCGTTCAAATAAATTAGGTGCTGATCGTATCTTAATTTTTGTAGATGCACGTCAAAATCTACACTTTAATCAAGTAGAGCTAACAGCGCGTAAAGCAGGTTTATTACGAGACGAAACAAGTTACGAGTTTTGCCCGTTTGGCACCATGATGGGCGCCGATAACAAACCATTTAAAACACGTACTGGCGGCACAGTAAAACTTGCTGACTTATTAGAAGAATCAATTAACCGTGCAGCTGCAAAACTAGCTGAACGTGAATCGGATTTAAGTGATAGCGATCGCAGCGAGATTGCACGTAAAGTAGGTATTGGCGCAGTTAAATACGCCGACCTTTCTAAGCACCGTACCAGCGATTACATTTTTAACTGGGACAGCATGCTAAGCTTTGAAGGCGCAACCGCTCCTTATTTACAATATGCTTATACACGTATACGCAGTATTTTCCGTAAGTCAGGCGTTGATGCAGCTACATTAAATTCAGATGTTGCAATTATTGAGCCTCAAGAAAAAGCACTAGCACTTAAGCTACTACAGCTTGAAGAAGTACTTGATTTAATGATCAGCGAAGCAACACCGCACGTACTATGTGGTTACTTATATGAGCTAGCAAGCTTATACATGACATTTTACGAAGCCTGCCCAGTACTTAAAGAGGGCGTAGAGCCAAGCGTGCGCGATAGCCGTTTAGTGTTGTGTAATTTGGTTTCAAGAACATTAGAAACGGGATTGGACTTACTCGGCATTGAAGTCATGGAGCAAATGTAATCACCGTCGTATTTTAACCTAATACTGCGTTATCCACCCCAACTTACCCTAATCACATACAAACCGTATGCTCATAGGGATAAGTCGGGTTGGATGCCTTGTCTTAGGCTAAACTACTTAGGTGAACCGTCTGCTGCGTGTAGTTCGCTTTGACTGCGTTGTCGTGCTTTTTTAGCCTAAGTCACATACTAAATGTATGCTCCTTGGCATAAAAAAGCACTCCGTCTTGTCAGCACTTCTACACTTGCAGATATCTGAGTTGTGTAGTTTACGTTGTAGGTTGGGTTGAGTGAAACGAAACCCAACGATACGCCTGAGACTCTATGTTTATTGCTATCGCATGCACCTGAATCTTAATATTTGTTACTACTCAACATCCATTGTTTTAAGCTCGCTACTCTAAGCTCTTTTCTAAGGCTTTATTTAAAGGACTTGTTATGAAACTCGAAGATATCCGCCGTGAATACCTGCAAGACGCGTTAAGCGAAGATAACTTGCAAGATGATCCATTCAAGCAGTTTGAAACATGGCTTGAGCATGCAGTGGCAAGCCAGTTACCCGATCCAACTGCGATGGTTGTAGCAACTGTTGATGAAACCGGTCAACCTTCACAGCGCATTGTGCTTTTAAAGCATCTGGATGATAACGGTTTTGTATTTTTTACCAATACAGGTTCGCGTAAAGCGCAAGAGCTTAAAGGTAATAATAAAATATCGCTGCACTTTCCGTGGCACCACATGGAACGCCAAGTTATTGTATATGGCGAGGCTAAACCATTACCTACCTCTGCTGTGGCAAAGTACTTTTTATCTCGTCCTAAAGAAAGCCAATTAGCTGCATGGGCATCAGCGCAAAGTCGTCCGGTGTCATCACGTAAAGTACTAATGGAAACCTTCGCCAACATGAAAAGTAAGTTTGCTAAATGTGAAATTCCATTGCCTGATTTTTGGGGCGGATATTGTGTAGTACCCACTAAAATTGAGTTTTGGCAAGGTGGGGCGCATCGTTTGCATGATCGCTTTATATATCAGCGCCAAGCAGATAACAGCTGGCAAATTACACGCTTAAACCCTTAATTAAAAGATGAGTAAGTAACCGTGCAATTTATTGACTCTCATTGCCACCTCGACTTTAGCGAGTTTGATTCGAATCGTGAATCGCTCATAAGTGAGTGTGTAGCAAAGGGAGTTAATCAGTTTGTTGTGCCGGGTATTACGCTTGCTCAATCACATACTCTCATAAAACTCAAAGCAACTTACCCAAGTATAAAAATAGCCGCAGGGCTACATCCTTACTTTTTAGAGCAACATAACGAATCGCACATAGAAGCGTTATTTGAATTCGCGACTACAAATAAACATCAGCTGGTTGCTATTGGGGAGTGCGGGCTTGATCGAAGTATTGAAAACCTTCCTAAACAAACTTATTTATTTGAGCAGCAAATAGGGCTTTCTAATGAGCTTAATTTACCGCTTATTGTGCATCATAGGCAAAGCCATGATTTAATTGCGCAATCGTTTAAGCGGTGTAAGCCAAAAAACGGGGGAGTGATTCATGCCTTTTCGGGCTCACTTCAACAAGCGCAGTACTATATTAAGCAGGGTTTTAAGCTTGGCATAGGCGGTGTTATTACCTATGATCGCGCAGTTAAAACACGCGCTGTTATTGCTGCTATTGAGCCAGAGCACTTAGTGCTTGAAACCGACTCACCTTCAATGCCGTTAAGCGGTCATCAAGGTGAAGTTAACACGCCATTACATATACCTGATGTATTTAACGCGTTATGTGATTTAAAGCCACATAGTGAAAGAGGGACGCTTGCAAAGCAGCTTTACGATTCTTGTTCAGATGTTTTTTGCATATAGCGATTTACCTGCCAACGTTTTAATCCACGCCCTAACTGCCACGTAAAAATACATGCAATCACTAGCATTAACAATACTTGACGACCTAAGTCATGAAAATGATTATGGCTGTCGGATATTGCGGCGCGAGTTAAATAAGTAACAGACACAAAGCCTATAGGGCGGTCATCATCGCTTATCACGGGTTCCATAAAAGGTGTTTTTAGTTTACTAATACCCGGTGTAGAGTCAGGGAGTTGTCCATAAATATGATGTGACTGCCAATTGTCACTGCTAGCAATTAAAATGCCTTGTTGATCATAAATAGTCGCAGAAAGTACAAATTCATCTTTACTTATATCGTTACAAATGGCGTTGAGCTGTGGTTTGTTTTTTTCAATAAGCGGTGTTTTAACATTTAAAGCCATAAACTGAGTGAGGCTTTTTGCCGTGCTATCGGCACTATCATAAAGTAACTGATGACTCTGAAAACTACTATTAACACCTACCCAGCTTAGTAATACAAAACAACCAGCCGCTAGTATTAAGCGAACAAGTCGTTTTCTTTGAGAAGCAGTAATAGGGTTTTTAATATGGTTATTTTTCATAGTCACCGTTTATGCTACTGACAGCATTTTGATTTGATGTTACAACTACACTAACTATAACCTTAAACCCCACCTGATGGCGAATTTAGTGTTGAGAATACCAGTTATGATATGCCAATTATCAGGAAAATAAAAATAAACACGGAGATTCCATGTCGCAAATCAACATGGCACAGCAAGCTGCTGAGCAACCATTACAACACTTAACTCTAAATAAATGGTTTAGCTATAGTGGTGGTGCATTTACACCTCTTGATTATATACCAAACAAAGCATTAGGGTTATTTAGCATCGCATTTGCGGGTGATTTTGAAGAAAAACACATTGTTAGCATTATTGATTTTTTAGCTATGCATAACCAAACCGTCACTGCTATATGCCAATATCAACCAGATTTAGGGTTAGCTCCAGCACTGTGTTTTTACGCGCAAAACTCCGATCAAGCTATAAACCCGTTAGTACTACAAGAGTTTTCAAGCACTCTAGATTGTCAATTAGTGCAAGTTGCTACTGTGCCTAATTTATATGAGCCTGGTTTATTGGTTATGGATATGGATTCAACTGCAATAACTATTGAGTGCATAGACGAAATAGCACGCCTTGCGGATGTTTACGACGAAGTTGCCTCTGTAACCGCACTTGCAATGGCGGGTAAACTTGATTTTAGCGAGAGTTTAAATCAGCGCGTAGCTAAACTGGCTGGTATTGAAAAAAGCTTAATTGAAGAGCTAAAAAGTGCATTGCCACTCATGCCGGGCATTAAAGTGCTGTGTCAAATTCTAAAACAGCATGACTGGTATTTAGCAATTGCATCAGGTGGTTTTGTACCGTTTGCAGAGCGCGTTCAAGAGCTTATTAATTTAGATGAAGTGCACGCTAATGTACTCGAATTTAAAGACGATAAACTAACAGGTAAAGTACTGGGTACAATTGTAGATGCACAACAAAAAGCAATTATTCTAGAGTCGTTACAACATAAACTAGGGCTTGAGAAGTCGCAAACAGTTGCTATTGGCGATGGCGCAAACGATTTAGTCATGATGGCAAAAGCTGGCCTAGGTGTAGCAGTGCATGGCAAACCTAAAGTAGTTGAGCAAGCACAAGCGGCTATTTGTGAAGGGTCATTATTACAATTGTTGTATATGTTGGCCATTCCGTTAGATAAAGAGCCCGCTCTTTAAAGTTGTTTAAGTTAAACTGCTTAGCGTAAGCGGTTTAACCAAATTAGTTTACGGCGGCCCATTTGTTCAACTTGCTCTTTTTTAAGCTCTAAATGGCTTAGAGCTTCTTCAGTTATATCTACTACGTCCCCCACGCCTGCAACAGCCCATAATGCTTCTTCTAAATCTTTTGCTTTATGCATTGCATATTGGCTTACGTATTTAAGCTCATTAGATAGGTAGTCAGTATCGGGGCGACCTGTGCGCGAAATATACAAACGCATCACAAATATAAGTTGTGATGTAATGCCTTTACTAATTTGTTTATAAAAGCTTGAGTAGTCTTCACCTAAAGCGCATTGGCTAACAATAGCCTCTTCAATTTTGCCCTTACGAGGGTCGAAATTAATAGCGAGTGTAAAAGCAAGCGGTGCGTCTTGGCGACTGCGATCTTTAATATTAGGCGTTATTACATTAATAATTTGCTCTTCGGTAAGGATACTCGAAAAGTCAGTTTTGTTACCTAATAAGCCAAAATTTTGCAAAATAACATGCATAGGACTGGCGTATAAGCCATAACCAATTGCACCTGTTTTAAAGTGTGCAGCTTCCTTGTGTAAATACAGCGGAAATTGGCATACACTTTTTGTAACCATATTTCTAAGCGCGGTAGATAAGCCTTCTACTTTTGGCGCTTCTTCAGATACTTTAAGTTTGTCTTTATTACCTTCTATTAGCTGAGTGAAAAAAGTCACGCCAGCATGGGGTAAATCAGCAACACGATTCGCTTTTAGGTTAATAGTAGTGAATGACTTACTAATGGCCATTATTTCGTACTTTAGTTCGCTAAGTTTATGCTTTTTAGTTATTTTTTGAAGCTCAGGAAATGTTAAAAGTACTATATCACCTTTTTTAAATGTGACTGGTTGCTCGCACTCTAATTGCAAACCCATTACAGAAAAGTCACGTGTATAACCGTTAAATACTTCATCATTAATAGTGACGCTAACCGGTGTTTTATAAAGGTAGCGCTTATGCGAGCGTAAATTTACGTATTCAAGTGGCACAATATCTAAATAAGGTGGCGTTTTATGTTTTGCGTGGCCAAAATGTTTAAGCTGATTTACTAACGCTTTATCAAAAGTAAGTTGTTTATAATCTGCTTGCTCTGTTTTATTGCCAATACTTGTAAGTACAACAATATATTTAACGTCTTTTATAAGGCCTTTAACTCGAGGGGAAGGCGGCTTGTTGAGTTTTTCAATATTAGCGCCAGCACTATTAGGTAATGAAAGCGGTATAAAAGAATCATCTGGATGACTTGGCATTATTTGTATTTTAAAGCACTGCCAACTTTCTTTTTGGCTACCAAAACCTAAAAATAGATCACGTAATTTAGGGTTATTATTTAGCTCAGTTCGTGTCGCAGAGTAATAGTAAATTTTACCCGATGATATATGTGTAAATGTATAGAGGTAATCTTCTTTGACCGCGGTAATTTGGGTTAGTAATTGTGTAATGCGCTGATGATTGAGTATATTGTACAAACACGGTGTTTTTCTTTCATCGGTAAAATAGCGCTGGATAAAAATATTATTTTCAGTAGTAAGGCTAAGGCTTGGGTAATACTGTTCATCTTTTTTGCTTAAAAATACATATAAAGACGTTACACGAGGGATGTAGTATTGCTCATACCCCTTTGATACTACAGCATCGAGCGTGTTATCTAAATTTACTTTATAACGACGTTTATTACCGTGAATAAAGCTTTCTAAAAAGTCATTAAAGGCGTCGTTATTTTCGATATAAGTGCGTTTTAAGCGAATGTGGTTGTATTCACGAGAGATATTTTCAACGGCAACAACCTCGTATTGAATACCGTTTTTTAGGCCAAGTTCAAAGTCTTGTTCAAGGCCTACCAAGCGCATTGCTATTAGTTCACCTTTTTTTATAGAGTAGCGCGTTGCAAGCTTAACCTTACAACCGCTTAAAGATATATCTGAGGTGCTAGCAGCAATGTTCTTTTTATCTTTGTAATCAATAGTTACTTTTATTGAGTAATTCATCCGTTCTTCACGGCGGCTCTCGTAAGAGGCAAACTTAATGACTTCAGTGCTTAAGTTACTTTCTGATTCTTGTAGTTCTGATTTTTCGGCGGCTTGTTTTTGTAATACTCGGTGGTTATTTTCTGTATTCATTACGGCTTCGTAAACGGCTAGGGTATATTCACCATGCTGTTTAAGTGCTTTTTCAAACACTTCAATGGCTGTGTCATCCATAAAGTGCTGTTTGCCGTTATGCTCATACGGTTTTACTTGGCCCGTCACTAATCCACGAAGATCAACAAAGCGTGCCACTGGCTGAGATAAGCGTGACATTTCCATTTTCATCAAAAATTGCTCAGGTTTGGTTAACCCAGCGGTTTTTGATTTGAAAATTAGGTCAAATTTAGCATTGCCTAAATATGTTTTTAACTCATTCACGAGGTCTTCGTGTTTGAGCATTATGTCATCAGCCATTTATAAAACCATCACCGTCTAATTGAAAAAGTAGGTATACTGTTAAGTCCATTTATTAGAAGTTCAATAAACGTTAAATCGCGCTATGTTATTAATATAGGTACAATTATTTTAGTTACTACTGTTTAGCTCTTGTTATTATGTGTTATATGCCATTTTGTTGGCAAGTTACTTTAAACTATTTCAAAGCAAAAAGTATGCCCTAAATTATAGCTAAAAAGAAACACCATGTGTATTTAATGATTGTGACGCTAGATTTTTACGCAGGCAAGAGTTTGTTGCTAAGTAAATGCTTGAAGTGGCAAAATAAGTTATTAGAAGTAAATGTTTTTAAAATTAGAGAATCGTAGATAAGGTTATAAATGACTAAAGCGGCAAAAATAGAGTTTGTGTGTACAGAATGTGGCATGAACTACCCACGTTGGCAGGGTCAATGCCGCTGCGGTGCGTGGAACACATTAGCAGAATTTAAACCTTCAGCAGGGCAGAGTAAAAAAGCGTCAGTTCGAGCAAATGTAGGTGGTTATGCTGGCGGTGCTGGTGGCGGCTCTAAAAAAATTAATGATATTGCTACGTCAGAGGCAGAAAAACAGCTAACTGAAATAGGCGAGCTCGATCGTGTGCTAAGCGGTGGTGTAACTACCGGCTCTGTTAATATAATTTCGGGTGATCCAGGTGCTGGTAAAACAACCTTGCTATCTGATCTAGTGGCGAGAATGTCACAACGTATGCCGTCACTTTACTGTACGGCCGAGGAGTCATTATCGCAGTTTAAAAACAGGGTAAATCGTTTAAAGTTAAACTATAACCCTGACGAGCTTTATTTACTTTCAGAAACCAGTGTTGAAACCATCATTGAAGAGCTCGAGAAAAATAAAATTAAGTTTGCTGTTATTGACTCTATTCAAGCGGTTGTAACCGAAACGGCAAATGGTAGCCCAGGTTCGCCTTCGCAAGTAAAAAGTGCCGCCCAAGCATTGACTCAATACTGTAAGCAAAATGATGTAACCATGTTTATTATTGCTCATGTAAATAAAAATAACGAAATAGCAGGTCCTCAAACACTTGTACATATTGTCGATGCGCTTTTACACATAGACACCAACGATGGGCAAATTCGAACCCTTAGGGCAAATAAAAACCGCTTTGGTGATATAGATACCGTTGGCATTTTTAAAATGTGCGAACGTGGGATGTTAAGCGTTGATAACCCGAGCGAAATTTTCTTGTCGGGTTCAACCACTGACTCGCCAGGCTCTACAATTACCTGTATTCGTAAAGGCAATCGTAATTTATTGCTGGAAATTCAGTGTTTAACGACCGAAACCGAGGCGGAATTTCCGCAGCGTGTGTGCGTTGGTTTAAACATGAACCGCATAAAAATGCTGACTGGCATATTACGAAAACACACTAAAACCAAAATATTCCACGATACGTTTTTTAATATTGTGGGTGGCCTAAGAATTGATGAAACAGAAACTTGTATTGATTTAGCATTAGTAACCGCGTTACTTAGCAGCTTAAATGAATTTGTTGTGCCACGTACCACGTGTATTATGGGCGAACTCAGCTTAAACGGCGATGTACGCCCAATTGATAGTGGTGTGCCACGTGTTAAAGAAGCAGCACAACATGGTTTTACAGAAATATATATTCCATTTCGTAATTACCATAAGTCGATGGAAGGGCTGGGCGCTAAAATTACCCCAGTTAAAACAGTACATGAGTTGCTTAGTTTAATTAATTAATACTTACGGGTGTTAATGTGTAATGTTACTCTTAATAAAACTCGGTTTACACAAAGAATAGAATAAGGAAATAACATGAAAAAGTTAGTAATAGTTGCAGCGATTGTAGCTGCGGGCGTTGGTGGCGTGAGCTATGCAAATTATGTAGCTACACAAGAAGTGCGTGCAGAAGTAGATAAGCAACTTGCTTTAGTAAGCGAGCAAACTGGCGCTACATTTAAATACGCTGGTTTATCGGCAAGTGTTATTTCAAAAAGCGTAGAAATAACAAACATGGAAGTAATAAGCCCAGAGGGCGACAATGTTGCTAATATTCAAAGCATTGAAATAACAGGTTACGAGCCAGATAAAATATCACCGCATACATCATTTGATGTAAAAAGCTTTCAGTTTGATAAAGATTTTGTTTCAAAATTACCTGCTGATACAAATGAAATGCTCGCGTCGGCAAGTTACGACTTACATTCATCACTTGATTACGATGAAGAGTCTGGCAATAGTGATGTAGTAGTTAAGCTTGATGCAAAAGACATTGTTAGTTTTAATATGGATATGGGCTTGGCTAATTCAAAAGCATTAATGGATGCTTCATTGGCGATTAGTAAAGCGCAGCAAGAAGCGGGTAACCAGCCACTTACTTATGAGCAAGAGTTACAGCAGCAAACACTTGTTATGCAAGCAATGAGTAGGTTAGAGCCGCGCAATGTTAGCTTTGCTTTAAATAACCAAGGTAAGTTAAAAGACTTACTATCAAGCGAGCTTGAAAAGCAAGGCATGACGCTAGAGCAAATGGAAATGATGTTAGAGCAGCAGTTACAACAGGCTCCTGTAACTGAAAATATTGCAGAGGCTTTAACTAGCTTTGCTAAAGGTTTAAATTCATTCAGTGTGTCTGCAAAGCTACCTGAAGGTAAAACTATGATGGAAATTAACCAACAAGTTATGATGCTAATAGGGCAACCTGAAGAGCTAGTTAAGTTTATTAACTTAGAAGTTAAAGGTGATTAAGCCTTAGTTTTGTATTAATAAAGGCGCCAATTGGCTGTCTCTTGATCACAAGTCTGGCTCAAGAGATTTTGCTAAATCGTAGCCTTCCAGGATGGCTTGTAACTTAAGCCATCCTTGCCATAACACTTTCACAGATGCACGCCCTGTGCGCTTG